>CAXUEX010000025.1:0-26110 GCA_964250215.1 uncultured Acetobacteraceae bacterium | reverse complement strand
GGCGCCAGCCGCGTGCGCGACATGTTCGAGCAGGGCAAGAAGAACGCGCCCTGCATCATCTTCATCGACGAGATCGACGCTGTCGGCCGGCACCGCGGCGCCGGCCTTGGCGGTGGCAACGACGAGCGCGAGCAGACGCTCAACCAGATGCTCGTGGAAATGGACGGGTTCGAAAGCAATGAGGGCGTCATTCTCATTGCGGCAACGAACCGGCCGGACGTGCTCGATCCCGCCCTGCTGCGGCCGGGGCGGTTCGATCGCCAGGTGGTGGTGCCGAATCCTGACGTGAACGGGCGCGAGAAGATCCTGCGCGTGCACATGCGGAAAGTTCCGCTGGCGAGCGACGTGGATCCGAAAACCATCGCGCGTGGCACGCCGGGCTTCTCGGGCGCAGATCTGGCGAACTTGGTGAATGAGGCAGCGCTGCTGGCGGCTAGGCTTTCCAAGCGCACCGTGGCCATGGGTGAGTTCGAGCACGCCAAGGACAAGGTGATGATGGGCGCGGAGCGTCGCAGCCTGGTGATGAGCGACGAGGAAAAGCGGATGACCGCCTATCACGAAGGCGGCCATGCTCTCTGCGCCATGCACGAGCCGTTATGCGATCCGGTGCACAAGGCCACCATCATTCCGCGCGGCCGGGCGCTGGGTATGGTGATGAGCCTGCCGGAGGGTGACCGGTATTCGAAGAGCAAGAGCAAGCTGCTATCGGAACTGACGCTGGCGATGGGCGGACGCGCGGCAGAGGAAATTATCTTCGGCGCCGACAACGTGAGCAACGGTGCGGCCGGCGACATCAAGATGGCCACCGACCAGGCGCGCCGCATGATCACCGAATGGGGCATGAGCGACAGGCTCGGCATGATCGCCTACGGCGATAACAGCCAGGAAGTGTTCCTGGGTCATTCGGTGACGCAGAACAAGAACGTTTCGGAAAGCACAGCACAGGAGATCGACCGCGAGATCAAGTCGATCATCGACACGGCGTATCAAAAGGCGAGGCGCATCCTCTCGGAGAATATCGAGGAGCTGCACCGGCTGGCGCGCGGGCTGCTGGAATACGAAACGCTGAGCGGCGACGAAATCCGCCAAGTGTTGCGCGGTGAGCCGGTGATCAAGAAGGTCGTGGATGAGCCGGTCGCCGAGACGCGCCGGCCGAGCGTTCCGAGCACGTCGAAGCCTTCGCCGTTGCCGCCTGGATTGGGGCCGGCGCCCGCGGCAGGCTAGGTATTGTAAGCGGTGCAGGTGTTCAGGGAAGCTAGCGGCACGACGATTGTGTTCACCGCCGTCTGATACTTCGTTCGGCACTATCTTCGGTTCAGGGAGACAGTGGGCGATCGTGCCTCCGAAGCCGCTTGTTCTCGCGATTCTGAATGTTTCGCTCGACAGTTTTTCCGGCGATGGTTCCACATCGGCAGCGCGCGGGTGGGCTTTCATCCGGTCGGGCGCAGACTGGTTGGATGTCGGCGGCGAGAGCACGCGCCCCGGGGCGGAGACAACCGACCCGCTGGTCGAACAAACGCGCGTGCTGCCATTGATCCGGGATTTGGCCGCCAGCGGCATTCCCATTTCCGTCGACACGCGCAATGCCAGTACGATGGAAGCCGCGCTGGATGCGGGCGCTGGCATCGTCAACGATGTTTCCGGGCTCACATACGATCCGGCGGCGGCTCCGCTTGTGGCGCGCCGCGGCTGCCGCGTGGTGATCATGCACAGCCGCGGCACGCCGCAGACCATGGCTGCGCTGACGCAGTATGGCGACCTGGTAGCCGAGGTGAAAGGCGAGCTTGGCACGCGGATTGAGGCCGCGGGGCGGGCCGGGGTGCGGCGGGAGAACATCATCATCGATCCCGGCATCGGCTTTGCGAAAACCGCCGAGCAGAATCTGGAGCTGTTGCGGCGGCTTGGTGAGTTTCAGGATTTTGGGCTGCCGATCCTGGTCGGCGTGTCGCGCAAATCCTTCATCGGCCGCTGTGGTGGGGAGCCGGATGCCGCGCGGCGCGGGCCGGGCTCGATCGCGGCCGCGTTGTGGGCGCTGTCGCAAGGCGCTAGCATCCTTCGCGTGCACGACGTCGCCGAAACCGTGCAGGCGCTCAGGGTTTGGCAGACTCTATCGTGCGGTCCTAAGTAGAGGGGGTCTGGGGCCGCCGGCCCCAGCGGGGTTCTAGGGGCGGAGCCCCCTAGCCTCGATTTTTTGGGGCAAGCATGGCGAGAAAACTCTTCGGCACCGACGGCATCCGCGGCCGCGCCAACACCGATCCCATGTCCCCCGACACCGCGTTGCGGCTGGGCCAGGCTGCCGGCCTGCTGTTCGTGCGCGGCGACCACCGGCATCAGGTGCTCATCGGCAAGGATACGCGGCTCTCCGGCTACATGATCGAGCCCGCGCTGACCGCGGGCTTCATCAGCGCCGGCATGGATGTGCAATTGCTCGGTCCGCTTCCCACGCCCGCGATTGCGATGCTCACGCGCTCGATGCGTGCCGATCTGGGCGTAATGATATCGGCGAGCCACAATCCATTCGAGGACAACGGCATAAAACTGTTTGGCCCGGACGGCTTCAAGCTCTCCGACGAAACCGAGGCGGAGATCGAAGCGCTGATGGCGAGCGATCTTTCCGCGCGCTTGGCCGAGCCCGCGAAACTTGGCCGGGCGCGCCGGCTGGAACACGCGGCGGGCCGATATATCGAGAACGCAAAGGCGAGTTTCCCGCGCGGCACCACGCTGGATGGGCTGCGTGTGGTGATCGATTGCGCGCATGGTGCCGCGTATCGCGTCGCGCCCACGGTGCTACGCGAGCTTGGCGCCGAGGTGATTGCGGTGGGCGTCTCGCCTGACGGATACAACATCAACCGCGATTGCGGCAGCACGGAGCCGGCGAATCTGTGCGGCGAGGTTCTGGCGCATGGCGCCGATCTGGGCATGGCGCTGGATGGCGATGCCGATCGCGTGCTGCTGTCCGACGAGCGCGGCCAGCTCATCGATGGCGATCAGGTGTTGGCGCTGATTGCCCAGAGCTGGGCGCGCGATGGGCGGCTGCGCGGCGGCGGCGTGGTGGCCACCGTGATGTCCAATCTGGGGCTGGAACGGTTTCTCGCGGCGGAAAACCTGCATCTGCACCGCACGCGCGTCGGCGACCGCTATGTTGTGGAGGCCATGCGCGAGACCGGCATGAATGTCGGCGGCGAGCAATCCGGCCACATGATTCTTTCCGATTTCGCCACCACCGGCGATGGCGTGGTTGCGGCGTTGCAGGTGCTGGCCACCCTGATTGCGGAGGAACGTCCGGCCAGCGAGGTGTGCCGCCGGTTCGAACCGTTACCGCAATTGCTGCGCAACGTGCGCTATGCCGGTGCGTCCCCGCTCACGCATCCGGCGGTGCTGGAAGCGCAGCGCGCAGCCGAGGCGCGGCTCGCGGGCACCGGCCGACTGCTGTTGCGCCCTTCCGGCACCGAACCGCTGATCCGCGTCATGGCCGAAGGCGAGGACCGGGCCATGGTGGCGGATGTGGTGCAATCGCTGGTTTCGCGCATCGAGCAGGTGGCCGGCGGCGAAATGGCGAGAGTTGCCTGACGCAAGCGGTGCCCATCCCGCGTGTGCTGGTGATTGGCGGATCGGACTCCGGCGCCGGTGCCGGCATCCAGGCCGACGTGAAAACCGTTATGGCGCTGGGCGGTTATGCCACCACGGTGATCACGTCGGTCACCGCGCAGGATACGCAAACTGTGCGTGTTGTATGCGGAATGCCCCCTGAACTCGTAAACCATCAGTTCCGCATGGTTTTCGACGATATCGGCGCCGATGCGATCAAGACCGGCATGCTTGGGGAGCCGGCCGTGGTGGAGACGGTGGCCGAATTGATCGCAGGGACGGAAAAGCCTGTGGTGGTCGATCCCGTGATGGTTGCCACAAGCGGCGATCCATTGCTCAATCCGGATGCAACCGGCCTTGTCAAGACGAAGCTGGTCAAGCTCGCCACCGTGCTTACGCCCAACATCCCCGAAGCGGAGCTGCTGCTGGGCCGCCGCATTCGCAGCATCGCGCAGCAGCGCGAGGCGGCCGTGAAGCTGCTGAAGCTCGGCCCCAAGGCGGTGCTGCTCAAGGGAGGCCACTTGCCCGGGGCTGGGATTACCGATTTTCTCGCCACCGCCGAGGGCGTGGTGGTGTTCGTGTCTCCGCGCATTGAAACCCGCCACACGCACGGCACCGGCTGCACGCTGGCGAGTGCGATCGCCACCGGCTTGGCGCAGGGACGGACGCTTCGGGATGCGGTGACGCGAGCGCGCGCCTATGTCTACGCGGCGATCGCGGCGGCGCCGGGCCTCGGTGCCGGACACGGGCCGCTGCAACACGCGGTGTCGGTGGGAGGAGGAAGTTGAAGCAGCGCTTCTGGCATGTCGATGCGTTTGCGGATCAGGTGTTCCGCGGCAACCCGGCCTGCGTCATGCTGCCTGAAACGCCGTTGCCGGATACGTTGATGCAGCGCATCGCGGCCGAGCACCAGCTCAGCGAAACCGCCTTTGCCGTTCCCGAAGGCGATTGCTGGCGGCTGCGCTGGTTCACGCCCACCGTGGAGGTGGAGCTCTGCGGCCATGCCACGCTCGCCACCGCTTTCGTGCTGGCAAAGCTCGGCCATGCCCCGCCGTTCCGCTTTCTCACGCTCTCGGGCGAGTTGCGGGCCGATGTGCGTGGCGCGAAAATCGAGCTGGATTTTCCCGCGCGCGCATGGCATGAAATCGAACCGATACCGGAACTGGTTCGCGCCATCGGCCGGCCGCCGCTCGCCATGCTGCAATCCGCCGATCCGATCGCCGTTCTGGCCAGCGCCGACGCGGTGCGCGAGCTGCGGCCTGATCTTGCGGCGATCCGTGAAGCCGGAGGCAGCCTGATCGTCACCGCTTCGGGCGGCGACAATGCCGATGTCACCAGCCGCTATTTCGCGCCCGGTTACGGCATTGACGAAGATCCCGTTACCGGGTCGCTGCACACCCAGATCGTGCCCTACTGGGCGGAAAAACTCGGCCGCTTGGAACTTTCCTGCCACCAGGCGAGTGCGAGGGGCGGCCGGATGCGCTGCCGCTTGGCAAGCGACCGCGTGAAGATGGCCGGCACGGCCGTGCTCTATGCCGAAGGCGTGGCCGAGCTGCCTTCCTGAATCACTTTCGGAAAGCTGGATCGATCCGGTCCAGCTTACGCAGCAGTGCCGGCCAAACCAGGTGGTTCGCCACCGCATTCGTGCCGCCGGATGCGGCAAGCGCTGCGTTCTTCTCGATCACCGTCGGCGCGGTGGGATAGTCGTCGTGCCCCAAGATGCGGGTCCGCACCTGCATCGTGCAGGCGCGTTCCAGGAAATACATGCGCAGAAATGCCTCGGCGCAGCTCCTGCCCACCGTCAGCGTGCCATGATTGCGCAACAGCATCAAATTCTTCGTGCCCAGATCCGCCTGCAGCCGCGGCCGCTCGTCATGGTCCAGCGCCACGCCCTCGTAATCGTGATACGCAAGGTCGTGGATCACGAGCTGCGCGGTCTGGTTCAGCGGCTGCAAGCCCTCGCGGCTCGTCGCCACCGCCGTGCCGTCCGGCGTGTGCAGGTGCATCACGCACCCCGCATCCTCGCGCGCTTCGTGCACCGCGGAATGGATCGTGAAACCGGCCGGGTTCACGGGATAGGCGCTGCTGCCCACCGGATGCCCATCCATGCCGATCTTCACTAGCGAGCTGGCCGTGATCTCCTCGAACATCATGCCATAGGGGTTGATGAGAAAATGGTGCTCAGGCCCCGGGATGCGCGCCGAAATGTGCGTGAACACCAGATCGTCCCAGCCTTGGAGCGCCACGAGCCGGTAGGCGGCCGCGAGATCCACCCGGATGGCCCGCTCGATCTCGGTGCTGTTCGTCACGTTCTGGTCCATGCTTGCCTCCCTGCCTGCGGGAAAACCTAGCAGATTGCGTCCCCGCCGCGACATGCTCCATAAAACACCGTGTTTTCAGCGCTTTGCGCCCGCCCCGGCGACTTTTTGTGCAGTGCAACACGAAATGTCTTGCTTCCGGTGCCGCGGCCTCTTATCTGCCGCCATACTGCACTGCAACATGGAGGCAAACATGAGCGACGCCGATACCAGGAAGCCCGAGACCGTCCGCCCCTTCAAGGCGGCTGTGGAAGCCACCACCAATGCCGCCAGCCAGGCCGCCGAAACCACCCGCTCCGCGATGAACGCTGCGCAGGAAAAAATCAGCGGCACGATGGGCGAGATGCAGAACAAGCTCAGCGACGGCCTCAACAAAGCCGGTGAGACCGCCCGCGAAGTCTATGATTTCCAGCGCGGCACGCTGGAGACGCTGGTCGAGGCCGGCAAGATCTACGGCGAAGGCCTGCAGAATCTGGTGACGCACGCCGCTGCCGTGAACCGCGAGCAGATGGAGGAGACCGTCTCCACCCTGCGCACGCTGATGACCACGCGCTCGCTGACCGAAATCGTGCGGCTGCAGACCGAACTGGCGCGCAGCATGACCAGCCGCTCGCTCACCGAGGGCAGCAAGCTTGTGCACGACTACTTGAAGGTGACCGAGCAGGCTGTGGCGCCGCTCACCGCCCGCGCGCAAGACGCCGCGCAGCGGATCGCGAAGGCCGCTTAAATCGGACAAGGGGAGGGGGCTTCCGGCCCTCTCCCGCTACTCTGGCCGTTATTGTCTGGCCGGCCGGCTAAACCGCCACCAACGCCGCCAACTCGGCCCGCAACTCCTCTAGGCCCGCGCCGGTTTCGGCGCTGGTGGCCAGTACATTCGGATGCGCCGCCGCATGCTTGCGCGCCAGCGCCCCGATCTCTGCAACTTTGCTGGCGAGTGCTGCCGGTTTCACCGCATCGGTTTTCGTCAACACGAGCTGAAAATTCACCGCCGCGCGATCCAGCAAATCCATCACCGCGCCATCGGATTCCTTCAGCTCGATGCGGCTGTCCAGCAGCAGCAACACCCGTCGCAGATCGGGCCGGCCGCGCAAATAATCGAACATCAATCCCTGCCAGTCCCGCTTCACCGCGCGGCCGGCCTGCGCATAGCCGTAGCCCGGCATGTCCACGAGCATCAGCCGGTCCGCTAGCGCAAAGAAATTCAACTGCCGCGTGCGGCCGGGCGTGTTGGAGGCGCGGGCCAGCGCGCGATGGCCCGCCAGCGCGTTCACCAGCGAGGATTTGCCCACATTGCTGCGCCCGGCGAATGCAATTTCTGGCCCCTGCGGCGGTGGTAACTGCCGCAAATTTTGCGCTGCATGCACAAAGCGGCATTCGCCCGCAAACATAATGCGCCCGGCCTCGATCTGCTCCGGCGTGAACTCCGTCTGCGTCGCGCTCACGCTTTCGCTTTGGCGCGCGTAGAAGTTGCCGGCCCGGTGAGCTTCGCGTTGCGCTGGATATACCATTGCTGCGCGATCGTCAGCGTGTTGTTCCAGCTCCAGTAGATCACGAGCCCAGCGGGGAACCGCCCCATCATGAAGGTGAACACGATCGGCATGAACTGGAAAATGCGCGCCTGCGTGGGGTCGGGCGGCGGCGGGTTCAGCCGCTGCTGGAAGAACATCGTCGCCCCCAGGATCAGCGGCCAGATGCCCAGATGCAGCGTGGAGGAGATCGCGGAAGGGTCGAACGGCAGCAACCCGAACAGATTGAACACGTTGGTCGGGTCGGTCGCCGAAAGATCGTGGATCCAGCCGAAAAACGGCGCGTGCCGCATTTCGATCGTCACCAAAATCACCTTGTAGAGCGAGAAGAATACCGGAATTTGGATCACCAGCGGCAGGCAGCCGCCGGCCTGCGCCATGGGGCTCACGCCTTCCTGCTTGTACACCTCCATCATCGCCTGCTGCTGGCGCGCCGGATCGTCCTTGAAGCGTTCGCGCGCCGCCTGAATTTTCGGCGCCAGCAGCCGCATCTTGCCCATCGAACGATAGCTCGTCGCGGCCAGCGGATAGAAAGCCAGCTTTACGAACACCGTGAAGATCAGGATCGCCACGCCGAAATTTCCGGTGAGCGAGTAGATGAAGTCGATGGCATAAAAGAACGGCTTGGTCAGGAAGAAGAACCAGCCCCAATCCACCGCATAGCTCAGCAACGGAATATGCTGCCGGCTCTCGTAGCGATCCAGCAGATGCACTTCCTTCGCACCGACGAAATCGCGGGATCCGAACGAAGCGTCACCGCCAGGCGCCACCGTTTGCGGCGAGGCGGTGACGTAGCTGATCTGATAGCGGTCGTTGCCGTCATGCGTGGTGTGCGCCCAGCTCGTCTTCACCTGCGCCTGCTGATCCGGGATCAGCGCCGTGAGCCAGTATTTGTCGGTGAACCCGGCCCAGCCGCCTTGGTCCTGCTGCTCGAAAGCCGTGCCGTCGTGCTTCTCGGCGGCCGATTTCGTGCCGGGATAGCCCATTTCCTTGATGCGGTTGTCCACCGCGCCGATCAGGCCTTCGAACAGGACGCCATAGCCGCTCGTCAGCGGCGCGTAATCGCGGCGCACGCGCTGCCAGGGCCATAGCTGCACCGGCGCCGTTCCCGCATTGTGCACGCTCTGCGTGATGTTGAACAGATATTGCTTGTCGATCGCGAGATCGATGCGGAAACTGAGACCGGCGCCATTGTCCCACGTGAGCGCAACGGGCTCGCCCGCGCGCAGCGTGCCGGCGCTCGCATGCCATTGGGTGCGATCGTCCGGCAGCTTCACGCCATCGGGGCCCAGCCAGCCGAATTGCAGGTAGCTCGGCTGCTTCTCGTCGGGCCGTTCCAGCAGCCGAACCAGCGGCGAGTTGCGGTCGACCGTCTCGTGGAAATCGCGTAACCGCAGATCATCCAGCCGCGCGCCGGTCAGGCTCATGCTGCCCACCAGATTGGGCGCCTCGATGGCCAGTCGCGGCCCCGTGGTCGGCAGCGCCTCGGAATCCCCCTCCGGCCGGGCTTGCGGCGGCTGCGCCGAAACATTGGCGGCAACCGGCGTATTGGCCGGATGCGCCGGCCGCGGCGGCGGCGGAAACACGAATTGGAACAGCGCGAAGATCGCCACCGAGATGGCGATGAACAGCAGCAGGCGTCGTTGGTCCATCGCGTTTCAGGCCTGTTCCGGGCGGCGGGCGGGCGGCACGGGATCGTGCCCGTGCGCCCCCCAGGGGTTGCAGCGCAACACGCGCTGCGCCGCCAGAGATACGCCGCGCGCGGTGCCGTGTGCGCGCAGTGCCTCGATGGCGTAGTCGCTACAGCTTGGATGGAAGCGGCAATTCCGCCCCAGCACGGGGCGCAGCGCAAGCTGATACAGCCGCACGAGCGCGGCGAGCGCGGCGGCAGAATTCACGTGAAGCGGCCGGGCAGGGCGCGGGAAAGCGTCTGGCGCAGATCGCTCAGCAGCAGCGCGAACGGTCGCCCCGCCGTGCCGACCCGGCCCACCAGCACCAGATCGGCGCCTTGCAGCGGGCTTTCGCGCAGCACCAACCGGGCGGCTTCCCGCAGGCGCCGCTTCGTGCGGTTGCGCACCACGGCATTGCCCAGTTTCTTCGTGGCCGTGAAGCCCAGGCGCACGGGTGCCGCATCGCCGCGATCCAGCGCCTGCAGCAGCAGTCCAGGCATCGGCGCTTTGCGGCCCTGGCTCGCGGCGCGCAAAAACTCGGCGCGGCGGGTAAGGCGGCCCGGGCGGAGAAGCGGGTTCACGCGCAGATCGCGGCCGGCAGGGCGCGCGGGCGGCTCAGGCCGAGAGGCGCTTGCGGCCTTTCGCGCGGCGGTTGGCCAGCACCTTGCGGCCGCCGACTGTCGCCATGCGCGCGCGAAAGCCGTGCCGGCGCTTGCGGACGAGTTTGGACGGTTGATAGGTGCGCTTCACGGGACAAACTCCGGGCGCCGGGCCTTGGCATCGGTCCGGGCAGGGCGCGGTGTATAGGGGCGCCGGCACGGGGCGTCAAGAAACCGCTGCCCCGGCCCGGCCCATCCTGCGCGAAGTTCAGTCCCGCTTGACCGGGCACCAGCTATTGGCCGGCACGCCCGCGCAGGGGTCGGCCATGCCCGGCAGTTGCGGTATCGGTATAACCCGCACTTTCGTGGTCTGCGGATATCCCGGCCCGCCCATGCAGAACGGCGAATTCGGGCCCATCGAATCGCACAGCACCTGCGCGAACAGCGTCAGCAGCTTCGTGCTGTCTGGATGCCACGCCCGGCCGCACACCCCGGCCACCGTCTTCCGTTGCAGGGCGCCGGGCGAGGAACTCGGCACGCCGGTTACCGCATCCCGGTTGTCGGCCCAGCAATTGTTCACGCTCTGCGGCAGCGCCAGGTTGGCCAGGTCGCCGTTCGTCGCATTGCCGAAAAACCCGTTGCCGCGGAGAAAATTGCCCCGCACCCGGTTGCCGAACGCATAGAAATAGCACGGAATGGTGTTGCCAATGAGCTGGTTGTAGGGCGGCGGCACGCTGAAATCGATGATGCCGCCCTGGCAGTAGGTGGCCACCCCCGGCGCTGTCAGGTCGGGGTAGTCGTTCACCAGAACGCCCCAGGCGCCGTTGCGCTCGATGACATTGTTGCGCACCGTGTCGTTGCGGCCGCCGGTGATCTCGATGCCGGTGCCCACCGGCGGCCCGAACGCGCCGAGCGAGTATGGCGTGTTCGGGTTGTTGTTGTCGTGCACCCAGTTATTCTGGATCAGCGTGCAGGAAGCCGCGGTGTCGTTCGGGCAGGAGCCGTCCTGCGGGCTTGGCGGATCGTCGTTGGCCAGCGAACTCGGCACGATGCCCACCCGGTTGCGCTTCCATTCCGAATATTCCAGCCGCAAATGGCCACCCGCATTGGTGCCGGAATAACCCAGCGCGCTCCATTCCGCGATATCGTGCGTCAGCACGCCGTTGCAGTCGCGGCAGGCGCCGATGTAGTAAGCGGAATCCGCCATGTTGCTTGCGTATGACCAGCTTACCTGGCCCGGGCCGTTCGCGTTGCTGATGAAGATCCCGTATTGCGGCAACTGGCCCTGCGCCGTGCCCGCCACCGTGGAACTCGCGGTAAGATAGCTGCCCCACCACGTGGAAAGCCCGATCACGCCGCTGCCGTCGCCGCCGTTCCACCAGATTTCGTTGCCGCCGGCGCCAGAGGCATCGGAAAGATAGTTGCAGGCGGTTAGGTTCTCGATCCATACGCCGGGCGTCTTGCTCACAAGGATGCCGTTGCGGCCTCCCGCGGGCGATGCCATCTGATCGGCGGCGCGCGCGCTGCACGCGGCGGCGCCGGGCACCGTGCCATCCACGATCACCGCATTGCGATCCATGCCGCGGAGATGCAGGTTTTGCGTCGTGATATAAACGCCGGCGTTCGGCGTTGCGTTCTC
The DNA here is from genome assembly GCA_964250215.1 of uncultured Acetobacteraceae bacterium. GTDB lineage: Bacteria > Pseudomonadota > Alphaproteobacteria > Acetobacterales > Acetobacteraceae > DAIDJM01. Next base: position 14,770 of record CAXUEX010000025.1, on the reverse strand, counting down.
ATGGTAATCGCCCGGCCCGACCAGAATCCAGTCGCCGGGCCGCGCGGCGTTCACCGCTTGCTGGATGGAGGTGTAGCCACCGGCGATACCCTTGTAGCTGCCCACCTGCAGCACATTGGTGGCGAGGCAAGGCGTGGCGAGGCACACGGCAAATGCGGCCGCGCCCTGTCGCGTGAGTTGCAAGATCATGGCGTATCTCCCGTTTTCGGCAAGGCTCTTTCCGGCCCGGCCGTACGGATTTACGGCACGGAAACGCAAGCTTGAGCAAGTTTGAAAGAGGTGGCGCATGGAATATGTTCGTCTGGGTGCGACAGGGCTGAAGGTTTCGCGGTTGTGCCTGGGTTGCATGACATACGGCGAACCGGGCCGCGGCACGCATGAATGGACGCTGCCGGAGAGCGAATCTCGCCAATTCATCCAGCAGGCGCTCGAAGCCGGCATCAATTTCTTCGACACTGCCAACGTCTACTCCGCCGGTTCGAGCGAGGAGATCCTCGGCCGTGCCCTACGCGATATGGCGCGGCGCGAGGAAATCGTCGTGGCGACCAAGGTGCATGGCGCCATGCGCAAGGATGCCAATGGCAGCGGTCTTTCGCGCAAGGCGATTTTCGCCGAAATTGACGCCAGCCTGAGCCGGCTTGGCACGGACTACATCGATCTCTACCAGATCCACCGCTACGATCCCGAAACACCTATCGAAGAGACGCTGGAGGCGCTGCACGACGTGGTGCGGGCCGGCAAGGTGCGCTATATCGGTGCATCCTCGATGCATGCGTGGCAGTTCTGCCGCGCGCTGTATCTGTCGCGCCTGCACGGCTGGACGCGGTTTGTTTCTATGCAGAACCATTATAACCTGCTCTATCGCGAGGAGGAGCGGGAGATGATGGGGCTGTGCGCGGCCGAGGGCGTGGGCGTGATCCCCTGGAGCCCGCTGGCGCGCGGCCGTCTGGCGCGGCCGGCGGCCGAGGCGTCCACGCAGCGCGCCGCAACCGACCGGTTCGGCCGCACGCTCTACCGCGGCGCGGAAGATGCCGACCGGGCCATCCTCGGCGCGGTGGCCGAAACGGCCGCTGCGCGCGGCGTGGCCATGGCGTCGGTAGCCCTCGCCTGGCTGCTGCGCCGCCCTGGCGTAACGGCACCCATCGTCGGGGCAAGCAAGCCGGGGCATCTGGAAGCGGCAATCGCGGCCCTGTCGCTGCAGCTTACGGAAGAGGAAGCAGCGCGGCTGGAAGCGCCTTACCGCCCACGCGCGTTGGCCGGTTTCGCTTGAGAGTGGCGCGGAGCCGGAAGTGCTATGGAGCGGGATGCGTTCCCAGGGGGAATTCCCAAAATGAACCACCACCGCCGCGAACTCGCCGGCCACACGTTGCATCCGGAAACCCTGATGATGGGTTTCGGCTACGATCCGGCGCTATCCGAAGGCTCGGTGAAGGTGCCGATCTTTCAAACCTCCACCTTCGTGTTCCGCTCGGCGCAGCACGGCAAGGATTTCTTCGAGCTGATGGCCGGCTTGCGCGAACCGCGCGAAGGCGAGCAGCCTGGATTGATCTACTCGCGTTTCAACAACCCCGATCTCGAAATCCTCGAAGACCGCCTCACGGTATGGGAAGGTGCGGAATCCGCACTGGTGTTCGCCAGCGGCATGGCAGCGATCGCCACCAGCCTGCTGAGCGTGGCGCGGCCTGGCGACGTGGTGTTCTACAACGCGCCGATCTACGGCGGCACCGAAACGCTGCTGATGCGCGTGCTGCCGCAATTCGGCATCCAGGGCGTCGAATTTGCCGGCAATTCCGCGCCCGCCGAGATCCAGGCGCGGCTCGCCGAAGCGCGGGCAATGGGCCGAATCGCCGCGATCCTGATCGAAACCCCGGCCAACCCCACCAACGACCTGATCGACATCGCGTACATGAAAACCCTGGCGCAAAGCTGCGCCGATCAGCCCGGCGGCGCGCCACCGGTGATGGTCGATAACACGTTCCTCGGCCCGCTCTGGCAACGGCCGCTGGAACAGGGTGCCGATCTCGCGCTCTATTCGCTCACGAAATATGTTGGCGGCCACAGCGATCTCGTCGCCGGCGCCGTGCTGGGATCGAAGGCGGCGCTGAAACCCATCCGCTCGATGCGCAGCGCGCTCGGCACCATGAGCGACCCGCACACCGGTTGGCTGCTGATGCGCAGCCTGGAAACGCTGGAACTGCGCATGTCGCGCGCCGGGGAAAATGCAGCCGTGGTCGCGGATTTCCTCGCCGGCCACGAAGCCGTGGAACGCGTGGGCTATCTCGGCCATCTGCGCCGCGGCTCGCCGCAAGCCGAAATCTTCAAGCGCCAATGCCATGGCGCCGGCAGCACCATCAGCGTCTATGTGCGCGGCGGCGAGGCCGAAGCGTTCCGCTTCCTCGACAAACTGCGGCTGATCAAGCTCGCCGTTTCGCTCGGCGGCACGGAAAGCCTGGCTTCCCACCCCGCCGGCATGACGCACATCGCCGTGCCGGAAGCCCGCAAGCAAAAATTCGGTTTGCTACCGAATCTCGTTCGTATCTCCATCGGCATCGAGCACCCGGACGATCTCGTGCAAGACCTGCGGCAGGCGCTTTCCTAAGCCGCCGGCCGCCGGTCTTCAACTTCCCCGTCGCGTTCTCAACACCTAAGGCCGACGACCGGTTTCAGGGCTGCCCCTTACCCCCGCCCGCGCCGTAGATGTTTCCGGTGGTGTAACTGGCGTCCTCGGCCGCCAGTTGCACGTAGATGGAAGCCAGCTCCGCCGGCTGGCCGGCCCGGCCTATCGGATATTTGGCGCCGAAATTTTCCAGATGCTCCATCGTGGCCCCGCCCGAAACCTGCAACGGCGTCCAGATCGGGCCAGGCGCCACGCCGTTCACGCGGATGCCTTTTGGGCCTAGCTGTTTCGCCAGCGACTTCACATAATTCATCGTCGCTGCCTTGGTCTGCGCGTAATCGTATAGGTTCTCCGCTGGATCGTAAGCCTGTTCGGATGTCGTGCCGATAATCACCGAGCCGGGCTGCAGATGCGGCAGCGCCGCTTTGATGATCCAGAACGGCGCGTAGATGTTCGTCTTCATCGTCGCGTCGAACGCTTCCGTCGTCAGGTCCAGGATGGAAGCGCATTGCTGCTGCCGCCCGGCGTTGCACACCACGATATCCAGACCGCCCAGTTGCTGCAGCGCCTGCGCCACCAGCTGCTGGCAGAACGCCTCCTCCATCAAATTGCCCGGGATCGGCACGCCCTTGCGGCCCGCCTGCTGGATGTAGCCGATCACCTCGCGCGCGTCGGGCTCCTCGGTGGGATAGTAGTTGATGGCAACGTCCGCGCCCTCACGCGCATAGGCGATGGCGGCCGCCCGCCCCATGCCGCTGTCGCCGCCGGTGATCAGTGCCTTGCGGCCCAGCAACCGGCCCGATCCCTTGTAGCTGCGCTCGCCATGATCCGGCGGCGGCTGCATCTTGCTCGCCAATCCCGGCCAGGGCTGGCTCTGCTGTTTATAGGGCGGACGCGGGTATTTCGTATCCGGGTTCTGCAACGGCTGCGCCGTGGCTTGGGTGGTCGTATCCGCGCCGCCTTGCGCCGCCGCCGGCCCCGCGGCGGCCGCGGCGGCAAGGGTGGCACCCACGATCGAGCGGCGGGAAAGCGTGGGTTCTTGCTGGCTCATGCGGCGTTCCTTCCGAGGTCCGCGGCAGAACGGCGCCGGCGCGCCGGCCGTTGTGCGCCGGGCACAGCACATGTTGGTGAGTCCGCCCGGTGCGTCGGCGGCTCTTGTGGCGCGGCCGCGCTTGCTCCATACCCCGCCGGTTAATGGAGAGTGCTACCCGATGGCTACCGGTACTGTGAAATGGTTCAACGCAACGAAAGGCTTCGGCTTCATCGCCCCGCAGGGCGGCGGACCCGATGTTTTCGTGCACATCACGGCTGTGCAGGCCGCGGGTCTGAGAGGCCTGAACGATGGGCAGGCGGTTTCGTATGATGTGGTGATGGAGCGCGGCAAAGCCGCCGCTGCCAACCTGAAACTCGCGTAACGCAAAAAAAATCCAGGGGCTTTCGGCCCCTGGATTTTCCTTGTTGCAAGCCGCTTTCAGGCGGCCGTGGTGTCCGGCGTCTGGCGATTGCGGCGCTCGGACATGAACTGATCGAATTCCTGCTTGTCCTTCGCGGCGCGCAGCCGATCCAGATACTCCACGAATTCCTTCTGTTCCTCCTCCAGCCGCCGCAGCGTCTCGGCGCGATATTCGTCGAACGCCGCATTGCCGGAGGAACGCGACTCGTGCGAGCCCCAGCCACCCCAGCCGCAGCCGCCGCCGCTGCGATGGCGGGCGTAATGCCATTGGCCGCGACCCTGCATCTTCCAGGCCCGCATCCGGCCGCTGCACGCCACATAAATCAGCAGCGCCAAGCCGACCGGCCACGCCACCCAGAAGCCAAGCAGGATCAGGCCGATCCAGGCTCCCTTGCCATACTCATCCAGTTTTTCGGCGATCGCCACGTCCGGCCTCCGCGTGTGAATGTGAAACACATTTACATTGATGGTTCCGCCGCCGCGCCTTGTCAAGAACCGGGCGTGAGCGATTGCAGATACAGCAGCAGCCCGGCTTCCAGCAGCTCCTCGGGCGTCATCGGCAGCCGCCGGCGGGCGCCGCTGGGTCCGCCGATGAACAGCGCCGCGACACCATGCGCGAAGCTCCATAGATGCAGCGCCACCATGCCCGCGGGCGGCCGGCCGCGCTCCGGCAGGCCGCTTATCGCCAGTTCGGCCGCCTCGCGCAGCACGGCGAACGCGCGTTCCGAGGCCGCGAGCAGCCCTGGCTCGCTCTCCAGCGGAAAACCCGGCTCGAACATGGCCGCGTAGGAAGCCGGCTCGCGCCGCGCGAAGGCCAGGTAGGCGCGCCCGGCATTCTCGATGGCCCGGGCCGGGTTCGGCCGGCCTTCGTTCCACGCGGCGCGCAGCTCGGCGGCGAAGCGCTCGAACCCCTGCCGCCCGATCTCCGCCACCAGCGCATTGCGGTGCGGAAAATGCCGGTACGGCGCGGCGCCGCTCACCCCCGCCGCGCGCGCCACCTCCGCCAGCGTAAACCCGCCTGGCCCGCGCTCCGCGATCAGCGCCAACGCCTGCTGCATCAGCGCCTCGCGCAAATTGCCATGGTGGTAGCCGCGACTCATGTGAGATTGGATAACATCGCGGCCGGCAACGGGGGAGGGGGGCCATGAGCTACACGATGGCGGCGCTGATGGTGGTGCGGGCGAGTGCCGCGACGTGCTATGGGCCGTGCTGATCGGGCGGTTAGGCCGCCGGGGCGGCTTGCTTCAGCAGCGGCGCCAGCTCGCCCGACTGGAACATCTCCGTTACGATGTCGCAGCCGCCGACGAACTCGCCGTTCACATACAGCTGCGGCACGGTGGGCCAGTTCGAGAATTGCTTGATGCCATCGCGCAGTTCCGGATCGTCCAGCACATTGGCGGTGGCGAACGGCACGCCGACATGGTTCAGGATCTGCACCACGCGCGCGGAAAAGCCGCATTGCGGGAACATCGCCGTGCCCTTCATGTACAGCATCACCGCATTGCCGGCGATCTCTTTACGGATGCGGTCTTCGATCGGTGCGTCGCTCATGCTTTCTCCGTGCCGGGGGCGGCGGTTTGCAGGGCCAGCGCGTGCAGCGTGCCGCCCATGCGGCCGCCCAGCGCCTGAAAAACCAACTGGTGCTGCTTCACGCGCGTCATACCGCGAAAAGATTCGCTGATCACGGTGGCCGCGTAATGATCGCCATCCCCAGCCAGATCTTCCACGGTAACGCTGGCATCGGGCAGCGCTGCCCGGATCAGGGATTCGATTTCGCCGGCCTGCATCGCCATGGGCTGAACCCTCAATCCATCCAGGCCGGAAAAAACCGGCCATGCGCTTCCAGCAGCTTGCCCAGCGATATGGTTGTGCCGTCCGGCAGTGTCAAATCGCGGCCCTCGCCGCGGCCCAGCCGGCGCGCCGGCACGCCGTCCGCCGCCGCCTGCGCCAGAACGGCCTCGGGCTCGGCCGTCGCCAGCACATAGCGCGCCTGTTCCTCGCCGAACCACCAGGCGTGTGGCGGCAGTTCGTCCGGCCCCGGCAGCAGCGCCACGCCTACGCCGCCCGCCATGGCCATCTCCGCGATTGCCACCAGCAGCCCGCCATCGGACACGTCGTGGCAGGCCGCCACTGCACCGCCCAGGATGGCCGCGCGCACGAAATCGCCATGCCGCCGCTCGGCACCCAGATCCACCGGCGGCGGCGGCCCTGCCTCGCAGCCGGCAATCTCCCGCAGCCAAAGCGACTGCCCCAGATGCCCGCTGGCCGAGCCGATCAGCAGCAGCGTCTGCCCCGCGCTCAGCGCGATTCCGGTGGCAAGCGACGCATCCTCGATCAAGCCCAAGCCACCGATCGCCGGCGTGGGCAGGATCGCGGTCCCCGCGGTTTCGTTATATAAACTCACATTGCCGCTGACGATCGGGAAATCCAGCGCCCGGCAAGCTGCCGCCATGCCGCGCAGCGCGGCCACGAACTGTCCCATGATCTCGGGCTTTTCCGGATTGCCGAAATTCAAATTGTCGGTCACCGCCAGCGGCTTGGCCCCCGTGGCCGTGATGTTGCGCCAGGCCTCGGCCACCGCCTGCGCACCGCCGGCTTCCGGATCGGCCGCGCAGTAACGGGGCGTGCAATCGGTGGTGAGCGCCAGCGCCCGCGCCGTGCCCGGCACGCGCACGATCGCCGCATCCGCCGCCCCGGGCCGCTTCACGGTCTGGCCGCCCACGGTGCTGTCGTACTGGTCCCACACCCAGGCGCGGGAACACAGATCGGGGCAGGCAATCAGCAATTCCAGAGCAGGGACAATACCCAGCGGATCGGCAACCGTTGCCAGCATCGGCGGCTTTGGCGGATCGGTGAACGCCCGCGTGTACAGCGGCGCCTGTTCCGCCAACGGATCGAGCGGGATATCCGCCTCCACCCGCCCGCGATGGCGTAGGGTGATGCGGCCGGTATCGGTAAGCCGGCCGATCACCGCGAAATCCAGCTCCCATTTGCGGAAGATCGCCTCCGCCAGCGCCGCGCGGTCGGGCCGCAGCACCATCAACATGCGCTCCTGGCTCTCCGAGAGCATCATCTCGTAAGCACTCATGCCGGTCTCGCGTTGCGGCACGAAATCCAGATCGAGGTCGATGCCAACGCCGCCGCGCCCCGCCATTTCAACCGAACTGCTGGTAAGCCCCGCCGCCCCCATGTCCTGAATGGCCACGATCGCGTCGGTCTGCATCAGTTCCAGGCACGCTTCGATCAGCAACTTCTCGGTGAACGGATCGCCCACTTGCACGGTTGGGCGCTTCGCCTCGGCATCGGCGGAAAACTCGGCCGAGGCCATTGTGGCGCCGTGAATGCCGTCGCGCCCGGTTTTCGAGCCGACATATACAACCGGATTCCCCACACCCGCCGCGGCGGAAAGAAAAATGCGGTCGCGCGGCGCGATTCCCACGGTCATCGCATTCACCAGCGGATTGCCGTCATACGCTGCATGAAAATTTATCTCGCCACCCACGGTCGGCACGCCCACGCAATTGCCATAACCGCCGATGCCGCGCACCACGCCATCGACGATGCGTTTCGTCATCGGGTTCTCCGGCCGCCCGAAACGCAACGCATTCAAATTCGCCACCGGCCGTGCGCCCATGGTGAACACGTCGCGCAAGATACCGCCCACGCCCGTGGCCGCACCCTGATACGGTTCGATGAAGCTCGGGTGGTTGTGGCTCTCCATCTTGAACACCGCGGCCAGCCCGTCCCCGATATCCACCACGCCGGCATTCTCCCCCGGCCCATGAATCACCCACGGCGCATTGGTCGGCAGGGTGCGCAGATGCACGCGGCTGGATTTATAGGAGCAATGCTCCGACCACATGACGGAGAAGATGCCGAGTTCGGTGAGCGTCGGGTCGCGGCCGAGAATGGCCGGGATGCGCGCGTATTCCTCCGCGTTCAGGCCGAAGGCGCGAGCTTTGGCGGCGAGATCGGTCAACGGCGACTCCCGTAGAACAAAGCCGGGGCGGTGCCCTAGGCCCATCATGTGTTAGGCGGGAAACGCGGCGTGGGCCAGAAGCCGTTGCCGGCTTGAATTGGGGACTGTCTCGCCACGCCACCGTCTGCTAGCTACCCCGCCCAGTGGCGGTTGCCGCCGCGATCCGGCGCATGACCCGGACGCGGGCAACGGCCCAACACGCTCATGGCGAAACATCCGCCGACGAAAGGGTAGTAAATGACCGAGACGACAAGCGTGCCGAACGCGCAGGCACGATCGAAGCGCGCGAACTGGAACACCACCGCATCGGCGCTGATGCTGTGCGGTGTTGCCGCCTACGCCGGCGCGGCCGCCGCGCAGACAGGATATACCGGCATCCTGGGTGGCGGACCGATCTACAAGCAGGTCCCAAAGAATGTCGGCGAACTCAAGACATCCGGATTCAACGAACTGATCGTCTGGAGCGTCGAGGTCAACAGCACGGGCGACCTGAACCTGAACGGCGAATTCCCGCTGACGTCGGCCGGCGCCTATGTCGGCAACACCACCTACCCGCACTTCGCCGCGCAACTCGCGAAAATCAAGCTCGGCACGGTAAAGCGCGTCACGCTCAGCGTCGGCTCGTCCAATTTCGGCGATTGGGAAGATATCAAGGCGCTGGTCGATGCGCAGGGCACCGGGCCGAACAGCATCCTCTACAAGGATTTCGCCGCGGTGAAGGCCGCGCTGCCGGTCGATGCGATCGATTTCGACGACGAAAACAGCTACGATGCGCCATCCACGGTGAAATTCGCGCTGATGCTGGGCAAGCTCGGCTACAAAGTCACGATGAACCCCTACACCAACAACAGCTACTGGATTTCGGTGGTATCGCAGATCAACGCCAAGCACGCCGGCTTGGTCGATGGCATCCATCTGCAAACCTTCGCCGGCGGCGGCGGCAACTCGCCTTGCTCCGGCTGGAATTTCGGCAGCGTGCCGGTGTTCCCCGGCATCTCCGACCAGCAATCCGCCCCGCCCTACCTCACGCCGGCGCAAACCCAGGCGCAAATGCAAAGCTGGCACAAGCAATGCGGCATCGTCGGCGGCTGGGTATGGATTTTCGACCAGATCGTCGGCACCAGCCAAGTGCATCAATATGCCCACGCAATCAACGCTGGCGTGGGCGGCGCAGCGCGGTAGCGACGCCGCGAACCGGCGATAGCTGAGCGACTACGGGCCCGTCAGATAAAAGCGCGCATAACGCGAAATCGTCTGGCGGGCCTAAAGCCGCATTATTTTTCAGCCTTTGTCTTCAGCGACTCCTCGCACCACTGCCGGAACGTTGTCGGCGTCGTGCTGTCCGCCGTCCGCGGCTGCGCGTTGTCCAGCCCTTCGTTCTTGGCCCGCATCATCTCGGTGAAACCCTGCACGAAAGCTGCCGACATGCCGCGCTCGCGAAGCTGCGCCTCGAACGCGTCGAACGGCACAGCCTGGTAGCGCACCGGCCGGCCCAGCCTTTCGGCCATGATCGCGGCCATGTCATCGAACGACAGATCCTCGGGGCCCAGCAGCGGCATATGAGCCTGGCCGCTCCAGGACCGGTCGCAGAGCAATTGGCCGGCGACAGCGCCGATGTCGCGCGTCGCGATCTGTGGGATTTTCCGGTTGGCATCGATCGGCCCGAAAAACACGCCTTGCTCCAGGATCGGTTGACGCTGCATCAACATGTTGTCCATGAACCCGGGCGCGGCGAGGCTGCGAAGCGCCACACCCGTCGCGGCGATCAGTTCGTCCATGCGCTCCGACACGGTCGCCAACCCAGCCCGCGCCTCCCACTTCGTGCCCCGCGCAAGCGCCTTCACATCAACCACGTGCTGCACGCCGTGGCGTTTGATCGCGTCGCAAACGGGGCGGGTGAAGTCGAGATAGGCCGCCTCCACGCTCGCGGTATGCGGATCCGGCGGCACCAGCCAGAACAGCGCGTCGGCACCCGCCAGCGCTTCATCGATCACCGACGCATCGCCATGCGAGCCCCGCACCACCTGAACGCGATCACGCACCGCGCCCGGCAGACGCGAAGGGTCGCGCGCGATCACGCGCACGGCTTCGCCGTGATCCAGGCAATGCCGAACGACATGGCTTCCGATCTGGCCGGTAGGCGTGGTGATAACGATCATTGCAGTCTCCGATCAGATGGCAACGGGTCGGTTCAGCGCGAACAAGTTGGCCGCGGATGGGCGGCGCGCAACCCAGTGCCGATCCCGTTTGCGCGATCATGATCGCGGAGGCGCGGTGCTTGCTCCCAAGCGCGAAACTAGAGCAACATCGGCACACACCGCGTCAGCGCGCCGATGAAGTTGCTCGACAAAACAATGAGCTAGAGCGTGACCGGCACCGATGTCCGATTCAATCAGAGCCGGTCACGCTCTAAGCCGCCACCGCCTCCACCAACCCCGAAAACAACGCCGCCCCATCCACGCCACCCATCAGCGGATCCACCAAATCCTCCGGATGCGGCATAACCCCCAGCACCTGGAAATCCTCGCTATAAACACCCGCAATCGCCTCCGTGCTGCCGTTCGGGTTGGACCCCGGCGCCGTGCGGCCGGCCGCATCCACATAGCGGAACGCCACCCGCCCCTGATCCTCCAGCGCCCGCAGCGCCGCCGCATCGGCGAAGTAGTTGCCGTCGCCATGCGCCATCGGCGCGCGGAACACCTGGCCCTGCTGATAATGCCGCGTGAACGCCGTGCCGGCGCGCTCCACGCGCAAATGACAGTCGCGCGATAGAAACCGCAAATTTGCGTTGCGCAGCAACGCGCCGGGCAGCATTCCGGCCTCGATGAGAATCTGGAAGCCGTTGCACACGCCCAGCACCAGGCCGCCGCGCGCCGCGTGCGCCCGGATCGCCGGCATGATCGGCGACTGCGCGGCCATGGCGCCGCAACGCAGATAGTCGCCGTGACTGAACCCGCCCGGCAGCACCACCAGATCCAACTCCGGCAGCTCGGTTTCGCCATGCCAGAGCAGGCGCGGCTCGCTCCCGCTGGCGCGGCGCAGCGCAATCGCCATGTCGCGGTCGCGGTTCGTGCCCGGGAAGATGACGATCGCGGCTTTCACGCCACCGCAATTAGCACGGCTGATGTCCAAAGGGGAGGCGCTAAAACAGAACCCCCCCCTCCAGCAGCCCCCGCCATTGCGTGCTCGCTGTGCCGCTCCGCCCGAACGCATCCCCCGCCGTGATGCTGGTGGCGTTCACCACGCTGCCTTCGGCGCGGACGTAGAATTTGCCGAAAATGAACGTCGGCGTGATCGTGAACGAATAGGCATCGCTGCCCGGCCCATACAGCAGGTTCGGCGTCGCCGAGGCCGAGTTGCCGTCCGTGCCCAGATATTCGAACCGGCCAGCCAGGTTGAACATCGACGTGAATGCATAATTCGCGAGCAGACCCACGCCGTAAGTGTTCGCCGAATGGGCAATGCCAAGCTGCGCGTTGGCATCCACATGCGAATACTGGATATACGGCGTCACCGTCAGCGGCGCCTTGTTATACGTGTAGATAAGATTGTAGATCGAGCTGTTGTTCTGGAATTCCGGCGTGCGCAGCGTGTTCGCGCCCGTATGGCCCAGATTGCCCCCCGCCGCGAACGTCAGCGTGTTCGCGGTATTGATCGTCCAAGCCACCGATCCCGATAGCCAGTTGAAGCGGTCGGAGTAGTAGCCGTCGTTCAGCGACAGCGCGAAGGTCACGGGCCCGCGGATGTAATCGGCTTGCACGCCGCGGCTCACGGCTGGTTCCTGGTTCCACAACAGCCCGCGCTCGATATTCATGTTCTCGAACGTGAAGGTCGATTCCGCGCCGATCAGCGTCGGCAACTTGCCCGCTTCGATATAGAAATTGTCGGTCGGCTGGATCTTCAGGAACGCCTGCGGCAGCGCCGTGTAATAATCCCCCCAGCTATGCGTAAGGTCGTTCGGCGTGTAGGCCGTGCCCAGCGCCGGAATCGAATAGCCGCCCGCCTGCACGAAAAACTGCCACCATCCGTCCACCTTCTGGATGAAGATCTGGCCGTTGCTCAGATCGCCATAAGTGGAACGGTCCACGCCCGCGTGATTGTCCTGCCACAGTCCCAGTGCCGTCACCGCGCCATCGACATACCATTTGCCGAGCGGTCCCACATCGAGGCTGTACGGCACAGAAGGAAACGCGAGCGGGCCGTTCATCCCCGGCGCCAGCAGCGTCACGCTGGCCGGCGCCGCCGGAGCGGCAGGGGCCGGAGCTGGTGTGGCCGGAGCCGGAGCGGCGGTCTGCGCCTGGGCGGAAGCCGCCAGCGTAGTGCCGGCGGCGGCGATAACCAAAATTCGCTTCATCGGGCGATCGGTTCCTTCGATTTGCGGATCACGGCCTTGTGTGAACAAGCCTAGCCAAGCACGCGGCGTGCCAGGATCGTTGCCAATCGGCCACAGTATGCGCCAGGCGCACGCAGGCCTATGCCGCTTCCGCCCATAAAGCCGCGATGTGAAAAACTACCCGTCGGCGCCCAGAAACGCCGCCGCCTCGGCCGCCGCCGTCGCCAGCCCCAGCCGCCGCACCTCCACCCCCGGCGGAAATGCCGAGAGCAGCCGCGAAGGCGTGCGCCGATCCAGCAGCACGAACACGCCGCGGTCGTTCGCCGCACGAATCAACCGCCCGAACGCCTGCCGCAGCCGCAGCCGCGCGGCGCGATCGTCGTAAGCGCCGGGTGCGCCGCCGCTCAAATGCAACCGCCGCTCCCGGTGCAATATATCCGGCCGCGGCCACGGCGTCTTCTCGAACACCACCAGCCGCAGCGACCGCCCCGGCACATCCACGCCGTCGCGCATCGCATCCGTGCCAAGCAGGCACGAATTCTCCTCGGCCCGGAAAATATCCACCAGCGTCGCATTGTCCATCGCATCCACGTGCTGCGCCAGCAGCTTGATTCCGGCCGCCTCCAGCGGTTCGGCGATCTTCGCGGCCACCGCCCGCAGCCGCGCGATCGCTGTGAACAGCCCGAGCCCGCCGCCGCCCACCGCCAGGAACAGCGTGCGATACGCCGCCGCCAGCGAAGCGATATCCGGGGCCACGTCGGTGACGACAAAGCAGCGCGTCTGCGCCGCGTAATCGAACGGGCTCGGTACCGCGGCGCGGAACGCGGGTGAGGGCAAATGCGCCGCCCCCGCGCGCGCTTCCGCGGCGTGCCAATCGGCCTCCGCGCCCGCCTCGCCCGTGTCGCGCAGCGTCGCGCTCGTCACCAGCAGCCCATGCGCCGGGCGTGCCAGCGTCAGCGCAAACGGCAGGCTGGGATCGAGAAAATGCCGATTGTAGCCAACATCGCCGGCGCCGCCCGCGCGCTGCTCCAGCCGCAGCAGATGGATATGTTGCGGCACCGTCCCGGGCTCGGGCGGCGTTTCGCCCACGCTGGCCAGCATCGACATCCACGCCCGCACCGGATCACGCGCCCGCCGCCGCAGGCTGTGCAGCGTCGCCTCGATGCGGCCGCGATCGGCTTCGAGCAACTCATCCGCCTCGGCATCCCGCCATGCTTCCAGGCGCGCAATCAACGTGCCCAGCGGTTCGGCGAGCCGACCCAGCGCGCGCAGCAGCGTCGGCGCCGCTTCCGCCAGCGCCGGCGTCACCGGATACAAATCGCATTCCACGGTGCCGGCGCGCTCCGGTTCAAGCAATTCCGTGCGCGCCAGCACCTGCTCCCGCGCCGCCGCCAGAAACCCCTCGAACGGGCTCGCCGGCCTGCCCAGAAGCTGGCCCCAGCCGGCCCCCGGCAGCACGCGGGCCGCCTGCAATACGGCATCCAGCGGCGCTTCCAGCTCCGCGCGCCCCACCACCAGATCGTCGATCCGCCGCTTCAGCCCGCGGGCGCGCGAACTGCCCCCCTCGTGCCCCAGCAGCCACCGGCGCAGCTCGGCACCCTCCGCCCCGCTCAGCTCAGCCGCGAAAGCCGCATCCGCCGCCTCGAACAGCAGATGCCCCTCGTCGAACACATAGCGCGTCGGCACCGTCTCGCCATCCAGCCCGCCCCAGGCCGCCTGCGCCATCACCAGCGCATGGTTGGCCACCACCAGATCGGCCGTGCGCGCCCGCCGCACCACGTGCTCGATGAAGCATTTGCGATAATGCGTACACGCGCCATGGATGCATTCGCCACGCCGGTCGGCCAGCCGCGACAAATGCGCGCTGCCGAACAATTCGCCGAACCAGCCGGGCAGGTCGCCGCCGGCCAGATCGCCATCGGCGGTGGCCGCCGCCCAGCGCAGCACCAGGCCCAGCGGCACCATGGCGCCCGCGATGCCGGTCAGCGCCTGGCCCACCGCATCTTCCAGATTGAGCAGACAGGCGTAATTCTCCCGCCCCTTGCGCACCACCACGCGGCGGCGGCGTTCGTACTGGTCAGGGAACAGCCGCGCCAGCTCCGCTTCCACCTGCCGCTGAAGATGTTTCGTGAACGTGCTGATCCACACGGGCGCCCGGTTGCGTGCCGCCCACAGGCTGGCCGGCGCGATGTAGCCCAGCGTCTTGCCCGTGCCGGTGCCCGCCTCGGCCAGCACCAGCCGCGGATCGCCGGGAGCGTCGCGCGGCGCAAACGCCGCCGCCGCCGCATCGGCGTAGTCGGCTTGGCTGGGGCGCTGTTCGGCGTGCGGCCCCAGCATGGCCGCAAGCCGCGCCCGCGCCTCGGCCGGCGACCCCTCATGCTGCGCCGG
>CAXUEX010000024.1:0-26390 GCA_964250215.1 uncultured Acetobacteraceae bacterium | reverse complement strand
CCCGCGCCGCGCGCCGAACCCAGCCCGCGCGACGCGGCCGAACTCCGCGCCATGATCGTCTATCAGGACGATGCGGTGGTCGCGCTGAACAAACCCCCCGGCCTCTCGGTGCAAGGCGGCCCCGGCATAATTCGCCATATCGACGCCATGCTCGAAACATTACGTCACAACGACGAACGCCCCCGCCTGGTGCACCGCATCGATCGCGACACCTCCGGCCTGCTGCTGCTCGCCCGCACCCCCGGCGCCGCCGCCAAGCTCGCCGCCATGTTCCGCGAACGCCGCGTGGAAAAAACCTACTGGGCCATCACGGTCGGCCGGCCGGAAATGCCGCGCGCCCGTATCGCCCTGCCGCTCGCCCGCACCCAGACCGGCACCCATCTCAGCCTCGCCGATCCCGAGCCAGGCACAGAAGCCATCACCGATTACGAAACGCTGGATGCCACCGGCCAGCATTTCGCGCTGCTCGGCATGCACCCCCGCACCGGCCGCACGCACCAGCTCCGCGTCCACGCCGCCGCGCTCGGCACCCCCATCCTGGGCGACCCGAAATACGGCGGCGAACGCGCCCAGGTAGATGGCTACCCGAAACAACTGCACCTGCACGCCCGCGCCCTCGCGCTGCCGCACCCCAACGGCGGCGAACTCGCGCTGCAAGCCGAACCGCCGCCGCATTTCCGCGAAACCCTCGCCCGCCTCGGCCTCTCGGCGCGATAGCCGCCACTAGATTTTCGCAAAAAGGGCGCCAGGCCGCCGATTTCCCTTGCATCACGCCAGACCTGGCTCTAAACACTGAACCAGATGGTTCAGTGTTTAGCAAGCTTCGATGCCTCCTTCGCCGCTCTGTCGGACGCCACACGGCGCGGCGTTCTGCAGCAGCTCGGGCGCGCCGACGCTTCGATCACCGACCTTGCCGAGAAGTTCCACATGACGCTGACGGGCATGAAGAAGCACGTTGGCGTCCTGGAACAGGCCGGGCTCGTCGCCACGGAGAAAATCGGCCGCGTCCGCACCTGCAAGCTCGGCCCGCGCCGGCTGGCGGAAGAGGCGGCGTGGATCGAGACCTACCGCCAGCTCTGGCACGCCCGCTTTGACGCGCTGGACGAGGTTGTCGAGGCACTCAAACGGAAGGAGAAAGTCGATGCACGCAAAAGCAGAAAGTAATCCCGCCTCTGGCAAGAACCGAACGAATGTGGAACGAAAATCCGAGCGTGAGATGGTCGTTACGCGAACCTTCAATGCCCCCGCGCGCCTGGTGTTCGAGGCATGGACCACGCCCGAACTGCTCAAGCAATGGTGGACCCCGAAAACCTACGGCGTATCGTTCATTTCCTGCGAGGCCGATGTTCGTACGGGCGGCACCTACCGTTTCGTGTTCGGCCACCCTGCCTCGGAACAGCCCATGGCGTTCTTCGGCCGCTACATCGAAGTCGTGCCGCCCTCCCGCCTGGTCTGGACGAACGACGAAGGCGGCGAAGGCGGCCCCGTCACTACGGTCACCTTCGAAGAACGCGGCGCCGAGACCCTGGTCGTCATGCACGACCTCTATCCTTCGAAGGAAGCGCTCGATGGCGCCATCGCCTCGGGCAACACCAGCGGGTTGTGCGAGACGTTCGAGCAACTGGACGCGCTTCTTGGCAGCCAGAGCGCGCGCGCGTAACGCCGATCTTATCTTTCGAGCTAGCCGTTTAGCTCGAGCAACAGATCCGCCAATGCCCGCGGTGCCGAGATCATGGCGTCGTGCCCCGTCGCGAGTTCGCGATATTGCCAGTCCGGTTGCGCCGCCGCAAAGGCGGCGCAGGGGTCGTTGATGGGGAACACGGGCGCGGTGCAGCGGATATACGCCGCCGGCACGCCGTTCGCGAGCGGATGGCGCAGGTGTACCGGCGACGTGTAGCCGCCCACCGGTTGCGGCGTGAGGCGCCGATCGACCCAGGTGGCCAGCTCGGCATGTTCAATACCGAAATGAATTGCGGCCGGCGACGGAACCTGCACGCCGCCGTCGGGCAATCCGGCGAGCGCGGCCAGGCGTGCCTCGCGCTCTCGCTCCGGCATCATGTCGTGTAGCGATTTGCCGGCCAGCGGCGTCACCGCATCCAGATAGATCAGGCGGGCGAGGCGGTCGGGCATCCGGTCGGCGACGCTGCTGATGATGGTCCCGCCGAAGCTGTGGCCAACCAGCGTGACCGCGCTCAGGTCCTCGATCTCGATCAGGTTCGTGATGTCCGTCGCCAGACGATCGACGGTCAGATCGGCCGACATCAAATGCCGGCGCTCGCCCACACCGGTCAGCGTTGGCGTGAACACGCTGTGCCCGGCCTCGCGCAGAAAACGCGCCACCGCCCGCCAGCACCAGCCGCCGTGAAAGGCGCCGTGCACCAGAACATAAATGCGGCCCGGCAACGCGAACGCGTCCAACCCGCTTTCCACCCCGTCACACCTCGACATCGAGCAATCGAACGTATTGCTGGCCACCGTGCATATCGCGCTCAACCGCGCCGCCCTGCGGCTGGCATCGTGGATAGGAGAGCTTGACCACGTTCAGGTCCGGAATGGAAAATCGCTTGATCTGTGTGCCATCCACACACAGCAACGCCCCGATCGCCGCGGCCCCGATCGCCGGCGCACCGGCGTAGCGCGCGAACGCGCCTGCATCGGCGAAAAACAAATCGGCCGTTATCCAGTAGGGTCCGGCATTCTTCGATCGAACGTGCCGGCACACGTCGCGCAGCTTAGGCATCGGCCCGAACTCCCAGATCGACGAATGCCGTTCGCACCAGCGCCAGAGGATCGTTCACCGCAACGACGTGATTGAGGCGGAACTCGAATACCTGCCCGCGCTCGATCTCCGATGGGGAGAAGGGGAAAGCGTAGCTCGGCAACTCGCCGTTCAGCTCGATCGGCATGTGGAAGAAATACGGATTGCAGGTCTTGGCGATCTGGGTCGCGATCTCCTGCGTCGCGGCGGTCGCGACGAACAGCAGACCGATCTCGCGCGGCGGCGCGGCGTTCTCAACCACCTCGCCCGACACCGCGTTCCAGCCATAGGCACGCAGCGAAATATCGTAGGTCCCCGCGCGCTCGCCCAGCGTGGCGGCGACGCGGCCGGTCAGCGCGCGATGCATCTGCGCCACGAAGCGATCGATCTCCGCCAGGACCCCGGGATCCTTGATGCCCACCAGCATGATGGTCTGGAACCCGGAGCACGCGGCGCCTTCGAGCTTCATCGTGTACGGACGCGGCTCGAACACCGAACCCGATACCGCAACCACCCGCCCGTCCAAATCGGCATAGCGCGCGCCGCTCACGTCCAGCACGCCGCCCGGCTCTAGCAATCGAAAAGGATCGCTGTTCTCATAAAGCATGTGCGCCGCGACCGTCTCGGCCGAGCAGGCATTGCCCGCGCTGAGCGGCTCGATCTCGAACGCGTCGCGGCCCACCCGGATCAACACGCCCCCGTCGTGCGGATGGACCGTCGCCAGCCCGCCGCATTCGGCGATCTTGCCCGAGTGCCATGCGGGTCCCAGCCCGGCACCGCGCATGATCGGCACCGCCGCGATCACCGCCGTATCGGTGCTGCGGCCGCCCAGCACGATGTCGGCCCCGGCGTCGAGCGCGGCGATGAACGGCTCCGGCCCCATCAGCGCAACAATGCGGTCGCACGCCGCAAAGATGCCAGGCTCCGCCGTCGTCAATGGTGCCAGCGGCGCGATCCGCCCACCCTGCGCCATCTCCGCCATTAACGCGGGCGGCTGTTCCGAGTACAGCAGCGCGATGCGCGGGCCCAGAAGCTGCTCGCGCGCGATCTCCAGCGCGATGTCGCGCGTCCAGTCGAGCGCCGCGTCGCAACCCGAGGTGCCGCACGAGCCGATCAGCAGCGGCAGCCCGCTTTCCGCCTGCGCCTGCATCAGCAGCAGCAGGTCCGCCTTGATCGCGTCGCGCGCGTATTTGGATTTGCCGGTGGCGAGATAGGCGGGGCCGCTATCCGTCGAGCCCGCGTCGCAAGCGATGGCGTGCGCGCCGAGCGCAATCCCCGCGGCAAGGTCCTTGGCCCGCACGCCAGTCCCCAGCGCGCCCACCGGCACCAGCACGTTCACCGTATCGCTCAACCGCTCGCGCATCACGGCGCCTCTCCGGGCGCGAGCGCGACCGAGAGCGGTGCAAGAAGGTCGCCGACCGAAACATCGCTGTCGAGTTGCCGCAGCGCATCGAACGCCGCGCGCGCCTGCCCGGGGGAGAGCACGCGCGCCGCGCAATCGCTAAACTTACGCAACATTTCGGCATCGGACATCGGATCGCCCGGCCCCCTGCCCAGTGCGCTCGCTGCCGCGCCCGTCAACCTGCGCCCGTCGGCCAGTTCCACAGTCACCTCGGCGGCGAACTCCCGGCCGGTCTCGTCGTCCGGAAACGCTTCTATCGAGGTGACGGCGAGCAGCCTGCGGATCGCCGGCTCGCGGTAGGCATCGCCCTCGAAGTCGGCGAGGCCGACATGGCGGTCGAGCAAGGCTCGCGCCGTGACGTATTGCAGGCTGAACTTGGCCCCCAGCGATGATTGCGGATCCGGATTGTCCGTGTGCGGCAGGCGCATCCGATGCGCGCGGATGCGCAGGCTGGCCACCGCCGCCGCGTCGATCGCCTCCGCCTCGGCCAGCTCGATCGTCGCCAGGATCGCCGGATGCGTGCTGCCGCAACAGGGGAATTGTTTCAGCCCCGTCTCCGGCTGCTCCACCTCCAGCCGCTCGCCCCATTCGGCGAGCATCCGGTCCTGGTGCACGTTGTCCAGCCCGTCATAGGATTGGAAAAAGCCCTGCTTGTGTTCGAGCGCACCCGGGTTCGCGGTGAACCCATCGCCGGCCAGCCGCGCCGCCAGCAAGCCGTCGCGGGCGGCCTGGCCGACGTGCAGCGGTTTTACCATCGTGCCGAAATTGGCCTTGATCCCCGACGCGCTCGATGCCGCGATCGCCAGGGCCGTCGCGGTGCGTTCCGCATCCAGCCCGAGCAGTCGCGCCGCCGCCGCCGCCGCCCCGAACACGCCGAGCGTGGAGGTCGGGTGCCAACCTTTCTCGTAATGATGCGGGTGCACCACGCGCCCCAGCCGGCATTCGGCCTCGTAGCCGACGATGAACGCCTCCAGCACTTGCGCGCCCGTCGCGCCGATCGCCTCGCCCAGCGCCAGCACCACCGGCACCACCGGCACGGATGGATGGCCGCCCATGTTGCGGGCCATGTCGTCATAATCCACCGCGTGCGCCGCGACGCCGTTGATCGTCGCCGCCTCCAGCGCGCCCACACGCCGGCCGCTGCCCAGGATCAGCGCGGGGCCGCCCTGCCCACCGCTTCCGAGCACGCGCCGCAGGATCGTGGTCGCGGGCTCGGTCGCCCCGGCCAGCGTGATGCCAATCGTATCGACGATCGCCATGCTGGCCAGCCGACGCGCGCGCGGCGATGCGCGACCCAGCTCGATCTCGGCAAGGTGAACCGCGAGCGTCGTCGCGAGGCAAGGTGCTGTCGTCATCAATCCTTCGCCGCCACCGTGGCGAAGCTGTGCTCGCCGGTGCGCGAGGGGAACCCGCCGCGCACCGCGCCGCCGCGCTGGTCCCGGTAGATCGGGCTCATTGCCGGACTCAGCGCCCGGCTATTGGGAACCGATAGCCACATTCGCAACAAATGGCGCTTACGGTCGTCCTCGTCGAAATCCTCGAATTCGGTGCGCGAATGATAGGTGACGTGATTGTTGAGCAGTTGGATGTCGCCCGGTTCGAACATCATGCTGAGGTGGAATTTCGGGTCCTGCGCCAGCGTGTTGACCAGCTGCATCGCCGCCATCTGCTTCGCGCTCAGCTCGCCCAGCTCGGGGTTGTCCTGGTGCGCCGAAAAGATGTGCGTCTTGATGTCGCGCGCCGAGAACTTGCCCTCGTGGTCGCTGTAGATCGGCTGCTGATAGTAGGGCCGCTCGCCTGGCGTTTCCTGGCCCTTCCAGCTCCAGTAGAACGGTCGGTAGAGCACCTCCAGCAGGTCCGGACGGGTGTGCGCGATCTCGTTGCGGATGGCTACCGAGCTGGCGATCAGGCTCAGCCCGCCGCTCTTGGCGGCGCGCAGCACCATCAGCGCCACCACGTCGGCCGTATCGGTATGGAAGCCGAGCGCCTGCTTCGACATATAGCCGCGCCCCGTCCTGCTGTTCACGTCGGCGCCGAAGTTCCGTACGTCGCCCAGCAAGTCGCCGTTGCTGCTCTGCGAAACCGCCGTGCCGAGATGCAGCCCCACGCCCCAGAAAATGCGGCGCAGTTGGTCCTTGTCATAGTCCAGCGCCGGAAAGCCGCGCAGCACCACCAGCCCACGCCCTTCCTCCAGCCGCTCCAAGATGTCCGGGGCGATCCGGTCGATCGAGGGAAGCGGAAAGTTCTCCCGGGTCAGATCGGCAAGTTCCAGATCGGCGGCGAGGCTCTGCCGCATGGCGTGATCGATGTCGGCGATCTGCTCGCGCGTCAGCCGAACGATCCATTCCGCCGGGTCGGCAAGATCGGCGGCCAGCCACGCGGCCGGAATGTCGTAGGTCTCGGGCATGGCATCCTGGCTTTCTGTGTCCAGCCGCCGGTAATCCATTCGGCCCCCTCATCCCTGACACATTTGTTCCATGCCAAAGGAAATCGTCGCACTACGCGACGAACAAGCGGGAGAGCCGGCCGCGATGCACAGCATCCTCAATGCCGAAGACTGGATCGCCACGCTGCCGGATGAGGTCCAGATCGCCATGCGCGAGCCGATGCGGGCCATGCCTTTCGCCGCCGGCGCCGCGGTCGCCAGCGCCGGTGAGCCCGCCACCGCCATGTTCCAGGTCGAGAGCGGCTATCTCCGGCTCACCGGCCTGCAGGAAGATGGCCGGCAGGTCCTGGTCACGATCTATGGCCCCGGCGCCTGTTTCGCGGAAACCGCGCTCGTCGCAAGGCGCCCCATGAACCACAGCACCAGCGCGCTGACGCCGGCGCGGGTGCGCCGCCTGCCGGCAACCGCGTTCTGGGAGCTCTACCATCGCCATCCGGCGATCCCGGACGCCCTCTGCCGCAAGTTCGCCAACACCATCAGCCGTCAGCTCGCGGGGCGGGAGTCGCGGGTTGCGGACCGCCTCGGCCGGCGCATCGCCCGCATGTTCGCAGGCCTCGCAGAGCGCTGTGGCGAGCGGCTGCCCGATGGCGGCGTGAAGATCGGCCTGCCGATCACGCAGACCGACATTGCCGAATTCTTCGACGTCACCCGCCAGAGCATCCAGCGCGAGATGACTGCACTGAAGCGCCGCGGACTAGTTGCGAAAGTCGAGGGAATATGGCGAGTCTACGATCCCGAGAGACTTCGGGCGATTTGAACAGGACCGCCAAACACAGCCAGTTCGCGCTCTTGATTTCAGAAAGGAATTTGGGCCGTTTGCGATTTCGCCGGTTTCAGAGACTATCGCATCGATCCTGGGCTGACTACGTTGAGTCAGAAGTCTGCGGCGATGCGATGGACGATCGAATAGCCTTTCCTTACGGCTTCTCCAGCGCTGTCATCTTGCGTTCGAGCCATCGCGCTTCGGCTTCACTCGGCTCGAGCGCAAGGGCTTTGCGGTATGCGACCTGCGCCGCGTCAGCTCGTCCAATCCGGGCGAAAAGATCTGCCCGCACGGCGTGATAGGGAAGAAAGTTCTGAAGCGATTGCGATGCGAGCGCTTCGACCTCGCACAGCGCGGTAGCCGCATCTTCGACCTCGGCCAGGGCCACGGCGCGGTTCAGCCGCACAATCGGATCGTCGCGCACTTGCAGAAGCCTGTCGTAAAGCGAGAGAATCGCCGGCCAAGGCGCCGGTTCGTTGAGACTCCGTCGTTTGCACCAGATGCGCTGCAACTGAGCCTGCAAACTCCGAGGCGCCGACGGTGCAAGCCTTGTCGCTTCGATCAGCAACGTGTCGGCTTCCGCGATCAGGTCGCGGCACCAAAGTTCGGGATCCTGCTTGGTCAAAGGAACCATGACGCCTTCGCCGTCCACCCGGGCGGGCCGGCGCGCTTCGGCGTAGCGTATCAAAGCGGCCAGGGCGAGCGCTTCGCCCACATGGGGCACGAGATCGGTGAGAAGCTTCGTGAGATGCAGCATCTCGGCCGCGAAGCCGGCATGCGAACTTGCGCCTCCCGCATCTTCATGCGCCTTCGAATAGGCAATTTCGAGCGTGGACAGGACCGCCTCCATCCGCTCGGGCCAAGACTCCCGTGACGGAAGCTCGAAAGGAACTCTCGCCTCCGCAATCTTGTGCTTGGCACGGACGAGTCGCTGCGCGAGCGTCGCTTCCTGAACAAGGAAAGCGCGGGCAATCTCGGTGACCGCGAGTCCGCAGACGAGGCGCAAGGTCAGCGCGGCCCGCGCTTCAGGCGCTACGGCTGGGTGGCAACAGATGAAGATAAGGCGCAACCGCTCGTCTGGGATAACATAAGTATCGTCCATCATTGCGTCTTCGGCAGTCGGCTCGGCCGCAGGAGCATCCGGAATATGTTGCTCGCGCACGCGCTTTCGCCGCAGCATGTCGAGCGCGATGCGTTCGCTCGCGCGATAGAGCCACGCTGCTGGATCGCTCGGCACGCCGCGCTCCGGCCAAGTCCGAACGGCCCTTTGGCAACTTTCCGAGAACGCGTCTTCGGCGAGAGAAAGGTCACGAAATCGGGTAGCAAGGGCCGCGATGATGCGGCCGCTTGCCGTCCGAAACACCCTATCCAGGGCCGCTCCGTTCATGCACCGAGTAGCGGGCGAATCTCAATCGAACCGTCCTGCAGCACCGGGACTCTCTTGGCGATCTCGATAGCCTCGTTAAGGTCTTCGGCTTCGATCAGATAAAAACCGCCGAGTTGCTCCCTAGCTTCGGCGAATGGGCCGTCATGAACGGTCTTGTTGGCGCCCGTCGTCCGGACCGTCGTCGCAGTCGCCGTGCCCTTGAGACCCGCTCCGCCGATGCGCTTCGCTCCCAACTGCTGACTGAATTCCATATGCTTGCCGACGATCTCCTGGACCTTGAGCCCGGCTTTGTCCGGCCCATAAAGCGACTCGTCTTCGTAAATGAAGAGCGCGTACTTCATGTCTGTCTCCCGCTGGATGGAAGCACGGCCCAGCGCCGCACTTCGCCACACAGACGCGCCATCCATCTTGGATTCGACAGCGAGCTCAAGAATCTCTCTCCGACGGACCCACCCTCCGAAGGGGACCAGGCAACTCTCACCCAAGAACTATCGAATACTATGGGTAAGATTGCATCGCGTGCCGTGCGCTGCGCTGTCCCATCCTACTCGCCGCAACTCCCCCTCACTCCCACTCGATGGTCCCCGGCGGCTTGCTCGTCACGTCGAACACCACCCGGTTGATCCCCCGCACCTCGTTCACGATCCGCGCCGCCACGCGCGTCAGGAATCCCATGTCGAACGGATACACATCCGCCGTCATCCCGTCGGTGCTCGTCACCGCCCGCAGCGCGCACACCTGGTCGTAGGTCCGGCCGTCGCCCATCACGCCAACGGTCCGCACCGGCAACAAAACCGCGAACGCCTGCCAGATCGCGTCGTACAATCCGGCCAGGCGGATCTCCTCCAGATACACCGCATCCGCGCGCCGCAGCACATCCAGCTTGTCGCGCGTGACCTCGCCGGGAATTCTTATCGCCAGCCCGGGCCCCGGAAACGGATGACGCCCCACCAGCGCATCGGGCAGCCCAAGTTCGCGGCCCAGTTCCCGCACCTCGTCCTTAAACAGCGTGCGCAGCGGTTCCACCAGCGCCATGCGCATCCGCTCCGGCAAGCCGCCCACATTGTGGTGCGATTTGATGGTCACCGAAGGCCCGCCGCTCACCGATACGCTTTCGATAACATCCGGATACAGCGTGCCTTGCGCCAGGAAATCCGCGCCCCCCAGCCGCGCCGCCGCAGCCTCGAACACCTCGACGAACAGCCGGCCGATGGTCTTGCGTTTCGTCTCCGGATCGGTCACGCCCGCCAGCGCCGCCAGAAATTGGTCCGATGCGTCCTCGTGCACCAGCCGGATGTTGAAACGGCCGCGGAACGTGCTCACCACCTCCTCCGCCTCGCCCTGGCGCAGCAGCCCGTGGTCGACGAAAATGCAGGTGAGCTGATCCCCCACCGCCTCGTGGATCAGCGCCGCCGCCACCGCGCTGTCCACGCCGCCCGAGAGCCCGCAGATCACCCGCCCGCCGCCGATCTGCGCCCGGATCGCCGGCAGCGCCGCCTCGCGGAACGCCGCCATCGTCCAGCCGGTCCGGCAACCCGCCACGTGCACCGCGAAATTGCGCAGCAACTGCGCGCCATGCGGCGTGTGCACCACCTCCGGATGAAACATTACGCCATAAAAACGGCGCGCCTCGTCGGCAATCACCGCATACGGCGCCCCCTCGGTGCGCGCCACCACCGAAAAGCCCGGCGGCAGCGCCGTCACGCGATCGCCGTGGCTCATCCAAACCTGCTCGCGTGAGCCGGGTGCCCAGGCGCCATGGAACAGCGCGCAATCGTCGGTAATGTCGATATGCGCGCGGCCGAATTCGCGGTGGTCCGAACCCTCCACACGCCCGCCGAGCTGCTCCACCAGCACCTGCTGGCCGTAACAGATGCCCAGGATCGGCACGCCCATGCCGAACACCGATGCCGGCGCCCGCGGCGAACCCGCATCGCCCACGCTGGCGGGTCCGCCCGAAAATACGATCGCCTTAGGACCCATGGCGGCAATGCGCGCCGGGTCGACATCGTAAGGCAGGATTTCGGTATAGATCCCGGCCTCGCGCAGCCGCCGGGCGATCAGTTGGGTCACCTGGCTGCCGAAATCCAGGATCAGAACGCGGTCGTGCTCCATGCCGGCTAACAGCACGAAACCGCGGAGTCTTGAAACCCTGGCGCCCCGCTTCGCGACGAACCTTTAGAAAGCCGGGCGCAAGCCCATGCCGGTATTCGCGCGCAGGCGCTCGAAATCCGCAACCTCGGCGAGCAATGACCAGACACGGGCCGGCTCCAGCCGCACCTCGGGGTCGTTCAGCAACCGGTCAAGTTCGCGCAGCTTGCTGTCGAAATCGCGCTCGGTCATCGCAGCCTCGATTGCTCCCTCGGCAAAGCGTTGGCGCATGAACGTGGCCAGGTTATGACGGTTTCGCGGCAACCTCCGGCTCAGGTTGACGAAACCACCGCCGGCGCCAGCGCCGCCTCGCGCGCTTGCGGGTGGCCGGGGTTGCGGAAACGCAATTCGGCGCCGTCCCCGCCGACGCTCTCGCCCAGCAGCTCCAGTCTTGACGTGCAGGTCACGGCCACCACGCTGCGCGCTTCCTTGCGGGTAAGAAACTGCCGTGCCGCGCCTTCCAGCCGCAACTGCTCCCGCAGCCTCTGCCACTCCAGCCGGTCGGTATCCTCGATGAACATCGCCAGGATGCCCGGATGCGCGCCGCTCAGGCGGGCCGGCGCAATTTCCGCCATGCGCCGCTGCACCGCTTCGGCCACCTCGTCCTCTCGCGCCGCGCGCGCCGCCATCACGAACACGGCGCGCCCGGCCTGCGTCACCGCCAGGTGCGCTTCCGGCCCGAACTCCCGGCGCAGGCTCGGCAGCAGTCCCAGCTCTGGCGCCTGCGAACCCGCAAGAACCAGCGGATCCAGCCGCAATACCGCCGCCTCGTCGTGATCGGCGCGGCGCTGCTCGCCCAACATCCGCGTGATCCGGCCGTGCAGCTCGGCCACCGCCGCGTCGCCGCTCTCCTTCAGCCCGCGCGGTAGCGTCATTTTCAGCAGGTAACGGCCCGGATGCGCCGCCAGCCACGTCTGCAGCTCCGGGTCCATCCGGTCCAGCAGCACCGACCACGCGCCGCGGTGCACATCCCGCCCCGACTCCGCCGAAAGCGTCTCACACACAATTTCCGCGCACACGCCGTCGCGCATCACCAGCAGATCGAACGCTGTCGCTTCCGCCAGACCGGCGAACTGCACGGCGAAGCCGCGCGCCTGGTGCAGCAGCGCGGTGCGGATCAGGTGAAACAGCGGCACCAGCGTCGCATCGCCGCGCAGCGCCGCCGCGCAACGTTCGCGCAGGCGCTGCTGTCCCGCGTCGGGCAGCGTCGAGCCAATCCTTGCCAGCGCGCCCGCCAGCGCCACCATGCGCGTCTCGGCCGCGTTCCGGGGCGCCGCGCCGCGCAGCCGTTCCAGCGCCAGTTCCAGCGCGTGCCGGCGAGAGAGCGCCCGGCCAGCATGGGTGGGCGTGCATTGCTCGCCAAGCGCGCCGGCGCGCGCGCGCCAGGCCGAGGCGCCGAACAGCGCGACAAATCCCTCCAGCTTGGCCGTTTCGGGGCACGCGCGCTTCATGCGCCGACAATGCGGCAGCCGCGGGCACAGCGTGTTCACATAGCTGTGATCGGGCCGCGCGGCGGCAACACAGCTTGGCGAGGCGCCGCGGGATTCTGCGCCCGGTGCCGCAGCCAGTGGTCGGCCAGCACGCAGGCCAGCATGGCCTCGCCCACCGGCACGGCGCGGATGCCCACGCACGGATCGTGGCGCCCAGTGGTGGAAATCTCCGTGTCCGTGCCGTCGCGCGCAACGCCGCGGAGCGGCACCAGAATGGAACTCGTCGGTTTCACGGCGAAGCGCGCGACGATCGGCGCGCCGGTGGAAATGCCGCCCAGAATGCCGCCGGCGTGATTGGCCAGGAAGCGCACGTCGCGGCCGTCCATGCGCATCTCGTCGGCATTCTCGCTGCCGGCCCGCGCCGCGCTCGCAAAGCCGTCGCCGATTTCCACGCCCTTCACCGCGTTGATGCCCATCAGCGCGCCGGCGATCTCGGCATCCAGCTTCGCATAAACCGGCGCGCCCAGCCCGGCTGGCGCGCCCTCGGCGTGCAGCTCGATAACCGCGCCGCAGGAATCGCCGGATTTGCGCAACGCGACGAGATGCGCCTCCCAAGCCGCCGCGGCCGAAGCGTCGGGGCAGAAGAACGGGTTGCGGTCCACCTCCGCCCAATCCCAGCGCGCGCGGTCGATCGCGTGCGCCCCCAGTTGCACCAGCGCGCCCCGGATGCGCACGCCCGGCCCCAGCACCAGGCGCGCAATGGCGCCGGCCGCCACCCGGCAAGCCGTTTCGCGAGCGGAACTGCGGCCGCCGCCGCGCGGATCGTGCAAGCCGTATTTCAGATCGTAGGCCAGGTCCGCATGGCCCGGCCGGTAGCGCGCCGCGATCGCCGCATAATCCTTCGATCGCTGATCGACGTTCTGAATTTCCAGCGCGATCGGCGTGCCCGTGCTGCGGCCTTCGTAAACGCCCGACAGGATGCGCACCGCGTCCGGCTCCTGCCGCTGCGTGGTGAATTTCGACTGGCCGGGCCGCCGCCGATCCAGAAACGGCTGGATATCGCCTTCCGAAAGCGCCAGCCCCGGCGGGCAGCCATCCACCACGCAGCCGATCGCCGGCCCATGGCTTTCGCCCCAGGTGGTGACGCGGAACAAATGGCCGAAGCTGTTATGCGACATGGTTCAGTCGCCAATTTTCAGTTGCCAGTTTTCAGTTGTCACTGTGCAGAACGGACCGGCGCGTTCTGAAAACTGGCAACTGAAAACTAGTCACTGACCGTGGCGATATCCGGGGCATTCGGGTTCTTCATGCCGACAACGTGATAACCGCAATCCACATGGTGCACCTCGCCCGTCACCCCCGTCGAGAGATCGCTGAGCAGGTACATCCCGGCACCTCCCACCTCCTCGATGCGCACGTTCCGCTCCATCGGCGCATTGAGCTGGTTCCATTTCAGGATGTAGCGGAAATCGCCGATCCCGCTCGCCGCCAGCGTTTTCACCGGGCCGGCGCTGATCGCGTTCACGCGGATGCCGCGCACGCCCAGATCGGCCGCCAGATAGCGCACGCTGGCCTCCAGCGCCGCCTTGGCCACACCCATGACATTGTAGTGCGGCACCACCCGCTCCGCGCCGAGATACGAAAGCGTGAGCAGCGCGCCGCCATGCGGCATCAGCTCGGCGGCGCGGCGGCACAGCGTGGTGAAGGAATAGCACGAGATATCCAGCGCCTGCAGAAACGCCTCGCGCGGCGTGTCCAGATATTGGCCGCGCAGATACTGCTTGTCCGCGTAGCCGATGGCGTGGACTAGGAAATCGATCTCGCCCCATTCGGCTTTCAGCGCCGCGAACACCGCATCCATGCCGGCATCGTCCGCCACGTCGCATGGCAGCACCAGCGCCGAGCCCAGGCTGCCGGCCAGCGGCCGCACGCGCTTCTCCAGCGCCTCGCCCTGAAACGTGAAAGCCAGCGTGGCGCCTTGCGCGGCGCAGCACGCGGCAATGCCCCAGGCCAGCGAGCGCTCGTTCGCCACGCCCATCACCAAGCCCCGCTTTCCCTGCATCAGGGTACCCGTCTGGGCGAGCATGCGGGTGCTGTCGGGCATCGGGACTCCTGGTGCAGCCGGCGGTACGTTCCGTGGTGACACGGCATCGGCGGCCGCCGCAAGGCTCAGCCGGATACGGCGCGGCCCTGAAATCCCGGATCCATGGAAACGTCGCGCGCTCGGCCGCGCAGATGGTCGCCGCCATCCAGCACGAGCACTTCGCCGTTCAGGCTCGGCGTCGCCAGGATCAGCCGCAGCGCCTGCGCCAGGTCCTCCGGCGTGGAGCTCAGCCCCAGCGGCGTCGCCGCACAAGCCTGGGCGAACGCATCGCCCGCAAGCTTGTCGGTCGGCAGCGTCAGGCCCGGCGCGATGCCGTTCACGCGGATGCGGCCGGCCAGCGCCACCGCCAGCAGCCGCGTGGCCCCGGCCAGCGCCAGCTTGGCCGCCGTGTAGCTGAAGAAATCCGGGTTCAGCGCCGCGATCTTGTGATCCAGCAGGTTCACGATCGCCGCACCCGCCGGCGGCGCGCTGGCCGCGAACGACTGCGCCAGGAACAGCGGCGCCTCGAAATTCGTCGCCGCGCCCGCGCGCCAGGTCTCCGGCGACATCGATCGCAGCGTGTCGAAGCGAAAGCGCGAGGCGTTGTTCACCAGCGCCGCAATCGGGCCGAAGCGGGCAGAAGCGGCGGGGATCAGCGCCGCCGTTTCCGCCGCATCCTCTAGGTCGGCGCCGATCGTGCCGGCGTGGCCCAGCTCCGCCGCCAGCGCCTCGGCCGCCGCCTGCGAGCGGTTGTGGTGCAGAACCACGAACCAGCCGTCCGCCGCGAGCGCCCGGGCAAAAGCCGCGCCCACGCGCCGCCCGGCGCCCGTGATCAGCACCGTGCGCATCGGCCCAGACGATTAGGTGTTGCCCTGTTCCTCTGCCGGCACCTCGTCATCGGGCCCGTAATAGAGCGCCGCGCATGCCTCCGACAGCAGGCCGCCTTCCAGCGCCAGATCGCCGCGAAACGCGTCGCGGATGAAATCGGCGGTGTCGAGGTGCCGGTCCTCGAAATACATCCGGTGCACCTGGTCGCGTTCGGCGCCGTACACAATCCGGCCGATGCGCGCCCAGATGCTGGCCATGCTGCACATGCCGCAGGGTTGCAGCGTGGAATACAGCACGGCATCGCGCAGCGCGATGGTCTCCAGCGCTGCGGCGGCCCGCCGGATCGCCACGATCTCCGCATGCGCCGTCGGATCGTGCCGCGCCTCGGTTTCGTTGTGCCCCTCGCCGATCACCTTTCCGTTCAGCACGATCACGCAGCCGATCGGTGCGGCCCCGGGCATCCGCTCGCCCTGCCGCGCCAGCTCGATGGCGCGGCGCATGAAGGCTTCGTCTTCGCTGGTGGCCATGCGCTCTCCTGGAGGGGGGATGTTTACAGACTTTGCCGGTTTGCCGGCCGCTACGTGCGGGGCTTTACAGCATTCGCGGGGCGCCGCGCGGTTCACCGCTGAAACATCGACCCGGCCGTGCGTAACTATGGCCGAGCGAGACAGCCGCACGGAGACCGCAAATGACCTACGCCGCCCCGAGTTCCGACAGCTACGACGATGGACTGGTGCACGCGCACGAATGGTCGCGCAGCACGCCCCCGGGCGGCCATCACACCGAATTCCGCCGCGCGCCGTCCATGGGCAACCGTACCGGCCAGGACGAGCGGCACGAGCCGCGCGGTCGCGGCTGAGACCCGCGCTTCGATCCGCGATCGAAGCGTCATCAAGGCTTAACGAGCCACCGCCAAGCCGGCTGTCTAGGGTCCGCCCCGCAAGGAAAGGGAGCGGACCCATGATCTTCAAACCGACAGCTTTCTCATCGGCCCTGAAAAAATCGACGCTGGCACTCACGGCATTCCTGGCGCTGGCCGGCGCCGCTGCCGCCCAGACGCTGCCCGGATTTTCGCTGCACGTCTTCGCCACGGCGCCCCAGGGCATGAGCGCGCCCGACAGCCTGCTGGTGCTCGGCACGCATCTGTGGGCCGGCTATGGCGACGGCGCCGCCAAGGACGGCAGCAGCGGCGCCAGTGTCGTCATCGAATACAATTTCGACGGCTCGATACAAAACCAAACCACCATCCCGGGCCATAACGACGGGCTGCGCTACGATCCCGCCACCGGCAAGATCGTGGCGCTGCAAAACGAAGACGCCAACCCGGTGATCGCGACCATCGACCCGAACACGGGGATCGTCACCACCTACAACCCGCTCAAAAGCGTGAACGGCGGCGGCGGCTTCGACGACCTCGCCATCATCGGCGGTCGGCTGTTCGCCAGCGCCTCCAATCCGACGCTGAACAGCCAAGGGCAGAACCGCTACCCGGCGATCGTCGATCTGGTCCCGACACAAAACGGCAACTACAGCTATCAGACGTTGCTGGCCGGCAACGCGACGGCCATCGACGTGATCACGGGCCGTCCCGTGAAGCTCAACCTGACCGATCCGGATTCCCTCACCATCACGCCCGGCGGCAACATCCTGATGACCGACCAGCAGGATGCGCAACTCATCGAGGTGCGGCTCGGCCACGGCCAGGGCCCGTTCGTGAGCCGTATTCCCCTGCTGAGCGGCGTCCAGCTCGACGACACGGTGTATGCCACCTCGAATTCCGGCACGCTCTACATTGCCGACACCACCGGCAACACGATCTACGCGCTCGACAGCCAGCAATTCGTCACCGGCAAGCCCTACTCGGCCTCCATCGGCGTGCCAGCTTCCGGCAGCCAGCCTGCTGTGCCGGCTTTCGTCGGCCGGCTCTATCCGGCGATCGGCGCGGTGGTGCCGGTGGTGAACCCGAACGTGCTGCTCTCGCCGCACGGCCTGGCGTTCCGCGCCCACTGAAACCCCGGCCGCAGCCTTTCCGGCAGTTCGCCTGCCGGAAAGGACGCGCGCCTCAATCCGCCGCGTCCACCACCTCCGGCGCCGGCTTTTTGTGCGCCAGCTCCGCCATCTTCCCCTCCACATGCCGCGAAAACACGAACTCCGCCGGCCGCTGCCGTTCCAGCGATATTTCCGGCGCCATCTTCCCCGCGGTGCGCGGCCCGCGCAGCGCCACGGCGGCGATCTTCAGCGGGTTCTTCACGGAATCCATCACCGCCGTCGCCTCGAACCCGGAATGCACCATGCAATCGGCGCATTTCTCGTAATTTCCGGCGCCGTAACTGTCCCAGTCGGTGGTCTCCATCAGCTCCTTGTAGCTCTTCGCATAGCCCTCGCCCAGCAGGTAGCACGGCCGCTGCCAGCCGAACACGTTGCGCGTCGGGTTGCCCCACGGCGTGCAACGATACTCCTGGTTGCCCGCCAGAAAATCGATGAACAGCGGCGACTGGTTGAACTTCCAGCCGCGCCCCTTGCCGCGCGAAAGAATGTCGCGGAAAAGTTGTTTCGTCTTCTGCCGCGTGAGAAAATGCTCGCGGTCCGGCGCGCGTTCGTACGCATAGCCCGGCGAGGTCATGATGCCGTCGATGCCCAGCGCCATCGCGTCGTCGAAGAATTTCGCCACCCGCTCCGGCTCGGCGCCGTCGAACAGCGTGCAGTTGATGGAAATGCGAAAGCCGCGCGCCTTGGCCGCGCGGATGGCCGCCACCGCGCGGTCGTAGGTGCCGGCCTGGCTCACCGCATGGTCGTGCGCTTCCCGATCGCCATCCAGATGGATGTCCCACGAGAAATACGGGTGCGGCGCGAACTGATCGAGCTTCTTTTCCAGCAGCAGCGCATTGGTGCAGAGATAGACGAACTTCTTCCGTTTCAGGATGCCGCGCACGATCTCCGGCATCTCGCGGTGCAGCAGCGGCTCGCCGCCGGCGATCGCCACCACCGGCGCGCCGCATTCGTCCACCGCTTCCAGGCATTCCTGCACCGAAAGCCGCTGGTTCAGGATCGGCGCCGGGTAATCGATCTTGCCGCACCCGGAGCAGGCCAGGTTGCAGCGGAACAGCGGCTCCAGCATCAGCACCAGCGGATAGCGCTTCCGCCCGGCCAGATGCTGCCGCACCACATACGCGCCCACACGAACTGCCTGCTTCAGCGGAACCGCCACGCTTGCTCTCCTTGGCCGCGGGGCCGAAGCCCGACCGATTGAAGCCGCCACGTTGGGGCACGGCCTCTCCGGCGCAACCCGCTAGACGATCGATCCGGGCGAGCGCAACCACGCGGAGGCGTGATGGCCACAATCCGGCGCCCCGATGCGTTGCCTTGCGCGAGCGGCCCCTGGTAGGCTGGCGCCGCCGCACAGGAGAAATCGCATGAGCTGGAAGTCGCCGAAAGTGGTGGAAGTGGCGCTGGGCGCCGAGATCAACAGCTACGCCTGCGCCGAAGCGCGGAAGTAGCCGCCGGCCGCGCCGTGCTGGAAGCCGCAGCTTCGCTCCCGCCCGACGGGTTGGAAGCGGCGCTGCGGCAGATCGGCGCGGCGCGATACCACAGCCTGCATCGGTTCCATCGGCGTCTGCACGACGGCCGCCTAACCCGCGGCCAGGTGCAGGCCTGGGCCCTGAACCGCTACCATTATCAAAGCCAGATCCCGGTGAAGGACGCCACGCTGCTGGCGCGCCTGCGCACCCCCGAACTGCGCCGGGAATGGCGCCGCCGGCTCGTGGACCACGACGGCGAGGCGCCGGGCACTGGCGGGATTGCCCGCTGGCTGAAGCTTGTTGAGGGCGTCGGGCTGGATGCCGATTACGTCCGCTCGGGCGCGGGGCTGCTCCCTGCCACGCGGTTTGCCGTTGACGCTTACGTGGCCTTCGTGCGCGAGCGCAGCGTGCTGCAAGCCGTGGCCTCGTCGCTCACCGAGCTGTTCGCCCCCACCATCATCGCCGAGCGGGTCGCCGGCATGTTGGCCAACTACCCCTGGATCACGCCGGAAACCCTGGCCTATTTCACGCCCCGGCTGGCGCAGGCGCCGCGCGATGCCGATTTCGCGCTGGCTTATGTGCGCGAGCACGCGCGCAGCCCGGAAGCCCAGCAGGCGGTGTGCGACGCGCTGCGCTTCAAATGCGACGTGCTCTGGGCCATGCTGGACGCACTGGAGCACGCCTACGTGACCCCGGGCGAGCCGCCGCCCGGAGCCTTCCGGCCGGATTTGTGATGGATTCGCTGCCGGAGAGGGTACCGGCGCTCGCGAGCGATCCGGCGCCGCCGATGGCGCTGATCGCCGAACTCACGCATCGCTGTCCGCTGGCCTGCCCCTATTGCTCCAACCCGCTGGCGCTGGAACCGGCCGCGCGCGAGCTGGATACCGCGAGTTGGTGCCGGGTGCTGCACGAAGCCGCCGCGCTGGGCGTGCTGCAGGCGCATTTCACCGGCGGCGAACCGCTGGCGCGCCGCGATCTGCCGGAACTGGTGCGCCAGGCGGCTTCGGGCGCGATCTACACCAACCTGATCACCTCCGGGCTGGGGCTCACCGCGCCGGCGGCGGCGGCGCTGGCGGCGGCCGGGCTGGACCATGTGCAGCTCAGCTTTCAGGATTCCGAGCCCGATTCCAACGATCGCATCGGCGGCGCCCGCGGCGGCTTCGCGCGCAAATTGGCGGCGGCTTCCTGCGTGCGCGAGGCTGGACTGGTGCTGACGGCGAATTTCGTGATCCACCGGCAGAACGCGGCGCGCGTGCCGGCCATGATTGAGCTGGGCCTGGAACTGGGCGCCACGCGCATCGAAATTGCGCATGTGCAATATTACGGCTGGGCGCTGAAAAACCGCACGGCGCTGCTGCCCGATGCGGCGCAGTTGGCGGCGGCGACGGCGGCGGTGGCGGCGGCGCGCGCCCGGTGGCCCGGCATTGTGATCGACTACGTGGTGCCCGATTACCATGCGGTGCGGCCGAAAGCCTGCATGGGGGGCTGGGCACAGCGCACGATCAACATTTCGCCCGCCGGCCGGGCGCTGCCGTGCCATGCGGCGGAGACGCTGCCGGGCTTCGATTTTCCCTCGGTGCGGCAACGCGATCTGGCATGGATCTGGCGCGAAAGCCCGGCTTTCCGGCGCTTCCGCGGCACGGACTGGATGCCGGAGCCATGCCAGAGCTGCGAACGGCGGGAAATCGATTGGGGCGGCTGCCGCTGCCAGGCTTTTGCCATCACGGGGGATGCGGCGGCTGCCGATCCGGCCTGCGCGCTTTCGCCGCACCACGCGGCCATGGCGGCGGCCGTGGCGGAAGGCGTGGAAAACGCGCCACAAACCGCGCTAATGTGGCGCGGCAGAATTCCGAAGTAGGAGGCGTCCGTGGTCGAACATGCGCTCAGCGACGTGGCCAAGCAGATCGCGCTGCGCTCGCATTACGAAAACTGGATCGGCGGCAAATGGGTGGCGCCGGTGCGCGGCCAGAGTTTCGAAAATCCCTCGCCGGTGAACGGCCGCACCGTCAGCACCCATGCGCGGTCCACCATCGAGGATATCGAGTTGGCGCTGGATGCCGCCCACGCGGCGCGGGAAGCGTGGGGCCGCACCCCGGCGGCCGAACGCGCGCGCCTGCTGCACAGTGTCGCCGACCGCATGGAGGAGAAGCTCGAACTGCTGGCGACGCTGGAGACGATCGACAACGGCAAGCCGATCCGCGAGGCGAAGCTGGCCGACCTGCCTCTGGCGATCGACCATTTCCGGTATTTCGCCAGCGTGATCCGGGCCCAGGAAGGCAGCAGCACGGAAATCGATACCGATACCGTCGCGTATCACTTTCACGAGCCGTTGGGCGTGGTCGGGCAGATCATTCCGTGGAATTTCCCGCTGCTGATGGCGGCGTGGAAACTGGCCCCCGCGCTGGCGGCCGGCAATTGCGTGGTGCTGAAACCGGCCGAGCAGACGCCGCTGGCGATCTGCGCGCTGATGGACGCGATCGCCGACATCCTGCCGGCTGGGGTGCTGAATGTGGTCACCGGGTTCGGCATCGAAGCCGGCAAGCCGCTGGCGCAGAACCCGCGCATCGCCAAAATCGCGTTCACCGGAGAAACCACCACCGGCCGGCTGATCATGCAGTATGCGTCGGAGAACATAATCCCGTGCACGCTGGAACTCGGCGGCAAATCGCCGAACATCTTCTTCGCCGACGTGGTCGACGAAGACGATGCCTATTTCGACAAGGCACTGGAAGGCTTCACGATGTTCGCGCTGAACCAGGGCGAGGTGTGCACCTGCCCCAGCCGCGCGCTGGTGCACGAGAAAATCTACGACCGCTTCATGGAGCGCGCGATTGCCCGCGTGGAGAAAATCGTGCAAGGCAACCCGCTGGACATGGGCACCATGATCGGTGCGCAGGCCAGCAACGACCAGCTCGAAAAAATACTCTCCTATCTGGATATCGGTCGGCAGGAGGGTGCGAAAGCCCTCTCCGGCGGCGCACGCGCGATGCTGGAAGGCGATCTGGCCGAGGGATATTACGTGCAACCCACCGTGCTGGAGGGACACAACAAGATGCGCGTGTTCCAGGAGGAGATTTTCGGTCCCGTGGTTTCGGTGACGCGCTTCAGGGATGACGAGGCGGCGCTGGAAATCGCCAACGACACGCTTTACGGTCTCGGTGCCGGCGTGTGGACACGCAACGGCACGCGCGCGTATCGGTTCGGCCGCGCAATCCAGGCCGGGCGCGTGTGGACGAATTGCTACCACCTGTATCCGGCAGGCGCCGCATTCGGCGGCTACAAACAATCCGGCATCGGACGGGAAAACCACAAGATGATGCTGGATCATTACCAGCAAACGAAGAATATGCTTGTGAGCTACGCGGAGAACGCGCTAGGGTTTTTCTGAGCCTGCTCCCGTCGGCCAGGGCTGTCCCCGCCGGGGGCTGCACACTGCCGGACCCCGTGCGGACAGGAAAATGCCATGGTCATCGTTGCGGCCCCGATCACGGCGTTCGACGCGAAGCTGGCCGGTGGCGACGTGCCGCGCATCGGGCTGGGGCGGCTGTATCTTTTGCGGCTCGCCTACCTGATCATGGGGGCAGGCTTGGCGATTGTCGTCTGGCCGCGCGTCATCTCGCACACCAGCGATTTTGCCTTGGCCCAGGGCATCCGTTGCAGCCTGCTCGCGGGGCTCGGCGCCACGGCGCTGCTCGGGCTGCGCTACCCGCTGAAAATGCTGCCGATCCTGATCTTTGAACTCACCTGGAAGGCGATCTACCTGCTGGCGTTCGCGCTACCGCTCTGGCGGTCGGCGAAAATCGATGCTGCCGCCGGCGCCGACATTCGGGCCGTGGCAATGGTGGCGATCTTCGTGCCGCTGATTCCCTGGGGATACGTTTTCAGGCAATACGTGCTGCAGCCCGGCGAACGCTGGCGGTGAGTGCGCCATCACGGAAGGTATTTCTCTGAGCCGGCCGCGCCCCAAATTGCCGACGATGCTCTAGTCCACCATGTCCGCCTCCAGCCGGCCACGTTCGCGCCGGCCGATCGCCAATTCCGTAACAATGCCGTGCAGCGTGCGCAATTCCTGCTCCGTCACCTCGCCGCGCTGAAAGAAATGCCGGATATTGCGCACCATGCCCGGCCGTTTCGGCGCATTGCGCAGAAAGCCGCACGCATCGAGCTGGTCGATTAGATGCGCCAGGAAATTCTCCAGCTCCGCCTTTGTCGCCACGCGCGTTTCGTTCGTCATCAGCCCGCGCGGCGGCGTCGCATCGGCGGCCTGGTACCATTCGTAAGCCATCACCATCACCGCCTGCGCCAGGTTCAGCGACGTGAATTCCGGGTTCATCGGATAGCGGATCAGCGCGTCGGAATGCGCCAGATCGTCGCTGTCCAGCCCGGCCCGTTCGGGACCGAACAGCAGCCCGGTGCGCAAACTTCGCGAAGCGGCCTCGCGCAATTCGGCGGCGCCGCCACGCGGCGTCAGCACCGGCTTGATCACATGCCGCGGCCGCGGGCAGGTCGCCAGCACGCGATGCAGATCGGCCACCGCTGACGCCACCGTCTCGTGCACGGTGAGCGCTTCCAGGATGGCTTGCGCGCCCGATGCGTTGCGCCAGGCGTGTTCCTGCGGCCAGCCATCGCGCGGCGCCACCAGCCGCAAATGGAACAATCCACCGTTGGCCATGGCCCGCGCCGCGGCGCCGATATTGTCGGCCAGTTGCGGCCGCACCAGGATCACCACGGGCGCCGCGGGATCGACCGTGAGCTGTGCGCCCGCCGCCTTTTTCACCTCACTTGCGGTCCGCCGGGTTTGTCCTGCGGGCCCTTCGGCGGCGGGTTCTTTTCCTGCCACGCCTTCATCATCGCAATCTCGCGTTCCTGCGCCGAGATGATGCGCGCGGCGAGCTGCCGGATTTTCGGATCCTTGCCGTATTTCAGCTCCACCTCCGCCATGTCGATCGCGCCCTGGTGGTGCGGGATCATGCCGGCAACAAAATCCTGGTCCGCGTCGCCCGTGTAGGTCACGCTCATGCCAGACTGCATCTTCGACATCGCCTCGTTATACGCGGCGGTCGAAGGCGAACCGGGCATGTAGGACTTGCCCATGCCCGGCATCGGCTGCGCCGCCGCGGTGCCGGCCAGCAGCAGCATCGGAACCATGAATTTCACGCTGCACTCTCCTTCGGTTGCGCCGCGCGCCGCCAGATGGTGCCGGCGGCATTGTCTTCCAGCACGATGCCCTTCTGCGCAAGCTCCGCCCGGATCTCATCGGCGCGCGCGAAATCGCGGGCGCGCCTTGCCGCCATTCGCGCCGCGATCGCCGCCTCGATGGCAGCATCCGGCGCGCCGCCGCGAAACCACGCCGCCGGGCTCTGCTGCGCAATGCCGAGCAGCCCCGCACCGGCGCGCAACGCAGCGGCGGCCTGCGCGCTGCCGGCCAGCGCCGCATCCGCCAGCGCGTGCAGCGCGGCGATCGCCGCCGGCGTGTTCAGATCGTCGGCCAGCGCCGCCATCACGGTGCCGGGTATTTCGGCCGCCTCCGCCGCGTCGCCGCGATCCAACGCGCGATAGAACCGATCCAGCTCCTCCCGCGCTTCGGTAAGCCCGCGCTCGGAAAAGTCGAGCACGGCGCTGTAACGCGCCCGCAACAGCAGCAGCCGCACCGCCTCGGCCGGCGCCCGCGGCAGCAGCTCGGCCAGCGTGAAGAAATTGCCGAGGCTCTTCGACATCTTCTCGCCGTTCACGCGCAACATGCCGTTGTGCAGCCAGATGCGCGCAAAGCCGCTGCCCGGAAACGCGCACAGGCTCTGCGCCCGCTCGTTCTCGTGGTGCGGAAAGATCAGATCGGTGCCGCCGCCATGGATATCGAAAGTCTCGCCCAGGTAGCGCCACGCCATCGCGCTGCATTCGATATGCCAGCCCGGCCGGCCGAAACCCCAGGGGCTCTCCCATCCCGGCTGCTCGCCGGTGGAGGGTTTCCACAGCACGAAATCGCCGGGATCGCGCTTGTAGGGCGCGGGATCGATGCGCGCCCCGGCCAGCAGCTCGTCCGGGCTGCGGCCCGAAAGCGCGCCATACGCCGCGAAATGCGTAACCGCGAACAGCACGTGCCCGTCCG
The DNA here is from genome assembly GCA_964250215.1 of uncultured Acetobacteraceae bacterium. Classification (GTDB taxonomy): domain Bacteria; phylum Pseudomonadota; class Alphaproteobacteria; order Acetobacterales; family Acetobacteraceae; genus DAIDJM01. The sequence continues at coordinate 1,518 of CAXUEX010000024.1, read as the reverse complement.
CCGCATAGGCGTGGCCGCTGCCGATCAACCGTTCGATGACGCCGATCATGTCCGCGATATGCGCCGTCGCGCGCGGTTCCACATCCGGTGGCAGATTGCCGATCGCCGCCATATCGGCGTGGAACTGCGCCGCGGTGCCGGCCGTGATCGCGGCGATCGGCACGCCCGAAGCGGCCGCTCGCGCGTTGATCTTGTCGTCCACATCGGTGATGTTGCGCACATAGGTCACGCGCGGAAAGGCGTGCCGCAGCAGCCGCACCAGCACGTCGTAGCAGACATTCGATCGCAGATTGCCGATATGCGGCCGGTCGTAGACGGTGGGCCCGCACACATACAGCCGCACATGCCCCGCCTCGATGGGCCGCAGCATCTCCCGCCGCCGCGTCAGGCTGTTATGCAGCGAGATATGCATGGGCGAAGCGCTACCGCGTATCCAGCTCCCGGAATTTCCGGTTCAGCTCGAATTCCCGCGTCGTCACGTAGCCCTCCAGCTTCGCCAGCCGCCCATCCAGCCGCTGCATCGTATCTCGCACCGCCAGCACGCCCGGATGCGTCGCCGCCGCCGGCGAAGCCCCGCTGCGGCCGCCATACCGCAGCGCGCCCACGCCGCCGCGCCGCCGCACCATGCGCCACAGCAGAAACAGCAGCCCCAGCACCACGATGGCGCTGAAAATATGCCATCCCACATTGCCGCCGTGGTCCCGGCCGTCGCTGCCGATGTGGATTTTGTCGGTGTTGCTCGGATCGCTGACCAAATCCGCCAGCTTGCCCAGCCCGGCGCTGACGAAACCGGCGCCGACATAGATGTCGCTGCCGCCGCTGGCATCCTTCACGAGGTGGCCCGTCACCTGGCCCAGCTTCACATCGCTGCCGCCGGAAGCATGCACCTCGCCGCTGCCCACCACCGCGGCCACGCCCAGATCGCCCGAACCGCCCACGGTCGCCCGCAGAAACTGGATATCGCCGTTGCCCAGCACCGCGTCGCCGGAGCCTTGTATGGTGATGTCCGCGGCCGGCGCATGGATCGCCCCGATCGCAATGTTGCCGGAGCCGCGCTGCAAGCTCTGCAACGGCCCCTGCAAGCGCTGGATGCGCATATCGCCGCTGCCGGTGATTTCCAGCGAGGCCGCGCCGGCGATCTGCTCCACCGTAACATCGGCGTCGCCGCGAATCTTGATCTCCGCGGTGCGCACCCGGCCGGCGGCGAAATTGCCGCTGCCCGCCAGCGTCGCCACCAGCGCACCCTCGGTGTTGCCCAGCCGCACATTGCCATCGCCATGCGCGTTCACCACCACCGGCATGCCCGGCGGCACCGCGATCAGAACGGCACCGGAACTGTCGCCGCAGCCATCGGTGTTCACGCTCACCTGATCGCCGGCGCCGCTCGCCTGCACGCAATCGTTGTCGGCCGTCACGCGCACCGCATGCGAAAGCGAGGCATCAGGCTCGATGCTGATCGTCTCGTCGATGCCGGTAGTCAGCACCATCGTGTCGCCGGCCACGGTGCGCGTGTCCGCC
>CAXUEX010000023.1:0-26394 GCA_964250215.1 uncultured Acetobacteraceae bacterium | reverse complement strand
GTCCACGCCGTCTCCGGCGCCACCGCCCGTGCCCAGGCGGGCCACGCGGTGCTGGCCGCCCTTGCCGGCCTCGCGGCCCTCGGCGTCGCCGCCCTCGCGCTGCGGCAGGCGCAATACTGGGCCGTGGTTCGCTTCACGCTGCGAATGATGCGCGACGTGGAGGCCGAGGCCTTCACCCGCGTGCAGCATTTCGCCACCGCCTGGCATGCCGGCAGCTTCACCGGCGCCACCGTCCGCCAGATCACCCGCGGCGCCAGCGCCATCGACATGCTGAACGACGTGCTGCTGATCCTGCTCCTGCCCGATGTCGCGGTGCTGCTCGGCGTCACCGCCCTGCTCGGGGCACGCTTCCCGCTGATGGGCGCGGCGGTGGGCCTGGCCAGCCTAGCTTACATCGCCACCACCATCGGGCTCTCGCTGCGCTGGGTCGCCCCGGCCGCGGCCATCTCCAACGCGTGGGACACGCGGGTCTCCGCCGCGATCGCCGATGCCATCACCTGCAATGCCACAGTGAAGGCGTTCGGCGCCGAAGTCCGAGAGGAAGCCCGCCTCGGCCGCGTGCTGGCCCGCTGGCAGGGCCGCACCCGCCGCACCTGGATGCGCGGCGTCTCAAGCTATTCCGCGCAATCCGCGGTGCTACTGGTGCTGCAGCTCGCGGTCACCGGCACCGCCGCCTGGCTCTGGTGGATTGGCCGCGCCGATGCAGGCGATGTCGCCATGGCGCTCACCACCTATTTCATCCTGAACGGCTATCTCGCCACCATGGGCCAGACGGTGCGCGAGCTGCAGCGCGCGCTCAACGACATGGCCGAACTCGTGGGCCTCGCCGCCACCCCGATCAGCATCGCCGACCGCCCCGGCGCCCCCGATTTCCAGCCGCGCGGCGGCGAAATCCGATTTGAACGCATAACCTTCGGCTACGGCGCCCACGCCAGCAAGTTGTTCCGAGAATTTAACATCCGCATCGAAGCCGGCGAACGGGTGGGCCTCGTCGGTCCCTCCGGCTCCGGCAAGTCCAGCTTCGTCCGCCTGATCCAGCGCCTGCACGATGTCGATGCCGGCCACATCGTGATCGACAATCAGGACATCGCCGCGGTGAGCCAGGCGAGCCTGCGCCGCACCATCGCGATGGTGCCGCAGGAACCCATCCTGTTCCATCGCACGCTCGCCGAAAACATCGCCTACAGCCGCCGCCGCACCACCCAGGCCGACATCGAACGCGCCGCGGCGCTCGCCGACGCGCATGATTTCATCGCCCGCCTGCCGATGGGCTACTCGACGCTGGTCGGCGAACGCGGCGTGAAGCTCTCCGGCGGCGAACGCCAGCGCGTGGCATTGGCCCGCGCGTTCCTGGCCGACGCGCCAATCCTGATCCTCGACGAAGCCACCTCCAGCCTCGACAGCGAAAGCGAAGCCGCCATCCAGCGTGCGATGGGCCGCCTGATGCAGGGCCGCACCGCACTCGTGGTGGCGCACCGCCTCTCGACGGTGCGCGCGATGGACCGCATCCTGGTGTTCGAGGCCGGCCGCGTGGTGGAACAGGGAACCCACGAATCGCTGATCGCGCGCGACGGCCGCTACCGACGGTTGTTTGAAACGCAAGCGCTCGGATTGATTGCGGCCGAGTAGCAACGCATCTCGGCGCGGTGCAGTGCCCTGCACACCGCCCACACACAGATTTATGTGTTTTCCGAAACAAGACGCGGATTGGACCGCGGACAAAAAGCTGCTGATCGGCGATCCGGAAAAACGGCCCATCGGCTCTCGACCGACAAACCGGAGGTTCCGGGCTTTCGGCGCGGCGGCATCGGGGGCAATGCCCTCGTCATCCCACCCCTTCACCTCGTTTGATATTGTTTGAGACCGGCCCTGAGGATTCTTGGCCGGCGCTGGGGGCAAGTTCGGTTCGTCAGGCAATCACGCCTCGCCAACCGAAAGGAATACTCCCATGTCCCAGACCCTCGCTTCCGTGGCCTTCGCCCCCGCCGCCGCCCAGCGCCCGGCCGTTGCGTCCGCGATCCGCCGCATCCTGGCGGCGCGCGCCCGCCGCATGGCCGGGATGGCCGAGGGCATTCATTTCTACGGCGTCATTGAGGGCCTGGCGACGATCGCGACACTCGGCTTCCTGAGCCTGGCCGTCGCCGCCTTCTGGTGAGCCGCCCCACGATTGCCGGGGGCCGATCCGATCCCCCCGGCTGCCGCGGGAATCTGCTAGCTCCCGGGCCGCGATGGCTCACCCCCCTTCCCCCATGCAACTAGCGCTTGCCCTCGCCCGGGCCGGCATGGGCAGCACCTGGCCTAACCCTTCGGTCGGTTGCGTGATCGTGCGCGACGGCCGCATCGTCGGCCTCGGTGCCACCGGGGCCGGCGGCCGGCCGCATGGCGAAGCCGCGGCCTTGCAGGAAGCCGGGGCGGCTGCGGCCGGCGCCACGGCCTATGTAACGCTGGAACCCTGCGCGCATCACGGCCAAACGCCGCCCTGCGCCGATGCGCTGATTGCGGCCGGCGTTTCGCGCGTGGTCGTGGCGCTGGCCGATCCCGAGCCGCGCGTGAACGGCACCGGCATCGCCCGGCTGCGGCAAGCCGGCATTGCGGTCGAGCTGGGCCCCGGCGCCCCCGAAGCCGAGCCGATCGTGGCCGGATTCTTCACCCGGGTGCGGCTCGGCCGGCCGCTGATCACGCTGAAACTGGCTACCACGCTGGATGGGCGCATCGCCACGCATGGTGGCGAGAGCCGCTGGATCACGGGGGAAGCCGCGCGCCGGGCGGCGCACGCCATGCGGGGCCGGCACGACGCGGTGCTGGCGGGCGTCGGCACCGTGCTGGCCGACGACCCGGAACTCACCTGCCGCTTGCCCGGCTATGCGCGCCGTGCGGCCGTGCGGATCGTCGCCGATAGCCATCTACGCACGCCGCTGATCTCGCGCCTGGTCGCCACCGCCGCCGAAGCGCCGCTGTGGCTGCTGCACCGCAACGGCGCCGATCCGGCGCGGATTGCCGCGCTGGCCGAAGCCGGCGTGCGCTGCCTGGAAGTGCCGGCCGGCGGCGTCGGCATCGATCCGGCTGCGGCCCTCTCCCGGCTAGGCGAGCAGGGACTCACCGCCGTGCTGGTGGAGGGCGGCGCGCAACTCGCGGCCAGCCTGCTGCGCGCCGACCTCGTCGATCGGATTGCCTGGTTCCACGCACCGGCGGTGATCGGCGGCGATGGCTGGCCGGCGGTGCAGCCGATCGGCACCGAAGTGTTGGCCGATCTGCGGCGCTTCCAGCCCCTGGCAAGCCGCCGCTTGGGCACCGACATGCTCAGCGAATTCTCGCGGACCTGATCCCCCTTGTTCACCGGCATCGTCACGGCGCTCGGCACGGTGCGCAGCGCGGCCCCGCTCGATGCGAGCGCCGATATGCGGCTCGACATCGCAACGCCTGCCGGCTTTTTGGCAGGCGCCGCCATCGGCGCCTCCATCGCCTGCTCCGGCTGCTGCCTGACCGTCACGGGCATCGGGCCGGACGGCTTCACCGTGGACGTCTCGGCCGAGACGCTGTCGCGCACCACGCTCGGCACATGGCGGCCGGGCACAAGGATAAACCTGGAACGCTCGTTGCGGCTGGGTGACGAGCTGGGTGGCCATATTGTCTCGGGCCATGTGGACGGCTTGGGCCGGATTGCGGGTGTGGCGTCGGAAGCGGGATCGCTGCTTCTGGATATCGAGGTGCCGGCGCCGCTGCACCGCTTCCTGGCCGAGAAGGGCAGCATCGCCGTGGATGGCGTGTCGCTAACCGTGAACGAAGCTTCGGGCCGGCGCGTGGCGGTGAACGTGATTCCGCATACCGCCGCCACCACCACGCTCGGCTTGCGCGCGGCGGGCGACGCGGTCCACATCGAGATCGACATGCTCGCCCGCTACGCCGCCCGCTACCGCGATACCGCCGGTGATGCCGTATGACGGTGGCACTCGCGCGCCACAAGCTGCACGATGCGGTCTCGGCCACCGACGAGCTGATCCTCGAAGCGCGCGCCGGCCGCATGTTCATCCTGGTGGATGACGAGGACCGCGAGAATGAAGGCGACCTGATCATTCCGGCGCAATTCGCCACGCCACAAGCGCTGGCGTTCATGATGCGCCATGCGCGCGGCCTGATCTGCCTGGCACTCACGCCCGCGCACGTCGAACGGCTCGGGCTGCCGATGATGGCGGTGGCAAACCAGCAACGGCATCAGACGGCGTTTACGGTCTCGATCGATGCGCGTGGCGTGGCGAACGGCGTTTCGGCCACTGGCCGCGCGCACACGATTGCGACCGCGATCAATCCGGAAACGCAGGCAGGAGAGCTGATTTCGCCGGGGCACGTATTTCCGCTCGCGGCCCGGGCCGGCGGCACGCTGGTGCGGGCGGGGCACACGGAAGCGGCAGTGGATATCGCGCGCATGGCGGGGTTGCTGCCGGCCGGCGTGATCTGCGAGATCATGAACCAGGACGGCAGCATGGCGAGGCTACCGGATCTGGTGGCGTTCTCGCAACTGCACGGGCTGAAGCTCGGCACGATTGCCGACCTGATCGCGCACCGCAGCGCCGGCGAGCGCTTCGTGCGGCGCGTGCACGAAGCGGAGGTGGCGCTGGATACCGGCATCTGGCGCGTGATCGTTTATGTGAACACTATAACCCAGGCCGAGCACGTGGTGATGGTAAAGGGCGAGCTGGCGGCGCCCGGACCGGTGCTGGTGCGCATGCAGTCGCTCACACCGGTGCAGATTCTGCCCGGCGGCATCACGAGCCGGCTGCTGCATGAGGCGATGCGGGTAATCGCGGAGGAGGGCCGTGGCGCGGTAGTGGTGCTGCACGATTGGCGGGCGGGCAGCCTGCTGGATCTGGTGCGCGGCCGCGATACCGGCGCGGATGCGGGCGAGAAGCTGTTCCGCGATTACGGCATCGGCGCGCAAATCCTCGCCGATCTCGGGATTTCCGACATGGTGCTGTTGACGAACACGCCCCGCACCATCGTGGGGTTGGAGGGTTATGGCCTGAACATCGTCGCCACACGGCCGATTTCGTTGCCGGCATGAGCACGAAGGACTCGCCGCTGCCGGTAGCGCCAGAAATTCCGGGCACGAAACCGCGGTTGCTGCTGGTGCGCGCGCCGTATTACCGCGAGGTAATCGACGGGCTGACCTGGGGCGCTTTACGCATCCTGGGCGAGGCCGGCGCCGCGCACGATCTGCTCGATGTGGCCGGCAGCTTCGAACTGCCGCAGGCGATCGGCATCGCGGTGCGCCGCGACGCCGGTTACGACGGCTATGTGGCGCTGGGCTGCATCGTGCGCGGCGGCACCGACCATTACGACCATATCTGCCGCGCGACGCTGGACGGGTTGATGCGGGTGGCGCTGGCCACCGGCTGCGCGCTAGGCGCCGGCGTGCTCACCGTGCACGATGTGAAACAGGCGGAAAAGCGCAGCCGGCGCAACGGGCACAACAAAGGCGCGGAGGCGGCCGTTGCCTGCCTGCGACAGATCGCCGCTGTCCGGCGATTCGCGCCGGCGTCGGCCACCGATCTCGCGCCCAGCATTCCATGACGCAGACCCGGCCCCGCACAGCCGCCCGCGTCGCCGCCGTGCAGGCGCTGTTCCAGAGCGAACAGGCAGCCGAGAATGCCGAGGCCGTGATCGATCAGTTCGTGCGCCACCGCCTAGGCGAACTGCCCGGCACCGGCGGCTACGAGGAAGGCCGCGTGCCGCACGCGCACACGAAGTTGTTCGGCCGCATCGTGCGCACGGCCGTGGAAAAGCAGCACGATCTCGATGCGATCGTTGCGGATTCATTGCCCGAGGACTGGAAGCTGCAGCGGCTGGATCCGGTGCTGCGCGCGCTGTTGCGGGCCGCGGGCGCGGAACTCGCCACCGCCGATGGGCCGCCGAGCCGGGTGGTGATCAACGAATATCTTGATGTGGCGCACGGCTTCTTCACCGGCGACGAGCCGCGCATGGCGAATGGGCTGCTCGATGCGATGGCGCGCCGCTTGAGGCCGCGGGAATTTCTATCGACGTAACATTGCTTCTCTATTGCAAAAGCGACTGCACTCTCGCTCCTCCCCCGCGCAAGCGCGGGGGAGGAGTCGGCGAGGCCGACGGAGGGCCCGATCCCGATCAGTGCGAAACCGGCTGGAACGCGTTCGCATACACCCAATCTCCAACCTGCCTGCCGGTGGCCACGCCTTCGTCGGCGTCGAACTGCCAGTGCACCCCGATATAGACGCGGCTCTCCGCATTCTGCGTCTCGGCATCGGTGAAGGAGGAGAAGCTCTGTGGCCGGAACGGCATCAGCTTGCCGTAGATGTCGCGGTTCAGACCGTTGAACTCGTCCGAGACGAAGGTGAACGGCGTGCTGTCCGGCCAGAATTGCCGCAGCGTCTCGAAAAGCGAGCCGCCGATCGTCGCGTGTCCCGAAATGTAGGCCGGAAAGGGCGGCGTGAAGTTCGGGCCGTGCGTGTTCGTCGCCTGGGCGCCAAGCGGATACCAGGTGGGGTTCGGCGCCACCTGATTGTTGCCTCCCTGATCCGGCGAGCGGATCGCGGTGACCGGGCGCCAGAACTGGTAGTAATACTTCGCATCCCAGGCGGCGATGGCGGCATCGGCCATGGCGGTATTCACCAGCGCCATGAAGCGCGAAGCGGAAGGCAGGTCGGCCACGCCATGGCCAAGCGCCACCGTGCGGGCGATCTGGTTATACAGTCGCGGCGGCGCGCAGATGTTCGGGACGCCGTCATACGTCCAGAACACACCTTCGAATGTCTGCGTCGGCGTGCGCGTGGTCGGCGTGCCGTTCTTCGGATCGCCGCCGATCGCTTCCACCGCGTTGAAGGCCGCGGTGTAGGCCGGATCGGTGAGGGCTGGCGGTGGCGGCGGCCGGAACTGGTTGCCCGCCGTCATCACGAACGGTTTCAGGCTCCCCCAGTAGGCGCCGAGTGCCACCGTGAGCTTGCTCACCGGATCGATCGACCAGTAGCCGGGGCCGACCTTGGGAAAGTAGTTCACACCCACCGTGGGATCGGGAATCTGCGCGCCATCGTTCGTGCGTAGCGCCAGGATTGCGGCGGCGGCGGCCTTGCCCAGCGCGATGCCAGCCGCTTTCTGCGTCGCACTCGCCCGGATGAAGTAGCTGTCGATCGCGTAGATCGTATCCAGCCGGGGCTGCTGCGAAGGCCACATCGCCACCTGCGTATCGTGCGAAGCCTCATCGATCGCGTAGTCGAGCGAGATGTCGCCGCTGGCGGGCGGCAGGCCGACATAGCTCTTGTATTGCTGGGCCACGGCATTCACCGCCTCAAACACCGCGATCTGCACGATGGCCAGCGCCCGGCTGGTGCGGGCAGGTCCGAACTGCTCGCCGAACACGCGGGTTTCGCCCGGCTTGATCGGCGTGTGGTCGATCGCGGTTGTATCGAGTGCAATCTCATTCCACAGCCAGAAACGGTCGAACGTGCTGGCGGGGGTGCGCGGCGGCTTCATTACCGAGTAGAGCGGGATAATGGTGTGCGCCGGCACTTCCAGCAGCTTCTGCAGCTCGGCGGCATCGACGGGACGCAAGCTGGAGGCGGCGCTCGCGTGCCCGCTCCACGTGAGGGCGGCGCTACAAAGCAGCGCGGCCGAAAGGGCGTTTCTCCAGGTTTCCAATGCGTTCCCCCGTTGGTTCCGCCTGCGAGGTTGCAGGCATAGCGCGCATCAATCACCTATCCGTGTGGCAATGCAAGTTTTGTAACGCTAACGTTGCAATAGCCACCCCGGCAGGAATTGACGGCGGCCACGGCCGCGCCGTAGAGGTCGATCCACCGTGGCGGACGTAGCTCAGTTGGTAGAGCGCCGGTTTGTGGTACCGGTTGTCGCGGGTTCGATCCCCGTCGTTCGCCCCATCATCTCGTCCGCCTTCGCCAGATGATCGCCGCGCTGGTGCTGGCCGGCGGCCGGGCCACGCGGCTCGGCGGCCAGGACAAGGCGCTGCTGCCGCTCGGCACTGGCACGGTGCTCGACGAACTGCTGCGCCGGCTGCACCCGCAGGTGGAGCGGATCGCCATCAGCGCCAACGGCGACCTTTCGCGGTTCGCCCGTTTCACGCTTCCGGTGCTGCCGGACGCGACGCCGGAACAGGGACCGCTCGCGGGTGTTCTGGCCGGGCTCTGCTGGGCGGTTTCCACCGGTGCCGAGACGCTGCTGAGCGTGCCGGCCGACACGCCGTTCATTCCCGCCGACCTCGCCGCCCGCTTGCTGCCGCGGCCCGCCTGCGCCGCGGCCGAGAGCGGCACGCATTTCTTGGTCGCGACGTGGCCCGTGGCCCTCGTGCCCAAATTGAGCGCGTTCCTGGCCGGCGGCGGCCGGCGCGTGCGGGATTTTGCAACGGAAATCGGCACACGGGCGGTGCCGTTCGACGAGCACCCCGACCCGTTCTTCAACATCAACACGCCTTCCGACCTGGCGCGCGCCCGCGCCGCCTCGACGCATCCGTGGTAGAGGCCGCAAGCCTTTGGAGTCCCGCTCGCCTTGCACTGGTCCGCCGTCAATACGTTTCTCTACGCGCTCGTGGCGCTGCTGGTGATTGTCGATCCGCCGGGCACAGCCGTGGTGTTCGCGGCCATGACGCCGCACGACACGGCGGCGGAGCGGGCCAGCCAGGCGCGGCGGGCCTGCATATTGGCGGCTGTGGTGCTGGCCGTGTTCGGATTGGCCGGCGAGCGGCTGCTCATGGCGCTCGGCATCGGCCTGCCGGCCATGCGCATCGCCGGCGGCGCGCTGCTGTTCCTTACCGCGGCCGACATGGTGACCGGGCGGCACGCACTGCGCAGCACCGAGCCGGAGCGCCACGCCGCCATCGCCACCGACGAGGATATCGCAATCTTCCCGCTGGGCATCCCGCTAATCGCCGGCCCGGGCGGCATGACGACCATGGTGGTGCTGCACAGCCACGCGCATGGCGATCCCTGGCTGATCGCCGCCATCGAGGCGGCGGTGGCGGCCACCATCCTCGCCACCTTCATCTGCCTGCTCGCGGCGCGGCACCTGGCCCGGCTCATGGGCGAAACCGGCGCCTCGGTCGCCGGCCGCGTGCTCGGCGTGCTGCTGGCGGCGCTGGCCGTGCAGATCGGCGTCGATGGCATCCGGCAGGCGTTCGGCCTGTGAGCTTGCCGGCGCGCGTGGTGGTGGTCACCGGCGGCTCCTCCGGCATCGGCCGGTGCACCGCCGCGCGGTTCGCGCAACAAGGCTGTAGCCTCGGGCTGATCGCCCGCGGCATCGTCGGCCTGCAAGCGACGCAGCAGGATTTGGTGCCGCATAGCGCGGCATGCGCCGTCGTTGCCGCGGACGTGACCGACGAGGCGGCTTTGCAGGCGGCGGCGGAGGCGATCGAACGCCAGCTCGGACCCATCGACGTATGGGTGAACTGCGCCGGCATTGGCACTTACTCACGCTTCATCGACACGCCTTCCGAGCAGTTCCGCCGCGTCACCGAGGTCACGTATCTCGGCACGGTGAACGGCACGCGGCAGGCGCTGCGCCGGATGCTGCCGCGCGACGGTGGCTGCATCGTGAATGTCTGCTCCGCCACCGCCTTCCACGGCGTGCCGCTGCTCGCATCCTATGCCGGCGCCAAGGCGGCGCTGCGCGGATTCGACCAGGCGGTGCGAGCCGAACTGGCGCTGGATGGCAGCCGCGTGCGTCTGCGCACGATCTTTCCACCGGCCATCAACACGCCTTTTTTCGATCATGCGGTTTCGCACATGGGCCGCCCCGGCCGCCCGCTGCCGCCGGTGTACCCGCCGGAGGCCGTGGCCGAAGCCATCGTGCTGGCGGCGGCTGGCGGGTCGGGCGAGATGAAGTTGAGCTTCACCACGCTGCTTTTCGCCGCCGCATGCCGCGTGGCACCCGGCCTGGTCCGGCGCGCGCTCCACCAGTCCGGTTTCGAGGGTTCGCTAAGCCGGCTGCCGGAAGCCATGGCGCGCTACGAACCGACGCTTCTTGCGCCCTCGGAGTCGCCATCGCCCGTGCATGGCGCGCATGGCAAGCGCGCCCGCCCGGGAAGTTGGCATTTGAAGCTGCTTCAGGCAGCCGCCCGCCTGAAATGAGCGGGCTTCAGGGCGCCAATTGCAGCAACCGTCGCGTCTCGGCCTCCACGCGCGCCGCCACGGCGGGTTCGGCCGCAAGCCGGTTCGGCCGGACCGCCCGGCCGTCTTTTACATAAGCACCGGTCGATGCCGCCCACGCCGGCGCCAGCGCCACTTGCAACGCCACCGCCGCGCCCTGGGCCGGGCTGCGCAGGAACGGCGCCATGCAGCGCCAGGCCACGCCGATTGCGCCACGCTCCCGCACCAAGCCCGTGGCCACCGCGCCTGGATGCACGACATGCGCCACCACGCCGGTGCCCCGCAGCCGCTCGGCGCGGGCGCCTGTGGCGATCAGCATGGCCAACTTCGAGCTCCCATAAGCCCGCACCATGTTCCAGCCGCGGTTCAGTTCCAGATCGTCGGGATCGATCCGCGCGCGGTCCGATGTCGAGGAGCCGATATTGACGATGCGCGATGGCGAGCCGGCCAGCAATGCCGGTTGCAGCGCCTCGGTGAGCAGGTACGGCGCCAGATGATTGACAGCCAGCACAAGTTCCCGCCCCTCCGGCGTGAGCTGCCGGCTCGCCGTGAACAGGCCCGCATTGTTCACCAGTAGCGCCAGTCTTGGATGGGCTTGCGCAATTGCCTCGCCAAGGCCGCTTGTGGCTTCCAGGCTGGAAAGATCGGCCACGCGCAGCTCGATGTCGGCCCCGGGCACCTGGCCGGCAATCCATGCCACCGTCTCGCGCCCGGCTTCGGCGCGGCGGCAGGCCAGCACAACCAGATACCCGGCGCGCGCCAGGCCGAGCGCGATCCAGCGGCCGATGCCGCCGCTGGCGCCGGTGACCACCGCGACTTGCGGGTGGCTCAACCCCGGCCGGCGGGAACGCCGCCCAGCTTGCAGATATGCCGCCAATGCGCGGCCGAAACCGGCACCACCGAAAGCCGCGACAGGCGCAGCAGCGCGAACCCCTCCAGCGCCGCATCCTGCTTCATCGCCGCCAGCGTGACCGGTTTCGGCACCGGGCGCAGCGCGCGCATATCCACGCACACCCAGTTGCCGTCCTTGGCCGTGGGGTCGGGATAGGCTTCGCGCGCCACCTCCACGATGCCGACGATTTCCTTGCCGGTGTTGGAATGATAAAAGAACGAAAGATCGCCCTGTCGCATGGCGCGCAGATTTGCGGCGGCCTGGTGATTGCGCACGCCGGTCCAGGGTTCCACGCCGTTTACCACCTGTTGCGGCCAGCCGAACGCGTCGGGTTCGGTTTTCACCAGCCAGTAATTCACGGCGCGATAGCGCCGTCACGGTACACCACGCGATGGCCGCGGATGATTACGGATTCGAACAGGCCAGCGCGGTGATACGGATCGGCGGCCGCGAAACCTTCGGCCGCGGCGCGGTCCGCCACGTCGATCACGAGCAGGCTGCCGCACGGGCGTGTATCGGTATCCAGCAACGGACCGGCATGGACGATTTTGTCGGCATAGGTCTCGAGATAGGCGATATGCGCGCCGCGGGTGGCGAGCCGCAGCTCCAGGCTGCCGGGCTTGTCTGTGCAGACGAGAACGAACAGCATGGGCGGGACTCGGCAAAGGGGCGGGAGCCCCAAGCTTAAAGGGCCGCGGCGGCCGCTTCAAACGGCGGCCCGGGCACAGTAGAAAGAGGCGACATGGACGCCGGCACGCTTACCGCTCCCCGCCGCGGCCGGGGGCTGCACCGCTTCGCCAACCCCGGGCGCTTCCTGCGGCTGGCCGCGCGGCTGCAGCCGTGGCTCACCTGGCCTGGCCTGGGGCTGACCACGGCCGGGCTGCTGGCCGGGCTGTTTCTGGCACCGGCCGATTACCAGCAGCATGACGCGATGCGCATCATGTATATCCACGTGCCGTCCGCGATCCTGGCCGAGAGCGGCTATGCGGCGCTGGCCTTGGTCTCGCTGATTTCGCTGGTCTGGCGGCATCCGCTGGCCGATCTCGCCGCCGTGGAGATCGGGCCGGTCGGCGCGGCCGCTTCCCTGCTCTGCCTGGCTTCCGGCAGCCTCTGGGGCAAGCCGATGTGGGGCGCCTGGTGGGTGTGGGACGCGCGGCTCACCAGCGTGCTGGTGCTGTTCTTCCTCTATTTGGGCCACGTTCTGCTGGTGCGCGCGTTCGACGATCCGGAGCGCGGCTATCGCGCCGGCGCCATTCTGGCGTTGATCGGCGCAATCGATCTGCCGATCATCAAGTATTCCGTGGAGTGGTGGAACACGCTGCACCAGCCCGCGAGCATCACGCTCACGGGTTCGCCCACCATCGCGTGGTCCATGCTGTGGCCGCTGTTCGTGTGCATCGTGGGCTTCGGCTTCGGCTTCGGCGCGCTGATCACGGCGCGCCTGCGCGCGGCGGTGACGGAGCGGCGCATCGCGGCGCTGCTGCGGGCGCAGGCGGAGCGCGCGGCATGACCCACCTTCCCTATATCGTCGGCGCTTACGGGATTTTTCTGGTGGTGGCGCTTGCCCTGGGCTTCGGATCCGCGGCACGGCTTTCGCGCGCCACGTCTCGGCTTCGCGCGCTGGATCGGCGGGGCGACGCATGACGCGCAAGCATCGCCGGCTGATGATCGTGCTGGCCTGCGGCCTGGGCCTGGGCAGCGCCACCGCGCTGGCGCTCACCGCGTTCCGCAGCTCCATCGTGTTCTTTATGACCCCGGCCGACATCGCCGAGAGGGCGCCGGCGCCAGGGCACACGATCCGGCTGGGCGGCATGGTGCAGGCGGGATCGGTGCATCGCGGCACCGAGGACGGCCAGCCGGTGGCGAATTTTGAAGTGACGGACGGAAAGAAGTCCATTCCGGTCTCGTATGTCGGCATCCTGCCGGACCTGTTCCGCGAGGGTCAGGGTGTCGTGGCGCTGGGCGAGCTGGCGCCTAATGGCAGCTTCCGCGCCGACGAGGTTCTGGCCAAGCACGATGAGAACTACATGCCAAAGGATGTGGCGGACGCGCTGAAGAAACGCGGCTACTGGTTGAAAGGCGCCGAGACCCACGTATCCGAGGCGAAAACCCCGGCCGACGCGCTGCCATGATACCCGAACTCGGTCATTTCGCCCTCGCCATGGCCTGCTGCCTTGCGTTCGCGCAAGCCGGCATCGGCATCTGGGGCGCGCACCGGCGGGATGTGCGGCTGATGGCGGCCACCCCGGGCATCGCGGTGGGACAGTTGCTGGCACTGCTAGGGGCCGCAGCGGCGTTGGTATGGGCCGCGGTGCACAACGATTTCAGCGTGGTGAACATCGCCGAGAACAGTGCGATCGCGAAACCGCTGCTCTACAAGATCACCGGCACCTGGGGCAACCACGAGGGCTCGATACTGCTCTGGGGCCTGATCCTGGCGCTGTGCGGCGGCGCGGTTTCGTTGTTTGGACGGAACTTGCCCAGTGCGTTGCGGGCGCGCGTTTTGGGCGTGCTCGGCGGCACCTCCGCCGGCTTCCTGCTGTTCGCAATCACCACTTCCGATCCGTTCTCGCGTGGCTGGCCGGTCCCCGGCGATGGCCAGGGCATGAACCCGTTGTTGCAGGATCCGGGCTTGGCGTTCCATCCGCCAATTCTCTACACCGGCTATGTCGGCTTCGCGGTGCCGTTCGCCTTTGCGGTCGCCGCCCTGCTGGAGGGGCGCATCGACGCGGCCTGGGGGCGCTGGGTGCGGCCCTGGGCGCTGGTTTCGTGGGCATTTCTCACCTGCGGGATCGCGCTGGGATCGTGGTGGGCGTATTACGAGCTCGGCTGGGGCGGCTACTGGTTCTGGGATCCGGTGGAGAACGCTTCGCTGATGCCATGGCTGACCGGCACGGCGCTGGTGCATTCCGCGATCGTGGTGGAGAAGCGCGAAAGCCTGAAAATCTGGACGGTGCTGCTGGCCATCGGCACGTTCTCGCTCTCGCTGTCCGGCACATTCCTGGTGCGCTCGGGCATTCTCAATTCGGTGCATGCCTTCGCTAACGATCCGGCGCGCGGCATTTTCATTCTCTCGCTGCTGGCGCTGGTGATCGGCGGCTCGCTGCTGCTGTTCGCGATCCGTGCGCCGCGATTGGCCTCGGGTGGCATCTTCGCGCCGCTTTCGCGCGAGGGCGCGCTGGTGCTGAACAACATTCTTCTGTGCTCGATCTGCGCCGTGATCGTCATGGGCACCATGTATCCGCCGTTCGCCGATCTGCTGCTGGGGCAGAAGATCAGCGTCGGCGCGCCGTTCTTCAATGCCACCGTGTTTCCGTTGGCGATCCCGACCTTCGCGGTGATGGCGATGGGGCCGCTGCTGCCGTGGAAGCGGGCGCGGTTGCGGCCGGTGCTGGCCCACGCCTGGTGGGCCGGGCTGATCGCGCTGATCGTGGCGGGCGGTTGTGCGATCGGCATGAAAATCGTGCCGGCGCTGGCCTTTGGCGTGGCGACCTGGCTGATCCTGGGATCGTTCGCCGAAGTGGTGGAACGGACGCTGCTGTTCCGCGCGCCGATGGCGAGCAGCTTCCGCCGCGCGCGAGGCCTACCCACCGCCGTGCTGGGAGCGGCCATTGCGCACGCGGGTATGGGGGTGACGATCGCCGGAATCGCGGGCGTTTCGCTGGCGCAATCGAAAATCGTGGCGATCAAGCCCGGCGATCACGCCACGCTCGGCGCCTACGATTTCACGCTGCTGAACGTGCGCGATGTGCCGGGCCCGAACTACGACGCGCGCGTGGCCGACATCTACATCAAATATGACGGCCGACCGCTGGCGATCGTGCATCCCTCGCGCCGGCATTTCCCGTTGCAGAACCAGATCACGAGCGACGTTTCGATCCGTACCAACCTGCTGCGCGACCTCTATGTGGTGCTGGGCGAAGAACGGGACGGCAGCGCCGTGCTGCGCTTCCACATCAACCCGCTGGCGCCCTGGATCTGGCTCGGCGCGCTGATCATGGCGGCCGGCGGCGCGCTTTCACTGGTCGACCGGCGGTTGCGCGTGGGGGCGCCTTCGCGCGCGCGCGTGGCCGGCGTGCCGGCATGAGCGGCAGTATGGCGCGGCGGCGACTGCTGCTGCTGGTGCCTTTGGGATTTGTCGCGGCCGCCGGCGCCGCGTTCCTGGCCATGCTGAACCGGATGGGCAGCGGCAAATTCGATCCGCACGCCATCGGCGACACGATGCTGGGCCACGAGGTGCCGCAATTCGATCTGCCTGGGCTGGGGTCGCATCCGGGTTTTTCCACCGCGGCATTGAAGGCGGAAGCCGCGAAGCAGCCGGTGCTGGTGAATTTTTTTGCGTCCTGGTGCATTCCCTGCGCGCAGGAGGCCGACGTGCTGGCCGGCGTGGGGCAGCTCGGCCTGACGCTATGGGGCATCGCCTATGAGGACAAGCTGCCGAACGCCGAGAAATTTCTTGGCCAGTATGGCAATCCGTATGCTCGGATCGCCAACGACCAGCCTGGCCGGGTGGCGATCGATTTCGGCGTGTACGGCGTGCCGGAAAGCTTTCTGATCGATCGCAACGGCCGCATCGCCTGGCATGTGGCCGGGCCGCTGACCGACGATATCGTGCGCGGTCCGTTGCAACGGGCGTTGCAGGCCACGGTTGCCGACCGTTCTGCGCTTGGGGCGGGCGGATGATACGCGGCTATATTTTCGCGCTCGCGCTGCTGGTTGCGGTGCCGGCGTTAGCGGTGGACGATCCAAAGGAGATGCTGCCCGATCCCGCGCTGGAAGCCCGCGCCGAGGCTGTGGGCAGCCAGCTCCGCTGCCTCGTCTGCCAGAACGAATCCATCGAGGACAGCCAGGCGCCGCTGGCGCACGATTTGCGGCAGATCGTGCGCGAGCGCGTGAAGGCCGGCGACTCCAACCGGCAGATCATCGGCTGGATGGTGGCGCGTTACGGCAATTTTATCCGCCTCAGCCCGCCGTTCACGCCGACCACGGCGCTGCTGTGGGGCACGCCGGTGCTGGGCCTGCTGCTGGGTGGCACCGCGGCATGGCTCGCGCGCCGCAAGCAGGGCTCAGCGCCGGCACCGCTGAACGAAGCCGAGCGGGCGCGGCTGGAGACGCTGACGCACAGATGATCTGGCTGGCAATCGCGGCGGTGGCGGCGGCCGTGATGGCGCCGCTGCTGGTGTTTGTTACGCGTGGCGGCCGTTTGCGGGGACGGCGCGACGCGGCGCTGGCGCTGCATCGCTTGCAGCTCGCGGAACTCGATCGCGATCTGGCGCAAGGCCGGATTCTGGCGGAGGAGCACGCGGGCGCGAAGCTGGAAGTGCAGCGGCGATTGCTTGCCGACGCGGAACTGACCGATTCGCCGCCGCCGCGCTCGGGCCGGCTGGCGATCTGGATCACCGCCGCCGGGGTGCCCGCGGCCGCGGTGGCGCTTTATATTGCGTCGGCCGGCCACCCAGGCCCGCCGCCGCCCGACGCGCGCGCGCCGATCGCCGATGCCGGCGGGACCGCGCCGGATCCGGCCGAGATGGCGAAGGAAGACGAGGCGATCGGGCAGTTGCGCAACCGGCTGGCGCTGATGGACCCGCATTCGCCGCAGGCGTTGGAAGGCTACAGTATCCTGGGCGACGCCGAACTGCGCCGCAACCGCCTCCCGGAAGCCGCGGCAGCGTTCCAGCACGTGCTGGCCGATCGTTTCGATCCGACACTAGCCGCCGAAACCGCCGAAATCCTCACCGAAGCCTCCGGCCGGATCACACCGGAAGCCAGCGCGCTGTTCCGCCGCGCCCTGGCCGAAGCGCCGCCGGATGCGCCATGGCGGAAGATGGCGGAGAAGCGGGTTTTGGAGGCGGGCGGGTCGTGAGCATGGACGAAGACAAAGAAAAGCCAGGGGTCCGGCCTGGAGAAGCCGGGGCCTCGAAGCCGCACAGCCCCGATCCTTTGCCGAAGCCACGCGAGATTGGCGGGCCGAAAGGGCCGGAGCCGACGCGATACGGCGATTGGGAGGTGAACGGGCGTTGCAGCGATTTTTAGGGCAACGGCAGCGCCGTGGTCCGCTTCAGCACCTCCATGGCAAACGCCGCCCGCACGTCCGCCAGCCGCCCGCAGCCGATCAGGCGTTTGTAAGCGCGATCGTAGGCAGCGATATCCGATAGTTGCAGTTTCAGCAGATAATCGAACTCGCCCGTAAGCCGCACGAACTCCACCGCCTCCGGCATCTCCGCCACGCACCGCGCCAGCCGTTCCAGCCCGTCCGGCGTGTGTTCGGCGAGCTTGAGGCTGACGAACACCGTCATGGCCAAGCCTAGTTTCGCCGGATCGAGCAACGCCACGCGGCGCGCCACCACGCCGGCCTCCTCCAGGATGCGAATCCGCCGCCAGCACGCATTCTGTGAGAGGTTCACGCGCTCCGCGATCTGGCCCACGGGCAGCGAGGCATCGGCCTGTAGCAGCGCGAGGATTTTCAGGTCGATCGCATCGAGCGCCAAGGGGCCGGACATGGTGGAATCTCCCAATCAGGACAGCCCTTCGGGCGGCATTTGAGAAAACATCCCAATCCGTTTGGGGTATCGTAGGTTTTACAAATCTCGGCCGGGAAATGCCCATGTTGCAAGCGATCTTTGTAGAGCACCCGCGCTCGCTGGGGGAGAGCTACGGCAAGCATCTGAGCCATGCCCTCCGCTTCAGCCTGGCGCTGCTGGGCGCCGGCACCGCGGCCCTGGTGCATGGGCTGGTGCCCTGCCTATTCCAGACCACGGCGAGCCAGACCGTGGCGCGGCTGAATGAACGCATGGGCGCGCGGCTCGCACACACGGAACCCAGGGTGGGCCGGGCACGCAGCGGCGCCTGAACGCTGGTTCCCAGCGGGGTTATTTTGATCGCATCGCGCAAGGGGCAGGCAACCGCCGGCCGCAGCTTAGCACAACCCCAGCGTCACGCCCCGCGCCGCCTCGCCATTCGGCCGCTGCCGGCAAAGCCCGTTCGCGCGCGGGCGCAACGGCGCGGCGGCCACACGCTCCGCCGGAACGCCGCCCCGCGCCGCCGCGACCTGCACATCCAGCATTGTCGGCACCCGATCCGGCGCACCGGGCCACGCGGCACGCTGGTCGGCCAGCACCGGCACAATCTTCCGCGCCGGCCATGCGCACACGCGGGTCAAATTTTCCACCTGAGTGGCAGGCGCACCCGCAAAATACTGCGGATACGTGCATACGGACCCAGGATCGCTGCACCCGGCCGCGCTGAGCGCCACGACCAGGATCCGCGCCATGCGCAACAATCGGCGGGTTTGCCGCGCGGCCATTTTCGGTGGGATCAATCCCAGCAAGATGCAGAAATGCGCATGGCCGGCTATCCGAACGGGCTAGCTGGTGCCGGCAGGGAGAGTCGAACTCCCGACCTACTGATTACGAATCAGTTGCTCTACCACTGAGCTACGCCGGCACGGACGCGGCCTATACCCCGGCCGGGGCACCCTCGCAACGCGGCGATCGCCTATGCTGCGGGCTCCACCTCCAGCGCCAGTTCCGCGCCGCGGGGCGCCGGCTTGCGGATGGCGGAAATCAGCGCCCGCACCTCGGCCCGGGCGGCGATGTGGCTCATGCCGATCTGGATCGCGAGCCCGGCCTCGCGCACATCCATCAATGTCAGCCCTTGTAGATAAAGTTCACGGAAGATCACCCGCTCACCGAAACCCTTCACGGTGCGGAAGCCGATGCGCTTGGCCAGCGTCTCCAGCGTGGCGCCCACGTCGCGCTTGTTGCGCATTTCCGTGCTGCCCATGCGGTTGCGCATGACGATCCAGTCGATCCGGCCGCGATCGGCGGCGAACCGGCGCTTGCGGGCCTCCCACACCATTTCGCTGTAGATGCTGGGGTGGATCACCGCGTGGTTGTCGGGATCCACACGGGCCAGCATCGCGAAATCGACGAAGCTGTCGTTGATCGGCGTAATCAGCGTATCGGCCTGGGCGTGGCCCAGCCGGCTCAGATGCGTGTCGGCGCCGGGGCAATCGATCACCAGCACGTCGTTCGCGGCGCGCAGCTCGGCCAGCGCCGTTTGCAGCCGGTCGGCTTCCTCGGCCTCGGCCTCGGCCCGGCTGTCCCGCTCGCTGCGGTGCACCGCCCGCGATTCCGGCAGCGGCAATTCCACGCCGTGCCGCTCGGCGAATGCCACGCGCGCCGCCAGGTAGCCGGAAAGCGTGCCCTGCCGCGCATCCAGGTCGATGGCGCCGACGCGATAGCCGTCGCGCATCAACCCCACCACCAGGTGCATGGCGGTGGTGGATTTGCCCGATCCGCCCTTCTCGTTACCCAGAACGATCACATGGGCGCGACGTTCGTAGCCGATGCTCAACGCGCCTGCCTCCTTGCCGCCGGCGGATGAGTATGGGTGGCAACCCGAGTCCGGCCAAGACGGCGAACCGGGCGCTTTCCCGGTGCGGCGGAAAGTGATGTAAGGGCGGCACATGGCCGGGCCCGCGCAAATCCTTCCGAACGAGCGCGAGTGCCAGGATTGCGGCCTGTTCCAGACGCTGCCCGCGTTGGAGCAGGGCGACGCCGCCTATTGCCCGCGCTGCAACGCCACGCTGCGGCACGGCCGCCGGGACAGCGCCAACAAGGTGCTGGCCTGCGTGATCGCGGCGCTGATGCTGTTCGTGCTGGCGCTGAACCTGCCGCTGATGCACGTGGACGCGGCCCGCCGCGTCACCCCCGCCGGGGTGTTGACCCGGGCCGCGCGGCGCGGGGGTGGGGGGCTGGGGGTGCGCGCGCGGCCGCCCCCCCGGCCGCTTCGGCACGGGGCGGCGCCCGGCCCCGACACCACGGCCGGGTTGTTCACCGGGCCCTCGCGCCTCGGGGATCGTGGCATGTGGGAGATCGGCATCGTGGTGCTGATCACGCTGGTGGGCATGCCGGCGGTGCAGTTGTTTCTGCTGTTGTTCGTGCTGCTGGGCATAAGGCTGGAGCATCCGCCGCGCATCCTGCCGCGCCTGTTCGGCTGGATAGAGCGCATCCGGCCTTGGTCGATGATCGAGGTGTTCCTGCTCGGGCTGCTGGTGGCCTATTCGCGGCTGAAGGCGATCGCCACCGTGAACGTGGAGCCGGGCGCGATCGCGCTGGCCGGCGTGATGCTGTGCCTGATCGCCGCCGATGTGGAAATGGACGCGGAATCGATCTGGGACGCGCTGGAAGCCAAGGGCCTGATCCATGTGCGCGAGCCGCCGGGCACGCACCGGCCGATCGGCTGCGACACCTGCCGGCTGGTGCTGTGCGCGCCTTCCGGCTGGCCGTGTCCGCGCTGCGGCACGCGGCTGCGCCACCGGCGGCGGCAGAGCCTGATCCGCTGCTGGGCGCTGCTGGTGGCCGGCATCATCCTGTACGTGCCGGCGAACCTCTATCCGATATTGACGGTGATCCGGTTCGGCCGCGGCGAGCCCAGCACCATCCTGAACGGCGTCATCGAACTGATCCAGGCCGGCATGCTCCCGCTCGCGCTGCTGGTGTTCCTCGCCAGCATCACGGTTCCATTGCTGAAACTGATCGGGCTGACGTCGATGCTGATCATGACGCATGAGCGCTCGCCCCGCGCGTTGCGGGAGCGCACGCGGCTCTATCGGCTTATCGAAGGCATCGGCCGCTGGTCGATGATCGACGTGTTCATGCTCACCACGCTCGTGGCGCTGGTGCATATGGGCTTCATCGCCACTGTGCTGCCCAACGCGGGCGCCATTGCCTTTGCCGCCGTGGTGATCCTGACGATGTTCGCGGCCCGGGCCTTCGATCCGCGCATCATGTGGGATGTCGCCGATCCGCCGCCGGAACCGCTGCCGGGCGCCGCGCTGCCGGAAGCGGCGGCCAGCGCGTGAGCGGTTCGGCGCAGCATCCGGCGGCCAGCGTGCGCCGCCGCCGGCGTTTTTCGTGGATTTGGCTGGTGCCGATCACCGCGGCCGCGATCGGGCTTTACCTGGCTATCAAGACGCTGGCCGATCAGGGGCCGCTGATCACCATCACGTTCCGCACCGCGGACGGCATCACCGCGCAGCAGACGGAGGTGAAGCACAAGGCGGTTTCGCTCGGCACGGTGGAGAACGTGCGGCTTTCCGGCGATCTCAGCCATGTGGTGGTGCGGGTGCGCATGAAGCGCGAGGGCGACAAGCTGCTCACCACGCACGCGCATTTCTGGGTGGTGCGGCCGCGGCTGAGCGCGGGCAACATTTCCGGGCTCGAAACGCTGGTTTCCGGCGGCTATATCGAGGTGGATCCCGGCGATCCGGGCGGCGAGCCGACCGATCATTTCGTGGGTCTGGAAGATCCGCCGGCCGTGCGCTCCGGCGAACCCGGCAGAAGCTTCGTGCTGCAGGCCGGAAGGCTGGGCTCCATCAGTTCCGGCGCGCCCGTGTTCTACCGCGACATCACGGTGGGCGAGGTTCTCAGCTACGATATCGGCAACGGACTCGGCCCGGTCAAGATCAACATCTTCGTCCGCCAGCCCTTCGACAAGTTCGTCCGGCCCAGCACACATTTCTGGAACACCTCCGGCATCTCGGTGAATTTCGGGCCGCAGGGCATCCATGTGGAGCTGCAATCCATCCAGGCGCTGCTTTCCGGCGGCATCGCCTTCGCCATCCCCACCGACATGGACTACGAAAAGCCGAGCCCCGATGGCAGCCATTTCGTGCTCTACGGCAGCAAGAGCGACGCGGATGCCGCGGGTTATACGAACAACATCCCGTTCGTCACGTATTTCCGAAGCTCGGTCCGGGGGCTTGCCGCGGGCTCGCCCGTGGAGTTCTTCGGCATCCAGATCGGCGCGGTCACGGATGTGCGGCTGCTGATGAAAAATCGCGGCGAGAGTTTCCAGGCGCGCGTCGCTTTCGATCTTCAGCCGGAACGGGTGTTCACCGAGCAGGAAATTGCGCAGCAGGAAGATCCGGAGGTGATCACCCGCACGCTGGTGGGCCAGGGTGTGCGGGCGGAGCTGGAATCGACCAGCCTGATCACCGGGCAGAAGGCCATCGCGTTGGAATACGTGCCCGGCGCGGCAGCCGCCACCATCGGCCGCGAAGGTCCGGCGCTGGTGCTGCCGAGCCAGCCGGGCGGCATGGACAACATCACGAACGCGCTCAGCGACATCGCGACGAAGCTGCAAGCCATCCCGTTCGACGACATCGGCCGCAGCCTGGATCACACGCTGAAATCGCTCGATCGCGCCACCAGCGGCCCCGATCTGAAGGAAGCCGTGCACAACCTTTCCGCAACCCTGGCCGATGCCAAAGACCTGGTGCACCGGACGAATGTGGGCATGCAGCCGGTGTTGCAGAAGCTGCCGCAGATCAGCCGGGATCTGCAACAGGCGGTCGCGCGCCTGAACACCACGCTGGGCGAGAGCGGTTACGGCGGCAATTCCGATTTCAAGCGCAGCGTATCGCGCCTGCTGGATCAGACGGAGAATGCGGTGCGCAGCTTCCGCATGCTGGCGGATTTTCTGGACCGGCACCCCGAGGCGCTGCTGCGCGGACGCACGGCGGAGGCGACGGGACAATGAAGACGATAAAGGCGCTTCCGATCGCCTTCGCGCTGGCTGCGTGCAGTTCGCCCGAACCCAATATCTACACGCTGGTGCCGGAACCCGGCGCTGCCGGCATCACCGCTTTCCGCAACATCGAAATCCGCCGGCCGGGCCTGGCCGGCTATCTGGATCGTTCGGACGTGGTGCTGAAGCTGAGCCATTACCAGCTCAGCACCAACAGCCAGCAGCGCTGGGCGGCGCCGTTGAGCGAAATGATCGGCCGCGTTCTGGCTTCCAACCTGTCGCAGCGCCTGCCGGGCAGCAGCGTGTATACCGACGAGGGTGCGATATCGGCCGACCCCGATGCCCGCGTGGAAGTGGATATACGCCGTTTCGATCCCGATGCGAGCGGCGCGGTGGTTTTGGAAGCCGCCTATGCGGTGGAACAAGGCAGCGGGCACCAGCCGCTGGCGGCTCGCGACATCAGGCTCATTGCCAATTCTGCCGGCGCCGGCGCCGGCGCGCCGGCGGCGGCGATGAGCGGGTTGCTGGGACAGCTTTCGGACCAGATCGCCGCCGCGATGCGTCAGCCACTCATATCCGTTCGCTGATCGCAATCGCCACCTTGCATCCCAGCTTGATCAGCGCGCTCATCGCCCGGTAGCCGGGCGCGAGTTCCGCTTCGTGCTCCAGCCCGATATCGCGGTGCTCGAGTTCCTCGGCGCGGAATTTTTCGATGGTGTCGCGCAGCTCGGCTTCGCCGTCATCGAGCGAGGCGGCCTGGGCGCTGTAATGCTCGTCGATCGCTTCCTCCACGGCCACCGTGCAGGCCATGGCGGCGCGCTCGCCCATCGCCGCGGTGACGGCACCCAGCGTGTAGCCGGCGAGGTGCCAGAACGGCAGCAACGCCGTTGGGCGCACGCGGCGTTCGGCGATCAGGCGGCTGAATGTGTCGAGGTGCACCTGCTCCTGGCTCTGCATGTGGCGCAGCACATCGCCTTTCGGGCCGTTGCCCAGCACCGCGATTTGCCCCTGATAGATGCGCTTGGCGCCGTATTCGCCCGCGTGATCCACGCGGATGATGCGTTCGATGGTTTCCTGCTGCGTGCGGTCGCCTGGCAGGCTCATGCCGGCCTCCTAATCGTGCCGCGCAGAGAGATGGCGAGCCCGGCGCAAACCGCCAGCGCATAGATCAGGTTTCCCTGCGCGAAGCTCACGGGCAGACCCGGCACCGGGTAATCGGCGTCCTCGCAGCTCTTGCTCGGCCGGTCATGCATCGCGGCCAGGCGCTGGGCCACGCTCATGCCGTGGAAATCGGGCGCGCTGCATTCGGGCAGCGGGCTTTTCCACCAGCGCTGCTCCACGCCCACATGGGTCGCGGCCAGCGCCACGGCGGCCAGCATGGCGACGCACAGCACGCACACGGCCAGACCGCGCCAAGTGCCGCGCAGCAGGATGGCGAACAGCGCCGCATATATCCCCACGCGATATGGCCAGCGTTCCCACAGGCAGAGCGGGCACGGGATCAGGCCGCCGAAACGCTGCGCACCCAGCGCCACGCACACCGCGACGATGCAGGCGACGAGCCCGAACAGCGCGGCGCGGATCATACCGGCGCGCTCAGCGAAGCCGCTGCCCGGTATCATGCGGCGAGTTCCGCGATCCAGGCGCGCACGCCGGCCGGGCCGCCGAAATCGGGATCGACGCGCAGGCCGATGCCGCCCAGCCGCTGCACCGCTTCGATGCCGTCCTCGTCGGTTACGTCGTCGCCCACATAAAGCGGTACGCGCCCGGCAAACGGCGCCTGCCGCATCAGCGCCTGCACCGCCGCGCCCTTGTGCGCCGCTTTCGGCCGCAGTTCCCAGGCTGCCTTGGTCGGCATGATCTCGAAATCGGCATGGCCGGCGACCAGGCGCTGCAAGCCGCCGCGCAACGCTTCCGCCGCTTCCGGTACGGCGCGGAAATGCAGCACGAAGCCGTGGCGCTTCTGTTCCAGCATCGATCCGGGATGCGACGCCACCAGCACCGCCGCCGCCGCCACCCAGGCTGCATCGGGCGAGGCGAAATCCGGATATTCCGGTGCCGCACCTGGCAGGAAGCGCCGCTCGGCGCCGTGCTGGCCGGCGGCGGGGAATGCCTGCCCGAGCAGCGCATCGATTTGCCCGAGCGGCCGGCCGCTGACGATGGCCAAGGCGCCCGCGGCTTTCGCGCTGAGACCCCGCAGGGCCGGCACCAGCATGTCGGGCACGTGAACGCGGTCCGGCGCCGGCGCGATATCGATCAGCGTGCCATCGAAATCCAGGAAATAGGCGGCACGATCGGGATGCGGCAGGTCTTTCTTCATGCCGATATCAGGAACATCCGGCAAGCTGCACGTCGTAAACCGGATGCTCCAGCATGTTCAGCCCGGGTTCGTTCTGCAGCATCCAGCCATCGAACAGGGTGGCTGCTGGCGATTGCGCATCGGTAATCGTGAGATGCGCGGTGGCGTCCTGCGGCAGATCGGGTGGGCGCACGTCGCAGCCGGCGAGCGCGATGGTGAGCGGTCCCACCTGCACGTGCTCGCCGACGCGCAAGGTGATCTGCTGCACGCTCGATTCGATCTTGTTAAGCACGCGCAGCGTTGCCGTGTCGCGCTTCACCCAGGTGTCGGGCGGCGACATGTCCGGCGCTTTCGCCTGATCGGCAAAGGCTGGAAACGCCAGCAGCAGCAGCAGGGCCCATTTCATCGCTTCGGCGTCCGCAGCGATGCGGCGGCCTGCGTGAACCACTCGCGCATCGCGGCCTCGTCCACGCCCATCAGCACCGCATCCTCGAACGCATCCTGCATCGCCTGTTGCAGCTCGGCGGCGTTTTCTTCCAGCATTTTCAGTTTCTCGCGGCAGGCGATCGGCGTGCCGTCTGCGGTGCGCCAGCTTGTCATTTCAGGGGCGCGAGGCCGCCGCCGCCGCCGTTGCCGCCGCCCTGGGGCTTGCTGCCGGTTTTCGGCGCGCCGCCGCCGGTTCCGCCGAAGATGTATTTACCAATCATGGCTTCCAGGTTCATCGAACCCTGGGTGATCCCGATGGTGCCGCCGTCTTTCAGGTTGGTCTCGGCGCCGCCATCGGCCAGCGCCAGATACTTGCCGCCCAGCAGCCCATCGGAGGAAACCGTGGCGCTGCTGTCGGTGGTGAGCGCGACGCCGTTCTGCACGGTGAATGTTACGTTGGCCAGATAGGTTTTCGGGTCCAGCGTTATCGCCGTGATGCTGCCCACTTTCACGCCGGCGATGCGCACGTCGGCGCCGTTCGAGAGTCCGTCCACGTGATCGAACGCCGCGTGCAGCGTGTAGCCGCCGGCGTTGGCGAAACCGCGGCCGGTGTTCGTGACGGCATAGACCAGGAAGGCGCCGGCGATCAGCAGCACGGCCGCGCCCGTGACGAGTTCCGCGGGGTTGTGCCGCGCCATGTTCAGCGCAGGCCCGCGTCTTCGGCGGGCGCCGGGGCGGCGGGGGCGGGCGCTTCGTCATCCGGCGACCAGGCTTCGTAATCGCCGGTCGCGGCCCCTCGCCTTCCGCCCATGTAATCGTGGCCGGGCGGCCGATAGCCCGAAGCGGTGCCGGTGAGGTTGGGCAGATGCGGCTTCTGCCAGGCGAAGCGCGGCCCGGTGATCGGCGCATCGGTGGTGTAGTGCAGCCAGGCGTGCCATTCGGGCGGCACCAGCGTGGCTTCCTCCTGGCCGCCGGCAAACATCACCCAGCGGCGCTGCCGCAGGCGGCCGGCGCGCTTCCGGGCTTCCTGGAAATAGCGGTTGCCGAACTCGTCGGTGCCGACTTTCCGGCCGTGCAGCCACGTGAACAACCGGGTGCCGATCATGGCGGCGGATATAGGGGAG
>CAXUEX010000022.1:22051-26820 GCA_964250215.1 uncultured Acetobacteraceae bacterium | reverse complement strand
AGGCCGAGGCCGAGCTTGCCCGTGAAGTGGCCGAGTGGCTGGCGCGCGCGCAAGCGGAGGATGCGGCCGAGGACGCCGAGCATGGCAGCACACGCCGTGGCGACGAACCACCGGATTGGATGCGCAACAAGCAGGCCCGTCTGGCACGCATTCGTGCCGCCCGCGCCGAGCTTGAGGCCGAAGCCCGCGCCGCAGACCCGGCCAGGCCACCGCCGGATACGAAGAATACCGTCGAACCTGTTTTCGGGCACATCAAACAGGCCAGAGGCTTCCCACAGTTCCTCCTCCGTGGCATCGACAAGGTCAAAGGCGAGTGGGCATTGATCTGCACCGCTCACAATTTGGCAAAACTCACGGCGTGAGGGCCGAGTGCCCCGTTCCGCCCGGCCTCAAACACGGCACCCACGCTGATTTGCGCGCTTACCGGGACAGGCTCCTAGCTCTCTGTTTTGACGAGCAACTTTATCGGCGCGCTGACGCGGCGTGTGCCGATGTTGCTCTGCTCGGCGAAGCCTTGCTCGATGGCGCGCCAGTAGGTGGGATCGTCGAAACCCAGCGCATAAACCGAAACGCCGGCCAGCCCGTGCGCCGGAACCAGCGCGGCCTTGATGCGGGCGCTGCGCGCGTTCTCATACCACACCACATGGTTCGCGCCGTTCGCTTCCCGATATATCAGCCATGGCGATTGCGCGGTCGCATTCCAATGCGGCGTGGCGCCGGTTTTCGCGATCAACGCCGGCATCGCCGCTTCGGCAATCTGCCGGCCGGTTTTGTGCGTGATATCCCAATCGTAGCCGTAGGCCGGCATGCCGAGGCTGATCTTCGCCGGCGCCACAACGGTGCGCGTGTAAGCCAAGCTTGCGCTCACCCAATCGAAACCCGCCACTGGCCCCGGCGCCCCCCACGGCCCGTTCTCGTCATAGGTCATGAGCTGGAACACATCGCAGACACCGCCGATGGCAGCGTAATCGAACGCGCCCGTCCAGCTATTCTTCGGATCTCCCGATAACGCGGCGATGTTCACGCCGGCAAAGGCCGGGTTTGCCGCAAGCGCGCCAAGTCCGGTGAGCGCCCGAGTCTGCACATCGCCATCGGTCAGCACCGCATGCCCAATTGTCTCGCTGAAGCCGTGCGGGCCGAAATTCGATACTGTCGCGAACAGCTTCAGATGCGCCGCGCGCGCCACCGCATCCAGCCGGCGGGGCAGCGCGCCGGAAATCTTGCCCTTGGCATCGATCGCATAGAGATCGGCGGCGACTTCGGTAAGCCGGCTGCGCTCGGTCTGCAACGCAAGCTGCGAATTCGATTCATAATATGCCAGCGTGGCCGCCGGCGAAGCCATGGCCGCATGGGCGCCGAGCGCGACAACGCAAAAACTCAGCATGGCAACATGGCTTGTCATTCGCTATCTCCTCGGATGCGGTTCGATCACGGCACCGGCGCCGCCGCAACCCATTCCTGCAGCGTGCGTTTCAGAATCTTGCCGATCGCGCTGCGTGGCAATTCGTCCACCACGCGCACATCCGCCAGGCGCTGCATCTTGCCCAGCCGCGCGTTCGCCCAATCCTTCACCGCATCGGCCGCCACGCTCTCCCCGGGCAGCACTGTCACGAACCCCACCGGCGTCTCGCCCCAGCGCAAAGATGCCGCTCCCACCACGGCCGCCTCGCGCACCGCCGGGTGCTCGCGCAGCACCGCTTCCAGATCCACCGGGTAGATGTTGATGCCGCCGGAAATGATTATGTCCTTCTTGCGCCCGATCAGCGTGAAAAACCCATCCGCATCGAAACGCCCGATATCGCCGGTGCGGATATAGCGGTTGCCCTCGGGACTGTACCACTCCGCCTCCGCCGTCTTGCCCGGCTGGTTGTGATAGCCGTTCATCATCGCAGCGGAACGGCCCACCGCTTCCCCCGCTTCGCCCGGCGGCAACACCCGGCCGGCATCGTCGATCACGAATATCTCGTGGCCTGGCACCGGCCGGCCCACGGTATGCAGCTTATCCGGAAACTCGTGCGCCACCAACATGCAGGATCCGCCGCCCTCGGTCATGCCGAAATACTCCACCAGCCCGCCCGGCCAGCGCGCCAGCACCTCGGCCTTCAGCTCGGCGCCGAACGGAGCCGAGGTGGCAAACTTCATCCGGTAGCTCGACAAATCGAAGCAGTCGAAATCCGGCACATCCAGAATCCGGCGATACTGCACCGGCACCAGCATCGCCTCGGTCGCGCGGTGGCGCTGGCTAAGTTCCAGAAACCCGCGCGCATCGAAGCGCGGCATCAGCACCACCGTGCCGCCGCCGGCCAGCGCCGGCAGCAAACTCACCAGCGTGGTGTTGGAATACAACGGGGTTGAAATAATCGCCACCGCGTCCGGTCCGTAGCCGGGCGGATCGAGCAGATGCAGCTGCGGCCATCGCATCGCGTGCGGCTGCACAATCCCCTTCGGCGTGCCGGTGGTGCCGGAGGAATAGATGATGTTGAACGGCTGCTCCGGCGCGATCGCCACCGGATCGGGGCGGCTGCCCGCTTCCGGCAACCACGCGCCCGGCGGGCCCACTTCCGTCTCGTCGATCGCGATGCGCCGCGCCCGCACCCCGCCCACGCCGTCCCTCAGCGCCGCCATCCCGGTTGCGTCCACAAACAGGTGGCTGGCGCCGCTGTCGCGCAACATGCCCAGCAACTGGTCCGGCGTGGCCGAGGGCGACAGCGGCGAAACCGCAGCGCCGGTCCGCAGCACGCCGAGCAGCACCGAAACATAGGCGATGCTGGAAGCCGCGCATACCGCCACCACGCCGCCGGCGCCCACACCGTCCCGTTGCAAGCCGGCCGCGATCCGGTCCGCCATCGAGTCGAAGTCGCGGTAGGTCGTGCTCAGGTCGCCGCAGATCAGCGCAATCCGGTCCGGCCGCGCTCGCGCCTGCATCCGCACCATGTCCGCAAAAACGCCAAACGGGCGCTGGACATACTGCCGGATGTCATTCTCGATAGCCGCTTCTGGTGCGTCCATCCATGCCTCCCGGCGCCGATTTGAGCCTTTTGGTATGCTGCTGCCAAACTCCAGCCGTATGGCCGCTTTACCCTGCAAGTCAAACGCGGTTGCCGCCGGCTGAAAAGAAGCCGATTGAGAAGACCGGTCTAGGCGGCTTGGCGAGGCTTCCGTGCTCGGCATAGGCTGCGCGAAGCCGCAGAGGGGGACGAAACCACCGCCATGGAACACGCACCGCGGATCGTCGCCACCGGCCTCGCCTTTCCAGAAGCGCCACGTTGGCACAACGGCACCCTGTGGTGGTCCGACATGCACGCGTTCCAGGTCTGCCGTGAAGCTGCGGGCGGCGTGGAAAAAATCTGCGACATTCCGCGCCGCCCCTCGGGCCTGGGCTGGCTGCCCGATGGCCGCCTGCTCGTCGTCTCCATGGAAGACAAGCGCGTGTTGCGCATGGAGCCGGACGGCCGCCTCGCTCTGCACGCCGATTTGTCGGGGCTGGTGCCGCGCCGCCTGAACGACATGATCGTGGACGCGCAAGGCCGCGCCTATGTCGGCAATTTCGGCTTCGAGCTCGACGGCGTGGAAGCGCCCGTGCCCACCGTGCTGGTGCGTGTGGACCCGAACGGCGCTTCCCGCGTGGTCGCGCAAGATCTGCTGTTCCCCAACGGCATGGTCATCGCCGCCGAAGGGCGCACGCTCATCGTCGCCGAAACCTGGGGCGCGCGGCTCACCGCGTTTGATATAGATGCGGACGGCAATCTTTCGCAGCGGCGCATTTGGGCGCAACTCGAAGGTGGCGCGGTGCCCGACGGCATCTGCCTGGATGCGGAGGGCGCGATCTGGGTCGCTTCGCCAACAACAACCGGCTGCCTGCGTGTGCGCGAAGGCGGCGAGGTGCTGCAACGCATCGATACCGGCCGCGGTGCGTTTGCCTGCGCGCTGGGCGGCCAATATCGCCGCACCCTCTTCGTCTGCACCGCGGATTCGCACGATCCGCAGCGTCAGAACACGGAACGCAACGGCCGCATCGAGGCTTTCGAGGTGACGGTTCCCGGCGTCGCTCCATCGTAGGTCCGATAGCAAAACATATTTCCGGCGCACTTATCAAGGAGAATGAAGCATGGCAGGACGCCTGGCAGGCAAGGTGGCGTTGGTCACCGGTGGCACCAGCGGCATCGGCGAGGCCACCGTGGAGCTGTTCGTGGCGGAAGGCGCGCAGGTGATGATCGCCGCGCGCAATGCCGAGAAGGGCGCGCAAATGGCAAAGGCGCTGGGAGCGGCGGCAAGCTTCGTGCAGACCGACGTGTCCCGCGAAGCCGACATCAAGCGCGCCATCGACGCAACGCAGGCCGCGTTCGGCCGGCTGGATTGCCTGTTTAACAACGCCGGCGGCCCAACCCCGGGCACGCTGGAAACCGTGACGCAGGCGGATTTCACCTACGCCATGAACCTGCTGCTCGGCTCCGTGGTGTTCGGCATTCGCCACGCGGCGCCCGTGATGCAGGCGCAAGCGCGCGGCAGCATCATCAACAACGGCAGCATCGCCGCCCAACGCACGCATATGGGCGAATACCTCTATTCCATGGCCAAAGCCGGCGTGAACCACGCCACCAGGCTCGCCGGCATGGAGCTGGGCCGTTTCGGCATCACCGTGAACTCCATCTCGCCGGGTGCGATCGCCACGCCGATCTTCTTCGGCGGCTCGAAGGCGGCCGCCGAACTGGAACCGGCGCACGCGCAAGCCAAGCTCGCGAAACTCACCGGCAATTTGGCGAAAGCCA
>CAXUEX010000022.1:18100-21951 GCA_964250215.1 uncultured Acetobacteraceae bacterium | reverse complement strand
TGACGGTCTTTCGCATTACGTGACAGATGCAGCTTCGTGGAGCAGCGCGCGATGAAGAATTTCGCCGGCAAGATCGCGGTCATCACCGGCGGCGCAAGCGGCATCGGCCTTGCCATGGCCGAACGCTTCGGCGCCGAGGGCATGAAGCTGGTGCTCGCCGATATTGAGCCCGAAGCGCTCGATGGCGCGGTGCAGCGATTGCAGGCGAGTGGGGTGGAAACGCATGCCGTGCGCTGCGACGTGAGCAAATTTTCCGAAGTGGAGGCATTGGCGAACGCCACCCTCGAACGCTTCGGCAAAGTTCACGTGGTTTGCAACAATGCCGGCGTTTCCATCACCGGGCCGATTTTCAAGATGAGCCTGGATGACTGGCGCTGGGTGCACGATGTGAACATCTGGGGCGTGATCCACGGCATTAAGGCGTTCGTGCCGATTCTGATGCAGCAGGGCGAGGATTCCCACGTGGTGAACACGGCCTCGCTCGCTTCCTTCCACGGCATCGGCGACCATGCGCCTTACTGCTCTTCGAAAGCGGCCGTGCTGTCGCTCAGCCAATCGCTCTATAGCGAGATGGCCGCGTTCAACACGAAGATCGGCGTCAGCGTGGTATGTCCCGGCATGGTCGATACGGCCATTAACAAATCCTGGCGCAACCGCCCGAAGGCCGACCAGCCGTGGAGCGACCGCGAGTTTGCGCAAGCCGAATACATGCGCGGATCCGACCAGTTTCAATCCGCCGGCGTGCCGCCCGCCGACATTGCCGAGGCCACGCTGGAAGCGATGAAGGAAGGCCGCTTTTACGTGTTCAACGGCAATCGCTGGCGCGACCTGCTCGACAACACCACCAGCCGCATTGCCGAGGCCGAAAACCCGCCTGTCATCACCTGGGGCCCCGACCTGCGGCCGCCTTCCTGAGCAACGGCGGCTGGGCGCTTCCTCAAACTTCATACCCCAGCCTGTTCATCAATGGCCGCAGGATAGGAACAACACGTTCGAGTTCGCGCATGTAGTTGCGATAACGATAGCGAGACCGGCTGTGGAGTTCCTCCCGCACCTGAGCGTAGCTCGCCGTCGGCGCGCGCCGCGGGTTCTGGTGGAACCGCAAGCAGGCGGGGTCGAACGCGACTCCAACGCATTCCAGAACCGCACGCACGCTTTCTTCCGGCCGGTCCAGAAGGTCTTCATACCGCACCGCATGAAAGCGCATGTCCAGCTCGCGCCGGTAATGCGCCACCAGATCCGAAGTGCGAGCATAGTGCAGCGCGGCTGTCTCCAGCGCATAGGCGCAATAACCGCCATGCGTCAGCAGGTGGGAATAGGCCGAAAGCACCGCATCGAGCGGGTGCCGCTGCACATAGATCACCGGCGAAGCAGGAAACAGCAGCGAAATCAGGCCGAGATGCATTTCGTTGAGCGGCATCTTGTCGGTGAACCACGCTGCCCCTTCGCTCACCAAGCCAAGCTGACCCACCCTGCGAAGATAATGGTCCCGCAGCCCTGCCAGTTCCTCCCGCCGGTCCGAAACCCACAATTCTGAGAGCGCGTCCGGATACGAAAACGGACTATCCAGAAGAAGCGGCATTCGCCGAACCAGGTCTTGCAAGAAGGTCAGCTCGCCACAGCCTGAGATCCCAGGATGGGCGCTCAGCATCTGTTCCATCAACGTGGTGCCGGACCGTGGAAACCCCACGATGAAGATCGGCTGCGCCATGTCGGCCCGCATTGTCGCGCGCGGCAGTGTGGCAAGAAGCTTTCGCGTGAAAAAACCCTTCAGCCGCGCGATCTCCACCGCCGTTTCCCGATCCATGTAGCTCCGGCCGGTGGCTTCGCGCAGCCTCCGCTTGCCGGCATCGAACGCCGCGAATGCCTCGGCAAACCGACCGAGTTCATCGAACAGCCGACCTTTTTCAAGCAGCTCGCGCACACCCAGCCGCGCCGCCTGCAAGCCGGGAAGGTCCAACATTGCGGCCACGCTATCCCTCCGCCCCTGGCGCATCAGGATTGTTGCCCGAAGCAGTTGCAGGCCTGGATCATCCGGGAGATCCGTCAGCGCCCGATCCGTCCACGCCAGCGCCGCATCCAATCTCCCGTCCGCTTCCTCCAATCGCGCCAGACCCATCAACGCCTGAATCTCTTCGGGCGCTGACACAAGCGCTTCCTCATACAACACGCGTGCTTGCGTCAGCCTGCCTTGCCGCGTCAGGCACAATGCATAATTCACCAGCACGGCAGGGTCGCGCCGGTTGGAAAATTCGATGGCGCGCAAATAGTGATATTCTGCGTCAAACGGCCGGTCAGCCTCGGTCAGCGACAACGCCATGAGAAGATGCGCTTGGCCTCCACTGGGCTGCAAGCGGATGCCATGCCTGGCATGTTGCACCGCCTCCACACCGGCGCCCCGGCTCAGCAGTAGCAGCACCAATTCGTTGATGAAGCCGAAGCGGTTCGGCTCCATCGCCAGCAGCCGCCGTATCAACGCTTCCGCCGCCGATCTCCGCCCTTCCGCCTTGCGTAATTCGTAAAGTAGATGCAGCGCACGCGGCCGCCAGGGATCGCGTTCCAGAACATCCAGCAGGAAACGTGACGCGCCTGCAATGTCGCCAGCGGCCTTTGCTGCTAAAGCCTGCTGCTCCGCGACCGCAACATCCGAGGGCACCGGCGCCGGCGTGGTGGCGAATCCGCCCGCCTCGACTTTTGCCCCGCAACACGAGCGATGCCGCAGCCCGCTGCCGCACGCGCACGGCATGGCGCCATCCTCAACGCCCATTCACCGAAAATGCCATGAGCACGGACCCCGGCCTGCCCGACCGCGCCCAGTATCCCGAATTCACATAGACCGTGCCACCGGCAATCGTCGGGCCGGCGCCGTCCATCACGCCGCCCTGCGCCGCCTGCCCGCTCACGGTCATTACGGCCTTCGCGCCGGTGTCGTATTCCCACACGATCTTGCCGCTGGCGGTATCGAATGCGCGAAACCATCCGTCCATCGAGCCCCCGAAAACCACGCCGGGCGCCGCCGATACAGCCTGCGAAATGCCACGGAAACAAAAAACGTTGTTCCAGTCGCAGGATCGCGTCGGCGGGCGCGTTCGCCATAGAACGGCGCCATCGCTGATCCGCAGCGCGGCAATCCCAGGGTCCGCCCAGAAGAACGACGCAAAGATGTCCGAAATCGGCGCAAACAGCGTTTCGCCCTCGCTCGCCAGCCCGAATTCTATGCCGCCCAGCGGGCCGCCCGGGCTCAGCCGCCGCGACCAGATCACACGGCCGCCATCCGGATCGAGCGCATAAACCTTGCCGGATTTCTGCCCAACGAGCAGCACCTGACGGCCGTTCGGCAAATCGTGCAGGATCGGCGACGCGCCGATATCGTCATCCTGGCCCAATTTCTCCGGGCAATTGGCCGCTTGCACCATGCCGTCGCAACCGTCGATATAGGCATCGTGCCGCGTGAGTTGTGTCGCCCATCGTATGGCGCCGGTGTCCTCGTCCAGCGCAAGCACCGCGTCCGCCGTCGAAAACCCAAGATCGGTATAGGAATCGCCAGTGCCCACATAGATCATATGTCGCCTGGCATCGATCGTGGGCGCCGACCAGATCGCGCCGCCAGCAGGCCCATACATCTGCACGCCGGCGGAATTCAGCTTGAACGGTTTGGCGGGCTCGGGCGTCACATAGGTCTTCCAAAGCAGCTTGCCGGTCTGCGCGTCCAGCGCCGCCACCGCGCCTCGGAACTTGCAACACTCGTATTTCGGATTGGTCGCGATCGCCTCCTCGGCCGACGAAACCGGAACGAACAGCTTGCCGTCATGCAGCGTCGCAGACCCCGTCATCTGCACTTCGCGTTGCGT
>CAXUEX010000022.1:0-18000 GCA_964250215.1 uncultured Acetobacteraceae bacterium | reverse complement strand
ACAGCTTGCCGTCATGCAGCGTCGCAGACCCCGTCATCTGCACTTCGCGTTGCGTATCTATCTGGGTTTTCCACACCACGGCACCGCTATCGGCATCCAACGCATAGGCGGTGCGCGTGTAATCCGTGAAATAGATTGCATAATGGCTCGGCGCACTCGGCAATGCACCAACCGTGATCGATCCGCGCGTAGTTGCCGGCGCATCGAAACGCCAATAAGCACAGCCGGTTTTCGCATCCAGCGCATACACCGTGCCGGACGAGGCATTCAAGAACAACCGATCCCCCATCACGGTCGCCTGGCCGCCGCGCGAATTGGCGTAGGCGAACGCCCATTTCAGTTTCAAATGCGGCACGTCCGCCGCGGCGAAGCCCGGATAGGGCTGAAACCGCGCCTGCTCGCCACCGGCGCCCCAGCCATTCCACTGATCTTTCGTGGCAAGGTCGATCGGCGTCGGCCGGCCTTTGCAAAGCGGCGCTTCCGGGCCCGCACCCTGAACGGCGCCGCTGCCGCGCGAAGACAAATAGGCCGCGATCGACGCAATCTCATACGGCGAAAGCCCCTCCGCCATCGGCTGCATGATGCCACCGGAGAGCGTCGTGGCGATGAAAACCCGCGTGTTCTGCGAAATCGCGGCCTTGGAGGGCGTGCGGCCGGCCGGATGATCATGGCAGGCGGCGCATCGTTCCCCATACAGCTTGGCTCCGAGCTGCGGCGCGCCACCTTCGCCGCTCAACATGCCGATAACCCCGTTGCCGTTGCCAGGCAGGGGCGCGGCCGTCGCCGGGCGCAGCATCGCGTTCCACCCCGAAACGATCAATGCAACGGCTACCGCGCACGCGATGGAAAAACGCTTGTTCATCACCCGCAATCGCAATCAGCCGGCGGATAGCGCGCCATAATGGTCGGTGAACGGCCCTCGCTTGCAACTATAGCCCTCGGGCGGCGGTGCAAGCTTGAACTGCGCTGGGTTCGAGCCCTTCGGGAAGGAAGCCAAAGTCGTCAGCGCCCACAAATTGAAAGCATTCGTGCTCACCTGCGGCCACATATGCCCGTCAGGCACCGTGCAGGAAATCTCCACGACATCCTTGAATGATGCGTAATAATTGGCCGCGGATTGCGTCGAAGGCCGGTAATCGGAACACAGCACCGATCCGCAATACCAGATGTCCTTCTCGCCGCCCCACACCACGATCACGATCATCGGCTGCAATGCGCCATGCAGCGGAAACGGCCCAGCACGCCCCTGGTGGATCGCCGTCGGCGCGGCCTTCACGGCATCGCGCGCGGCATCGAAGGAAAGCGCCGAGCCATCGTCACGCGTCACATACCATTCGCCCGATATCGGCATGCCGCCGGCCCAGAAATCCGAACGGAACGTCAGCGCCCGGTTGGTCATCGTCCCGCCGGAGGAAATCCCGCCAATATAGAGCCGCCGTACATCCAGCTTAAATTTCGTGCCAACGCATTTCACCATCGATACCAGAAAGCGCGAGTCCCGGCCTTCATCGTTCTTGAATCGATCGCCTGCCGCACCCGGTGCCCGGCCTTCGTGCCACGGGTTCCAGGTCCAGCCATCATGGCCCGGCCCGTTGCAAATGCCGCCGCGAACATCCGGATCCTGGTCGGCGCATTCGCGAATCGGCCCGATCACCATAAAGCCATGCTCGGCCAATTCGGCGTTCGCCCCGCTGCGCTGAACATGCAGATTGTCGTTGGTCGATTCCACGGATCCAGTAAGCGGCACCCACACCGGCGCCGGTCCGTCCGTGTTCTTCGGCGGCACCACGATGAACGCCCGCTTGGCACCGTCAGAAGGGAAATCGGTGTTCAGGCCCGCATGAACCCGATACCCGTCCGGGCAGCCCCATGTTTCGGCCGACGCCACCCCAGCCAACGCCAAGCCGAACACAGCCACGATCAGCGATGTGAGAACCTGCATGAACCTTCCCGCGCGCCCACCGGCCAGAGACTAAGAAAACCGGTTGGTTCAGTGCCAACCCTTGTCTCGAAAGGGCATTGTGTCAAGCCGACGCAGATGCGAGTGTCGGTATGCAAAAACCTGGAGGTATCCATGTTCCCGCGAAAGCTGCTCGCGCTCGGCATCGCCACGCTGGGCCTGCCGGCTTCCGGCCTCGCCGCCGATTTCTCCGGCGCCTGGGTCATCAAGAGTCACCCCAGCCCAGGGCTCGACTTCACGCTCTTGTGCGTGATCACCGCCAACGGCGTCAGCGTATCCGGCCCATGCGTGTCCACGCAGGGAACGCCGTTGCACACCTCCGGCCATCTGAGCGAAACCAAAATGCGCTTCAAATACTCAACCGACTACAACGGCAGCGGTGTGCGCCTGGATTATAGCGGCCTGGTCCAGCCCAACGGCACGGTGAACGGAACGGTGAACGCGGGCTCATCCAACGGCGGCTTCAACGCCACCAAGCTCATCGGCTCCGCCGCCGACCACTCGGCAACCTGGAAGGTGGACGTCAACATCAACGATCAATTCAAATATGTGCTGGTCTGCACTTTCAGGTCGGAAGGCGAAAGAATCAGCGGCCCGTGCGCGGTCGCCCAGGGTTCGACATTGCAGGCTTCCGGCACCGCGGATGCTTCCCACCTCAGGCTCGCCTACGACACGGTGTACGAAGGAAAGCCCGTGCACGTCGATTACACGGGCACGCTGCAAACCGACGGGTCGCTGGCCGGTGCCGTGAAAGCGGGTACCGCCGCGGGCACTTTCACGGCCGCCAGGCAATTGCCGCCGGAGTAGAAGTTCAGAAACTCAGCCGAGTCACGAACCCGATCGTGCGCGGCTGGATAATCGCGGCCTGCCCGGTTTCGTTGAAGCCGCCTTCGTTCGAGAAGAACGTGATCGCGCGCGAATTGCTGATGTTGATCGCATACAGCTCGCCGCTGATCCGCCCGTGCTCCAGGCCAAGCCGCACCGCCCCCGTGCTGTAGTTCGGCAGCCGCACATGCGATTCCGCGGTCCCGCCAGCCGGCGCGAAACCGGTGTAGCGTTCGCCCGTGTAGGTCCATGTCGCGGAAGCAAACGCGCTATATCCCTCGGCGGGTGTCCAGCTATATTCGCCATTCAGGCTGTTGGTCACGCTCGGGACATAAGGCAGATAATCGCCGGCAAAGCCGCCCAGCCCGGGCGCATCCACCGTCAGCCGCGCATCCGTGAACGCACCTACCGCACTCAGCCGCAACCCCGGAAACGGCACCCAGGCCAGGCTCCATTCCACGCCCTTGCTCACCGCCGCACCGGCATTGCCGTTCACCGACACCGGGCCGGTCGGCGTGCTGAAGATCGAAAGGATCTGTACATCGCGCCAGTTGATATAAAATCCCGTCAAATCCACGGTCACCGTTTTATGCAACAAATCCTGCCGCCAGCCGATCTCGTAATTTGTGGTATGATCCGGTCCGTAGCTCAGCGGCACCGCCACACCCGGCGCCGGTATGTTGGGGCCGCCCGGCCGATAGCCCGTGGCAATGCGCGCATATAGCATGGTGTCGTCATTCGGCCGCCAACGCGGCGCCACGGAATACAGCGCATCGTGATCGTTGGAGAATATCTCGCCACGGTTGGCCGCTGGCCCATACAACAGGCAGCACGCGAACCCGGAATCGGAATGCTGCGCCTCGCCGCCAAAGCGGCCACCCAGCTCCACATCCACCGTCGGCACGATGTGGTAATCCACTTGCCCGAAAACCGCCCACTCCGCCAGCTCGCCATACAGCGACAAGCCGCCCAACGGGCCCGGCGGCGCGTTCAGTACGGTATCGAGATTGGAAAGCGGCCGCGCATCAAAATACTGCAGGAATGTCGAGGTCTCGCGCGTAAAGTAGCCGCCCGCCAGCCAGTCGATCGCGTGCCCAAACAGCGTCTGTCCCGGATCGGAGGCCAGCCGCACCTCCTGGCTGAATTTATCCACGTTCGAATTCTGCCGTTGATCCACCGCCACCGGAAAGCCATATGCCAGTTGCGCCAGATAAGAACCGATAGAGACGCCCGGCGACACGTTCGTGCTCGTGGAATCGAAAAAGTTCGTATATTTACCAAGGGAAAAGGCGGTGATCGAGGTCAGGTGGGCGATGTCGAAATCATAATCCGCATTGGCGTAAAACAGCGTCCCCTCGTTCTGGCTCGGCTGCGAGAAATAGGTCGGGTTGCGCAGCCCGTTCACGAATGAAAGCTGGTTCGCCGGCGGCGCGGCCGGTGTCGTCGCTGCGCCCACCACATCCACGCTGTCGGCATTGTTGCTGAACAGGCTCTGCCGCTGCGCCGTCAGCCGCACCGTCAGTGCCTCGACAGGCTGCAACAGCAGCGAGGCACGCCAGCCATATTGCTGCGCGCTGTTCGTTTCGCTCTTGCCGGTCAGCGGATTGTCGATGAAGCCGGGCAGCCAGTCGTTCCAGGCGCTC
This sequence comes from uncultured Acetobacteraceae bacterium, assembly GCA_964250215.1. GTDB lineage: Bacteria > Pseudomonadota > Alphaproteobacteria > Acetobacterales > Acetobacteraceae > DAIDJM01. Next base: position 13,572 of record CAXUEX010000022.1, on the reverse strand, counting down.
AGCCGGATCGCCGCCTTGCCGTTCGCAAACGGCACGTTCACAAAGCCTTTCAGGCTGCCGCCAAGGCCGCCATCCGGCTCGCCATTGATGCCGGTTTCCAGCCCGCCTGCATAGCGAGTCAGGTCCGGCGGATTCGTCACGTATTTGATCAAGCCGCCCTCGGCGGTGGCGCCATACAGCGTGCCCTGCGGCCCGCGCAGCACCTCCACGCGCTGCAAATCGTAAGTATCGAAATTCGGCGAGTTGAGGGCAGCGTTGTTCTGCGCCGTATCCGCGCTCGTCGGCACGTCATCCAGCAACGTGGCAACTTCCGAGCCCGCGCTGCCGGTGTTCAGCCCGCGCAGCACGATGCGCACCGCGGTCTTGTCGTCCGCCTCCAGCGACAATCCGGGAACCTGCGCCGCCAGATCCTGTAACCGCACGATCCGCTGCCGTTCCAGTTGCTTGCCGGAAAGCGCCGTCACCGAATTGGCCACCACGCGCTGCAATTCCCGGCGCTTGTTCGCCGTCACCACGATCTGCTCCACCGCATTGGCATTCGCTGGCGCAACATCCGCCGCCTGCCGCCCCGTCCGCGGTCCGGGAGGAACCGGCGCGCCAGTTGGCGGCACGGTCTGTGCCGCGGCCGGCACGATGGCCAGTGCCGCAAAAGTCGTAACGGCACGCCAACGGCCCCGGCAAATAGCTTGCATTGATCCTCCCGCGGTCGTCGCCTGGTCGATGCTGCCAGCTTGAACCTAACGATGACACTATTATCTCAGGCAGGATAAAGTCAACCATCATCCCGCTCGTGGTCCGCCATGCCCATCGAACCCCTGGCCCTCTGTGCCGCCGCATCCTGCCGGGCGCCGAAACAGCCGCGAATGTCCTGGACAAGACCCGCCAGCCGGCGCACCACCCAGCCGCCAACCGCCGCGCCGCAAGATGGACCCGCTCGCATGACGCTCAGCGCCGCCAAACCCACGCTCGGCTCCCGCATGAAGGCGCTGCGCGCGCGCTACGGCCTCACGCTCAAGGAAATGAGCCAGCGGGTCGGCCTGCCATTTTCCACCCTCGCCAAGGTCGAGCACGACCGCCTCACCCTCACCTACGACAAGCTGCAGGCCATCAGCGAACGGCTGAACATTCGTATGTCGGAACTGTTTGCCGAGCCGGAGGATGAAAACGTTGCCGTCGCCAACGGCCGCCGCAGCATCGGCACACTCGCCGCCGCCCTGCCCGTCTCCACGCCGAACTACGATTACTACTATTTATCGCCGGAACTCCGCCGGAAGGACATGGTGCCGGTACTGGCCCGGCTGAAAGCGCGCTCACTGGAAGAATTCGGCGAAATGGTCCGGCACGAAGGCCAGGAATTCGTCTATGTGCTGGAAGGCCGCGTGATGGTGCACACCGAATTCTACGCCCCAATCACGCTATCGCCGGGCGAGTCCGTCTATATCGATAGCCGAATGGCGCACGCTTACACCACCGAAGCGGGTGATCCTGCGCTCGTCATCTGCGTCTGTTCTTCCACCCAGGAGGAACTGCTCGACAACGCCGCCCGCCAGGCCGGCACACCGCTCCGCCTCGTGCCGCCCCCCCCGCCCAAGCCGCGCAAGGCCACCTCCAGCCGGCCGCCGGCCCGGCGCAACGCGGCGAACGGCTGAAATCGTGCCCGACAGCCCCGCGGCAACCGCGCTCACCCTCAAGGTCGCGCTCGAAACCTGGCCGCTCGCGCAGCCTTTCCGCATCACCGGCCATCTGTTCACCGCAACCCCGGTCGTGGTCGCCGAAATCTCCGATGGCACCCACTGCGGTTTTGGCGAAGCCGCCGGTGTTTATTACTTGAACGATACGCCGGATCGTGCCGCCGCCACGCTGGAATCGGTCCGCTCCCAGATCGAAGCCGGTATCGGCCGCGCCCGGCTGCAATCGCTGCTGCCCCCCGGCGCCGCCCGAAACGCGCTCGATTGCGCGCTGTGGGATCTCGAATCGCAGCGCGCCGGTCAGCCCGTGTGGCGCCTCGCCGGCTTGGCCCCGCCCCGCAAGCTCGTCACCAATTTCACCGCCGCCGCCGACACGCCCGAAGCCATGGCCGCCGCCGCCCGCGCCTATGCCCAGGCCCGCGCCATCAAGCTCAAGCTCATCGGCGACGGCGATGACGAAGCCCGAATCCGCGCCGTCCGCGCCGCCCGGCCCGATGTTACGCTTTCGGTGGATGCCAACCAGGGTTTCACCCCCGATCGCCTGCGCGCGCTCTGGCCCGCTCTGCTCGAATGCGGCGTGGCCCTCGTCGAGCAGCCCTATCCCGTGGGCCAGGAAGCGCTCCTGGATGGCGAAAAGCGGCCGATCCCGGTCGCCGCCGACGAAAGCGTCCAGTCGCTCGCCGAAATGGATGCGCTGCCCGGCCGCTTCGACATCGTGAACATCAAGCTCGACAAAAGCGGCGGCCTCACCGAGGCCCTCGCCATGGCAAGCCGCGCCCGCGCGCTCGGCCTCGGCGTCATGGTCGGCAACATGATCGGCACCTCGCTCGCCACCGCGCCCGCCTTCTTGCTCGGCCAGCTCTGCGACGTCGTCGATCTCGACGGCCCCGTTTTCCTGCAGCGCGACCGCTCACCCGGCGTGGCTTACCAGGAAGGTCGCATCGCCATCCCCGAGCCGTGCTGGGGCAGCGTGCATACCTGAGCCGCCGCCTATTGCCTCCCCATCCGGAACAGGACATAACTAGCCCATACCGGATAAAATATCGGTGCTTCAGGGAGTGGGGTTGATGTTCAGGCGTGCACTGGCGACCGTAGCCGCGTTCGCCATGGTGGTCACCAACGCCGCCCCCGCTGGCGCGCAGGCGCCTTCGCCGTCCGGCGCGCCAGTGCCCGCCATCGGCACCAATCCGGCCAACATCCCCACGCCAACCGCGCCCGCGCTCACCCGCCAGGATGCCGAAACCTGGCTCGATGGCTACATGCCCTATGCGCTCGCCCGTGGCGCCGTCGCCGGCGCCGTCGTGGTGATCGTGAAGGATGGCCAGGTGCTGCTGCAGAAAGGCTACGGCTACGCCGACGTCGCCAGCCGTAAGCCCGTCGATCCCGAAACAACGCTGTTCCGCCCAGGCTCGGTCTCAAAACTGTTCACCTGGACGGCGGTGATGCAGCAGGTGGAACAGGGCAAGATCGACCTGGACCGGGACGTCAATACGTATCTGGATTTCACCGTTCCGCCATATCAGGGCCAGCCCGTGACGATGCGCAACCTGATGACCCACACGCCGGGCTTTCAGGAAACCGTTAAAGACCTGATCTACGCCGAACCCGCGCGGGAACCGCCGCTGGATACTTATCTGAAACAGAATTTGCCAGACCGCATCTTCCCGCCAGGCAAAATCCCCAGCTACTCCAATTATGGTGCCACGCTCGCCGGCTACATCCTGCAGCGCGTATCGGGACAGAAATTCAACGACTATATCGAACAGCACATCCTGACACCGCTCGGGATGACGCACACCAGCTTCCGCCAGCCGCTGCCGGCGAACCTCAAACCGCTGCTGTCGAGCGGCTACCAGGATGCCACCGGCACGGCCAAGCCGGTGGAGGTCGTCGGGCCCGCCCCCGCCGGCAGCTCCAGCGCGTCCGGCGCCGACATGGCGCGCTTCATGATCGCGCATCTGCAAGATGGGCAATACAACGGCCAGCAGATCCTCAAGCCCGAAACCGCGCGCATGATGCACACCACCGCGCTGAACAATCTGCCGCCGCTGAACAGCATGTTGCTCGGCTTCTACCAGATGGACCGCAACGGCCACCGCATCATCGGCCATGGCGGCGACACGCAGTGGTTCCACAGCGAGCTCACGCTGTTCCCGGACGATCGTGTCGGCCTGTTCGTTTCGCTGAACAGCGTCGGCGTGGAAGGTGCCGCGGGCCCCATCCGGCAGGCGCTGCGCGAACAGTTCACCGACCGTTACTTTCCCGGCCCGGCGCCGGAAGGCCACGTCGCTGAACCGCAGGCCCGCGCCGATGCCGCCCGGCTCGCCGGCGATTATCTCGGCTCCCGCCGCGAGGAAACGAGCTTCTTTTCGATGCTCTATTACCTGATGGAGGTCGCCCAGGTTTCGGCGCAACCCAACGGCAACATCGCCTCGCCCGACCTCAAGGATCTCGCCCGCCAGGAAATGCACTTCCAGCCGATCGCGCCCAATGTCTGGCGCGCCGAACGCGGCAAGCTGCGCGTCGCCGCCAAGCTCGAAGGCCAGAACGTCGCCTTCTGGGGCCAGGACGACACGCCGTTCGAAGTCTTCACGCCCGTGCCCTGGTACAAGGACGGCACATGGCTGAAGCCGGCACTCGTCGCCGCCCTGGCGGCAATGCTGCTTACCGCGCTGTTCTGGCCGATCACGGCGTTGTATCGGCGCCGATACGGTGCCATGTTCGGCCTGCAAGGCGCCGCGCGCCTGAGCTACCGGCTCACACGCGTCTTCTCGCTGCTCGATGCGCTGCTGATGATCGTCTGGCCGATCACCATCGTGATCATGTTCCAGACCTTCGCGCTCAACGGCGAGTTCGACGGGCTGCTGACGGTGCTCCACCTGCTCGCCGTCATCGTCTTCCCGCTGGCGGCTTTGGTGCTCCTCTGGAACGTCTGGGTCGTCTTCACCACCCGCGCCGGATGGGGCGCCTGGTTCGCGCGGATATGGAGCCTGGTGCTGGCGCTTTCCGGCCTGCTGTTCCTGTGGATCGGCGCCGCCTTCCACCTCATCGGCTTCGGCCTGAAATACTGAGCCGCCATGCCGCCGACGGGCGCCCTGCCTACGCCCTACCTGCTGTTCCTGGGCGACAGCACCGAGCCGAGCTTCGCCAAAACCGCGTTCGGCCTGCGGGATTGGGCGCCCGAACGGTGCATCGCCGAATACGCGCTGCCCGAAGCCACGGTCAGCACCGGCCTGCCCCGCATGTCGCCGGCCGAAGCGTACGCCAGCGGCGCCCGCGCGCTGGTCATCGGCGTGGCCAACCAGGGCGGCCAGATCTCGCCCACGTGGGTGCGGGCACTCACGGATGCGCTGAAAGCCGGGCTCGATATCGTCAGCGGCATGCACACGCCGCTCTCCAGCATCGCTTCCGTGCGTGAAGCCGCCGAACGCCACGGCAGAAAATTGCACGAAGTGCGGGTGCCACCGCCGAACCTGCCCATCGCCACCGGCCGCAAGCGCAGCGGCAAGCGGCTGCTCACCGTCGGCACCGATTGCGCACTCGGCAAGAAATACACCGCGCTGGCGTTGGCGCGCGCCTTTGCCAAGCGCGGCGTGCCGGTCGATTTCCGCGCCACCGGCCAGACCGGCATCATGATCGCCGGCGGCGGCATCCCAATGGACGCGGTTGTCTCCGATTTCGAGGCGGGCGCTGCCGAATGGCTCAGCCCCGATGCGGCCCCGGACCATTGGGACGTCATCGAGGGCCAGGGCTCGCTGTTCCACCCCGCCTACGCCGCCGTCTCGCTCGGCCTGCTGCACGGCAGCCAGCCGGACGCGATCGTGGTCTGCCACCAGCCCGGACGCGAACGCATCGTCGGTCTCGACGCCTACGCGCTGCCCAGCCTGCACGAAACGATCGAGCTCAATCTTCTGCTCGGCCGCCGCACCAATCCCGCCATCCGCTGCGCCGGCATCAGCCTGAACACCGCGCACATGGAAGATGCCGAGCGGCGCTCCCTGCTGCGCGAGACGTCGGCAGCGCTGAACGTTCCGGCCGCCGACCCGATGCGTCCCGGCTCCGAACTCGATGCCCTGGTGCAGCAATGTCTGGAACCGCGCGCATGATTTCGCGCGGCACCTGGTTCGCCCGCTTCATCCTGCCCGCCTTCGCCTTCAAGGCCGTCGTGATCGGCGGCGGCTATGCCACGGGTCGCGAACTCGCCGAATATTTTCTGCCAGGTGGGCCGCGCGGCGGAATCTTCGGCATGGCGCTCGCCGCCGCCATCTGGAGCCTCGTCTGCGCGCTAACGTTCATGTTCGCGCAAGCCACTTGCAGCCTGGACTACCGCAGCTTCTTCGCGGCCTTGCTCGGCCGCTTCGGCATCGTCTTCGAAATCGCCTATTTCGCCTTCATTCTCGTCGCGCTCAGCGTGTTCGGCGCCGCCGCCGGCGCCATCGGGGCCGCCACGCTGGGGCTGCCGCCGCTGGCCGGAACGCTGCTGCTGGTCGCCGCCATCGCCGGCTTTGTCGCTTTCGGCAACAATTCCGTCGAAACGCTGTTCAAATATGTGTCGATCCTGCTTTATGCCACCTATTCGCTGTTCATGGTGCTGTGCGCCGCCAGTTTCGGCGGCCGCATCCCGGCCGCGTTCGCCGCCCCCATGCCGCCCGGCGCCGGCTGGGCCGCGGGCGGCCTCGCCTACGCCAGCTACAACATTGTCGGCGCCGTCGTCGTGCTGCCCATCGCCCGCCACTTCGCCACGCGCCGGGGCGCGGCCATCGCCGGCGCGTTCTGCGGCCCGCTCGCCATGCTGCCGGCGCTGATGTTCTTCGTCTGCATGGTCGCCTGGTATCCCGATATCCGGAATGCCGCACTGCCCTCGGACTATTTGCTGCAGCGCCTGCACCTGCCCGCCTTCCGCCTGCTGTTCCAGTGCATGGTATTCGCCGCGCTGCTGGAAAGCGGCGCCGGAATGGTCCACGCCGTCAATGAACGCCTGGCCGCCAGTTGGCGCCGCCAGCGGGGCGCGGAGCTGCCGCGCGGTGTCCGCCTCGCCGCCGCGCTGGCGCTGTTGCTGCTCGCCACCGAAATCGCCGGCCGCTTCGGCCTGGTCAGCCTGATTGCGAATGGCTACCGCGCGCTCGCCGCGATATTCCTCTGCGTCTATGTCCTGCCGCTCCTCAGCATCGGCGTTTGGCGGCTGTGGCATTCGGCGGAGCCACCCATTCCGGCCGCGGCATGAGCCGCCCCGTGCCGCCGAGGAAAGGAACCGCACCCATGCCCGTTCGGCACCCAAGCTGGAAGCATCGCGCGGTTTTGCTGGCGGCCGTCGCACTCGCCACCGGCCCCCGCTTCCCGGCAAAGGCGGCGCCGCAAGCCGCGTTCACGCTCGAACAGGTGCTCAGCGCGCCGTTCCCCGCCGGCCTCACCGCCGCGCCCATCGGCAACCGCGCCGCCTGGATCTTCAACGATCGCGGCGCCCGCAATGTTTGGATCGCGGAAAAAGGTGCCGATGGCCGCTTCACCGGCCACGCCGTCACCCACGCCACCGGCGATGCCGGCATAGATGCCGGCGATCTCGCCTGGTCGCCCTCGGGTCGCTACCTCCTCTACACGCGCGGCGGCAGCATCGAGGGCGGCCCGCCCGTCAACCCGCTCAGCCTGCCCGCCGGACCGCCCGAGCAGGCCGTCTGGCTGATCAACGCCGCCACCGGCCAGGAACGCCGCCTGGGGCCCGGCCATTCCGCTGCCGCCTCGCCGCATGACGATACGGTCGCGTTCCTTTCCGGCGGCCAGATATGGACCGCACCGGTGCAGGGTGGCGCCGCATCGCAACGCGTGCATGATCGGGGCGAGGACAATTCGCTCACCTGGTCGCCCGACGGCACGAAACTTGCGTTCGTCAGCACCCGCGCCGGCCACAGCATCGTCGGCGTGCTGGATCTGGGCCAAAACCGCATCGCATGGATGGCCCCCAGCTTCGATTCGGACATGGCACCGGAATGGTCGCCGGACGGAAAAAATCTCGCCTTCGTCCGCATTCCCGCCGGGCAGGGCGACATCGATTTCACACCGCACCGTGCCGGGCAGCCCTGGTCGATCTGGGTCGCCGATGCCGCCACCGGCGCCGGCCGCGCGGTGTGGACGGCCTCGCCCGGCCCCGGCAGCCTGTTCCACGGCACGCTGGGCGATCGCGCGCTGATGTGGGCCGCCGGCAACCGCCTGGTGTTCCCATGGGAACGCACCGGCTGGGTGCATCTCTACGCCATCCCCGCCACTGGCGGCCAACCCGTCGAACTCACCACCGGCGGCAATTTTGAGGTGTTCAACACCGCCCTCGGCGCCGACCGCACCCAAATCGTCTATTCCGCCAACAGCGGCGACATCGACCGCTGGCATATCTGGCAGGTGCCGGTCGCCGGCGGCCCACCCACCGCACGCACGCACGGCACGGGCATCGAGGATTACCCCGTGCTGACCAGCGACAACACGCCGCTCGCTTTGCACAGCAATGCGCAAACCCCCGTCCTGCCGGTCCAGATCGGCAAGCAGGGCGGCCTCGCCGACATCGCACAAGGCGCAATCCCGCCCGGCTTCCCCGCCGCGCAACTCGTCCAGCCGCAAACCGTCGAATTCCCGGCCGCCGACGGCCTCATCGTGCACGGCCAGTTGTTCCTGCCGGCAAAAACCGGCGCGCAGCGCCATCCCGCCATGCTGTTCTTCCACGGCGGCCCATACCGCCAGATGCTGCCGGCCTGGCACCCGATGGACGCCTACAGCTGGATGTACGGCTTTAACCAGTTCCTCGCGAGCCAGGGCTATATCGTTCTGTCGGTGAATTATCGCGGCGGCATCGGCTACGGCCTGAACTTCCGCGAGCCGCCGCATTTCGGCGCGGCCGGCGCCAGCGAGTTCAACGACATCCGGGGCGCCGGCGACTGGCTGCGCAAACGCAACGACATCGACCCCGCCCGCATCGGCATCTGGGGCGGCAGCTATGGCGGGCTGATGACCGCGCTCGGCCTCGCCCGCGCGCCCGACCTGTTCGCCGCCGGCGTGGATTACGCCGGCGTGCACGATTGGCGCACGCAATTGCCGCAACTCACCGGCGCCGCCGCCCAGCTCGCCTACGATTCCTCCGCCATCGCCACCATGGGCAAATGGCGCGCCCCCGTGCTCGTCGCCCAGAACGACGACGACCGCGAGGTGCCGTTCGGCCAATCGATCGAATTGGTGCAAGCGTTGCGGCAACGTAACCTGCCGTTCGACCAGCTCGTCATGCCCGACGAAGGCCACGTCATGCTGCGCGCGCATGCCTGGCTGACTTTCTTCGGCGCCGCGCAGACCTATTTGGCGGCGCATCTGCGGGTGAAATCGTCCTCGGCCAGATAGCGCGCGGCTGACCGACCCTCCCGCCGCCAGGATTGGGCCGGCCACGCCCAAGCTGCTAAGCGCTCGCGCCCATGCCCGGCCGCCTCGCAGCCCTCCTGCCCGCAGCCCTCCTGCTCTTCTTCGCGGCGGCGTTCGTGCTGCCCAATCAATCCGCCTACGCGCTGGTCTTCTACATCGCCGGCCTGCCCACCATCGCCGCGAGCCTCGCGCAATCCCGGCCCCCGCCAAGCCCGCCGCTCGGCATCGCGCTGGCCCTGATCGCCTTCTCCGCCGCCACGCTGCTCTGGGGCACCGATGACGGGCACCGTTCCGCCCGCTTCGCCTGGGACAGCTTCAACACCGCCGCCTTCCTGCTCGGCTTGGCGCTTGCCCTGCCCAATCCCGCGCTGCGGCGACGTTTGGCCAATCTGCTCTGCGGCCTCGGCGCGGCGAACGCCGGTTTCGCCATCGCACTGAGTCTGTTCTTGAAGGGCAACGGCCCAAGGTTGCACGGCTGGGGCGCCACGCTGCATCCCATCCTGGGCGCCGACGTCATGGCGGTGGCCTACCTCACCGCCCTCTGGGGTGCGCTTGCCGGCCATCCCTGGCGCGGGCTGCGGTTCGTGGCGGCCGCGCTGATGGCCGCGTTCATCCTGCTCACCGAAAGCCGCGGCCCGCTGCTCGCGGCATCTGCCGCCACGCTGCTGCTGTGCCTGGCGGGACCGTGGCGCTGGCGCGCGCTGCTGGGCTTAGCCGCCTGTGCCGCCATCTGGTGGGCGTTGCCGAAAAGCCTGCAGCACCATGCCGCGGGCGTCATCGTGCAGCGCGGCAGCTCGCACCGTTTCGAAATCTGGCACTACGCGATCGGCGTCATCCGCGAACGCCCGATCCTGGGCCACGGGCTGGCCGCCAATCTGCATTTGAACCTGCCCGATCCGCAGGGCCGCCGCATCGTCACCGAACACATCACCTTCGCGCACGATCTGTATTTTTCATTGCTGTTTTATAGCGGCCTGGTCGGCCTGCTGCTGTTCGTGGCACTAGCCGCCGTGCTCGCCGGGAATTTGCTGCGGCACCGCACCAATCCCGAAACGCCATGGCTCGCGGCACTCGGGCTGAACCTGCTCGTGGCCGGCCTCACCGATTTCGGTCAGATCACGAAAGGCCCCGGGCCGCTCTGGTTCGTGCTCTGGCTGCCGGTAGGCCTGATGCTCACCTATCCCACCCGCAGCAGGCCCGCGCCTTCCTGATGCAGCCACGCCACCGAAGCCGCCCGGTGCGGCGAAAGCGCGTCGGTCAGCGCCCAGAATTCCGGCCCGTGGTTCAAGTGCCGCAGATGCGCCACCTCGTGCGCCACCACGTAATCCTGCACATGCGGCGGTGCCATGATCAGCCGCCAGCAGAACATCAGCACACCGCGGGGCGAGCAACTGCCCCAGCGCGACCGCGTGTCCTTCACCGCGATGCGCGCGATCCGCACGCCGGCCGCATCGGCCTTGGCCCGCGCCTGCTCGGAAAACCGGCGCCGCGCCTCGAGCTTCAAGAAATCCTCGGCGCGCCGCTTCAGGTGCGCCGCATCGCCGGAGACGCACAGCGCGCCAGCCTCCAGCCAAGCGCCACCGCGCCCATCCGGCACATGCCGCAGCACATGCGGCCGGCCATCCAGCATGATCGCCGCCCCCGCCGCCACCTCCACGCGCTCCGGCAGCGCCGCCAGCCGGTCCGCCACCCAGCCCGCATTGCGCGCCAGCAGCGCCCGCCCGGCCGATTGCGAGGCCCGCATCGGCAGCGTCACCACCACCCCGCCGCCGCGCGCATCGATCCGCAGCGTGATCCGCCGCGCCCGCTTGCTGCGCCGCCAGGTAACCGGCGCCTCGGTGCCGCCGAGCGCCAGCGTTTCGTTTGTCAGCCACACGCCTGGGCAAGTAGCCGAAACGCGCCGATTCCCTCAAATCCACCGTGCTTGACCGGGCGCCGGCCGCTGGCCACGTTCGGCTGGCCGCCCCAGCCCGGAGAGATCCGAAATGACGCCCCTTCGCGCCGCTGCCTTTCTGCTGGCCCTGGCCTGCGGTGCCTGCGGCGGCGACGAAACGCCCGCGCCCGCCAGCTTCCCGCCGCTCACCTACGGCTACCTCACCAAGCTGTCGCTCAACGTCGGCACCATCCAGGTGCAGGACGCGCACCAGCCGCTCGGCGCCGCCGATGTGGCCGCGCAATCGCCGGTGCCGCCGGCCGAAGCGCTGGCGCAGATGGCGCGCGACCGGTTGTTCGCGGCCGGCACCACCGGCTCGGCCGTGTTCACGATCGACCAGGCCAGCTTGCAGCGCGAACCCGGCGGCGCGGTCGATGGCGCCCTGGTCGCGCATCTCGATGTGCTAGGCAGCGCCGGCAACCTGGAAGGCACGGCGCGCATGCAGGTCACGCGCCAGCACGTCCCGGGTTCGGAGGACGAGAGCGAGCCCGCCGTCCTCTATTCGATGACGAAACAAATGCTCGACGATATGAACGTCGAGCTGGAATACCAGATCAAGCGCAGCCTGCAGGCCTGGCTGGTGCCGGCGGGGGCGGTCGCGGCGCCGGTTCAGGCGCAGCCGTTGGAGAGTCCGCCGTCGGAAGGCGGGTCGGCACCGCCCGCGACGGGAGTGCCCTCGGCGCTGCCGCCTGCCGTGCCGCCCGATGGCGAGGCCGCCCCCGCGCCGCCGATGTCGCCCCCGCCGGGCTTTCTCCACCTGCCGGGCCAGCCTGAGAGCTGAACGGGCTGTTCCGCCAGAATGCACGGGGCTCTAGAGCAACATCGGCACACACCGCGTCAGCGCGCCGATGAAGTTGCTCGTCAAAACAAAGAGCTAGAGCGTGACCGGCACCGATGTCCGATTCAATCAGAACCGGTCACGCTCTAGCAGCGTGGACTGCCGTGCCGTACCGCCTCCCAAAGGCCGGGGGTCAAAATCAGGCAGACGACGACACACCCCGCCACGAGCAGGCCCACGGTTTCCAAAGGATGCGCAAGCGCCCAGGTGAGCGCCGTTTCCATCGCCTCGAACTCCCTTCTCTGGAAACCGAATTCTGTGGCAGGGCGACGGTTCCACGTCACGAGAAATTTGAACGGTTTACGGAACGGAACGGTCGGTCACGGATTTCGGCCAGCGCCGGTGCAGCCATAGCCAGTCGCCAGGCTTCTCCCTTATCCAGCCCTCCAGCACGTCGTTGATCGCCTGAGTGAGCGCGGCCGTGTCGGCAGCGCGGTTGCCGGTATCGGGCAACGGCACATCCTGGCCGATCACCACGCGCAACCGGGCCGGACCCAGCCGGCGCACATGGATCGGGATCACCGGGCAGCGATAGCGCAGCGCGAACGCCGCGGCGGCATTGGTGGTCATGGCCGGCAGGCCGAACAGATGCGCCTCGATGCCCTCGTTCAGCTTCTGGTCGATGAGCAGCCCCAGGATGCCGCCGCGCGCCAGATGCCCCATCGCCTGCCGCGCGCCGGCCGCCCCCTTGGCAAACATCGGCACCGCGTCGGCTGTGTTGCGTCGCCGCAATCGCTGGATCAGCGCGTCCACGCCGGGGTTGGTGGCGGCGCGATACATGATGGAAAGCCGGATGCCGTAGGCCGCCGCGGCCACGATCGGCATTTCCCAGTTGCCGACATGCGCCGTGGGAAACAACGCCGGCCCTTGCCGTTCGCCCAGCGCCCGCGCGCGCGCCGGATCGGAAACTTCCCAGCCCGGGCCGCTCGGCGTGTTCTGCTGCAAGCTGCCCAGATGCGGCAACTCGCACACGGTGCGGCCAAGATTGTCCCAGACCTCGCGCACCACGCGGCGGCGGTCGGCGGCACTCAGTTCCGGAATCGCAACCGAAAGATTGCGGTGGGCCACCCTCGACACCGGCAGCAGCGGACCGATCGCGCGCGCCAGAAAGCCGCCCAGATCGGACGACCGCGCCGGCCCCAGCCGCTGCAGGCCACGCACCGCCAAATGCAGCAGCGTGGTTTCCAGTCGCATCGCCCAATTCATGACAGCGCCTCGTCCAGCAACGCTTCCAGCGCCGCCGGCTCGGCGAAGCGCAGCCGCATCGAAACAGCGGCGATGCGGCTGCGCCATGCGGCCGGCAGGCGCACATGGTCCTTCTCGGTGCAAACCAGCGCCGCCCCGCTCGCCTCGCGCGCCATACGCTCGAGTTCCGCGGCATGGAAGAAATGGTGGTCCGGGAACCCAAGCCCGACGGTCAGCTGCACCCCCGCGCGCCGCAACATGGCAAAGAACTTCTCCGGCCGCCCGATTCCCGCAAAGGCCAGCACGCGGCTTCCCGTCAGCGCCGCCAATTCCGGCCCCGGAACCGCCTGGGCGTGCAGCAGCTTCAGGCCGCCCAGCGCCGATGCCGCGCCGGTGCAATCCTCGCCGATCAGCACCGCGGCACGGCACCGCGCGGCGCACGCGGCAACCGGTTCGCGCAGCGGCCCGGCCGGCAGCACGCGCCCATTGCCGAACCCCGCGCCGCCATCCACCACGAGCAACGACAGGGTTTTCGC
>CAXUEX010000021.1:0-27614 GCA_964250215.1 uncultured Acetobacteraceae bacterium | reverse complement strand
GGCCCGCACCACCACGCCGAGCCAGGCCGTCTCGGCTGGCGCCGACCACATCGTGGTGGGCCGCCCGATCACCGAGGCCGCCGATCCCGCCGCCGCCGCCGCCGCCATCGCCGCCGAAATCGCCGGGCTCGGCTGATCCCGTGCAGATCAAAATCTGTGGCGTGAATTCCCCGGCAGCCTTCGATGCCGCGGCGGCGGCCGGCGCCGATTTCGTTGGTTTCGTGTTCTGCGCCGCCTCGCCGCGCCAGGTCTCGCCGGGCCAGGCCGCCGCGCTCTCTGCCCGGCGGAAAGGCGGTCCCGGCCGCGTCGGATTGTTCGTCGATCCGCGGGACGCCGACATCCAGGCCACGCTCGCGCAACTGCCGCTCGATGCCTTGCAGCTCTACGCGCCAACCCGGCGTGCCGCGGAACTCCGCGCCCGCTTCGGTTTGCCGGTCTGGCGTGCCGTTCCCGTCCGGTCCGCCGGCGATCTGCCCAACGCCGCCGAAGCGGCCGACGCGCTGATCATCGAGCCCGCGCCACCGGAAGGCGCCGCACGGCCCGGCGGCAACGCCGTGCAGCTGGACTGGGGGATGCTGCGGCAGTGGCGTGCGCCCTGCCCGTGGTTCCTGGCCGGCGGGCTCACGCCGGAAAACGTCGGTGCCGCCATCGCCGCCAGCGCCGCAGCGGCGGTCGATGTCTCCTCCGGCGTGGAAGCCGCCCCCGGCCATAAGGACCCGGCGCGCATCGCCGCCTTCATTGCCGCGGCCCGGCTTTCGCCCACAGCATCCGCCGGGTTATGACCCCGCATGGCCGGAACCCCGCTTTGAACGAGCTTTCTCCAACACCTTCCCGCCCGAACAGCCTGCGCCAGGGCCCCGACGCGCGCGGCCGCTTCGGCGAATACGGCGGCCGTTTTGTTGCTGAAACGCTGATGCCGTTGGTCCTGGAACTGCAAGCAGCCTACGAGGCGGCCCGCGCCGATCCCGCATTCCAGGTCGAGCTAGACGCCTATCTGAAGGATTACGTCGGCCGGCCGAGCCCGCTCTGGCTCGCCCAGCGCCTCACCGACACGATCGGCGGCGCGAAAATCTACTTCAAGCGCGAGGAGCTGAACCACACCGGCGCGCACAAGGTGAATTCCTGCATGGGCCAGATCCTGCTGGCCCGGCGCATGGGCCGCACCCGGATCATTGCCGAGACCGGCGCCGGCCAGCACGGCGTGGCCACCGCCACCGTCTGCGCGCTCATGGGCTTGCCCTGCACCGTGTATATGGGCGCGGTGGATGTCGAACGGCAGAAGCCGAACGTGTTCCGCATGAAGCTGCTCGGCGCCGAGGTGCGGCCGGTCACCGCCGGCGCCGGCACGCTGAAGGACGCGATGAACGAGGCGATGCGCGACTGGGTGGCCAACGTGTCCGACACCTATTATTTGATCGGAACGGTTGCCGGCCCGCACCCCTATCCCGCCATGGTGCGCGATTTCCAGAGCGTGATCGGCATCGAAGCCCGCGCGCAGATGATGCAGGCCGAAGGCCGCCTGCCCGATGTGGTGATCGCGTCGGTCGGCGGCGGCAGCAACGCCATGGGCATCTTCCATCCGTTCCTCGACGAGCCCGCCGTGCGGCTGATCGGCGTGGAAGCCGCCGGACGCGGGCTGGATGGCGAAGAACACGCCGCCAGCATTTCGCGCGGCCGACCCGGCGTGCTGCACGGCAACCGCACCTATCTGCTACAGGATGCCGATGGCCAGATCCGCGAGGCGCACAGCATCAGCGCCGGGCTGGATTATCCCGGCATCGGCCCGGAACATTCCTGGCTGCACGATATCGGCCGCGCCGAATATGTCGGCATCACCGACGCCGAGGCGCTTGAAGCCTTCCAGCTCTGCTGCCGCACCGAAGGCATCATCCCGGCGCTGGAATGTGCCCACGCCATCGCTCACGTCGCCAAACTCGCGCCCACGCTGCCGAAGGAGGCGATCGTCCTGCTCAACCTCTCCGGCCGTGGCGACAAAGATATCTTTACGGTGGCAGAACACATCGGCGCGGAACTATGAGCCGCATCGCCGCCCGCTTCGCCGAGCTGAAACACGCCGGCCGCGGCGCGCTGATCCCGTTCCTGGAAGCCTATGACCCCGACCTCGCCACCAGCGAAGCCATCCTGCGCGGCATGCCGGAAGCCGGCGCAGACCTGATCGAAATCGGCATGCCTTTCACCGACCCGATGGCCGACGGCCCCACCATCCAGCTCGCCGGCCGCCGCGCGCTCGCCGCCGGCGCCACGCTGCGCGGCACGCTCGGCATGGTGCAACGGTTCCGCGAGCGTGACAACAACACGCCGGTGGTGCTGATGGGCTACCTCAATCCGCTGCTGGCCTACGGCATCGCCGATTTCTGCGCCGATGCCGCGGCCTCCGGGGTCGATGGCCTGATCGTGGTGGACCTGCCGAGCGAGGAAGCCGATTGGCTCGCCGGCCCCGCCGCCGCGCACGCGCTGGATATCGTGCGCCTCGTCGCGCCCACCACCGATGCGGCGCGCCTGCCCGACGTGCTGCGCGGCGCTTCCGGCTTTGTCTATTACGTCAGCATCGCCGGCATCACCGGCACACGCACCGCCAGCGCCACCGAACTCGCCGCCGCTTTGCCACGGATCCGGGCCGCCACCGATCTGCCGGTGGCCGTGGGTTTCGGCGTGCGCACGCCCGCGCAAGCGGCCGAAGCGGCGCGCATCGCCGATGCCGCTGTGGTGGCTTCCGCGCTGATCGACACGCTGGCGGCAAGCCTGCACCAGGGCGATGCGCAGCCCGATACCGCCCGCCGCGTGCTGGCCCAGGTGCGCGAACTCGCCGCCGCCATTCGCGCGCCCGCAGCGCTTGCATCGAGGGACGCCGCATGAGTTGGCTCGACTACGTACGCCCTCGCATCCGCACGCTGCTCGGCTCGCGCGAAGCGCCAGACAATCTCTGGTCGCAATGTTCCGCCTGCCAGCAGATGATCTACACGAAGGAGCTGGAAAAGGCGCTGAAGGTTTGTCCGCATTGCGGCTACCACATGCGCGGCACGGCACTGGAACGGCTCGGCTGGACGTTCGATGCCGGCGAATGCACGCGCATCGAGCTGCCGAAAGTGCCGGCCGATCCGCTCGGCTTCCGCGATTCGAAACGTTACACGGAAAGATTGAAAGAGGCGCGCGCCAAGACCGGGCTGGATGACGCCCTGGTGGTGGCGCACGGCACCGTCGATGGCGTTCCCGCCGTGGTCGCCGCCATGGAATTCGGCTTCATGGGCGGCAGCATGGGGTCGGCCGTCGGCGAGGGCCTGGTGGCCGCCGCGCGCCTGGCCGTGCTGCAGGAAGCGCCGCTGATCGTGTTCACCGCCTCGGGCGGCGCACGCATGCAGGAAGGCGCCGTGAGCCTGATGCAAATGCCGCGCAGCACGATCGCCATGCTGCTGCTGAAGGAAGCCGGGTTGCCCTTCATCCTGGTGCTCACCGATCCCACCACCGGGGGGGTCACCGCCAGCTTCGCCATGCTGGGCGACATCCACATCGCCGAACCCGGCGCGTTGATCGGCTTCGCCGGCGCCCGCGTGATCGAACAAACCGTGCGCGAAACGCTGCCGGAGGGCTTCCAGCGCGCCGAATACCTGCACGAGCACGGCATCGTGGACATGGTGGTGCGCCGCCCCGATCTGCCGGCCACGCTGGGCCGCATCCTGCGCATCCTGCATCCGGTGCCCGAAGCCGCGCCGGCGCCGGAACCCATGCCCGAACCCGCGCCCGACATGGCGCCGCAGGAAGCATGATCGTCGGGTTCTTCGCCGCGCTCTATCCCTGGACAAAGGCGCTGCATCTGATCGCGATCATCGCCTGGATGGCCGGCATGCTCTATCTGCCGCGGCTGTTCGTTTATCATTGCGAAACCCGCCCGGGTAGCGAGGCCAGCGAACGCTTCAAGGTGATGGAGCGGCGGCTCTACAAGCAGATCATGCTGCCGGCGATGCTCGCCACGTTCGGCTTCGGCATCGTGCTGGCGTTCACCCCCGGCCTGGTCGATTGGCACCGGGGATGGATCTGGGTGAAGCTCGCCTGCGTGCTGGGCCTGGCCGGCGCGCATGGGGCCATGGGGCGCTGGCGGCGGGATTTCCTGCACGACCGCAACACAAGGCCGCAGCGCTTCTTCAGGATCGCCAACGAAGTGCCCACCGTGCTGATGGCGGTGGCCGTGGTGATGGTGGCGGTGCAACCCTTCTGAGAGTTTTTCGTGCTTCGCTCTTGAAGCGCCGGCCGGTCTGTGCCAACTCCCTCCACGTCCGGGGCTCTCCCGGGCCAAGCCCAGCGCCATCCGAATTCCGCCGCCGCATTCCGCGCCGGCACTGCGCCCGCGGCACCGCCCCCTATCCCAAGGCCTGCTCCCTCCATGCATCTTGCCGAACTCAAGGCCAAATCCCCGGCCGACCTGCTGAGCTTCGCGGAATCCCTGCAAGTCGAGAACGCATCGTCCTTGCGCAAGCAGGACATGATGTTCGCGATCCTGAAAAATCTCGCCGAGAACGATCAGGCGATCAACGGCGACGGCACGCTGGAAATCCTGCCCGACGGCTTCGGCTTTCTGCGCAGCCCCGAAAGCAATTACCTGCCTGGCCCCGATGACATCTACGTGAGCCCCAGCCAGGTGCGCCGCTTCGGCCTGCGCAACGGCGACACGGTGGAAGGCCAAATTCGTGCGCCAAAGGACGGCGAGCGTTATTTCGCGCTGCTGAAGCTCGACCAGGTGAATTTCGAGCAGCCCGAGGCCGTGCGGCACCGCATCAATTTCGACAACCTCACGCCGCTCTACCCGGACCGCCGGCTGAAGATGGAGATGGAGAATTTTATCTCCGTCGCCAAGGGCCCGCAGAAGGACAACACGCCGCGCGTGATCGATCTGGTGACGCCGATCGGCATGGGCCAGCGCGCGCTGATCGTCGCCCCGCCGCGCACCGGCAAAACCGTGATGCTGCAGAACATCGCCACCGCCATTTCCAACAACCACCCCGAAGTGTTCCTGATCGTGCTGCTGATCGACGAACGCCCCGAGGAAGTCACCGACATGGCCCGCACCGTGAAGGGCGAGGTGGTGGCCAGCACCTTCGACGAACCCGCCACGCGCCACGTCGCCGTTACCGAAATGGTGCTGGAAAAGGCCAAGCGCCTGGTGGAGCACAAGCGCGACGTCGTGATCCTGCTCGACAGCATCACCCGCCTCGCCCGCGCCTACAACACCGTGGTGCCGTCCTCCGGCAAGGTGCTCACCGGCGGCGTCGATGCCAACGCGCTGCAGCGGCCAAAGCGCTTCTTCGGCGCCGCCCGCAATATCGAGGAAGGCGGCAGCCTCACCATCATCGCCACCGCGCTGATCGACACCGGCAGCCGCATGGACGAGGTGATTTTCGAGGAATTCAAGGGCACCGGCAATTCCGAAATCATCCTCGACCGCAAGCTTTCCGACAAGCGCACCTTCCCGGCCATCGACATCACCAAAAGCGGCACCCGCAAGGAAGAGCTGCTGGTGGACCGCGGCACGCTTTCGAAAATGTGGGTGCTGCGCCGCATCCTCAATCCGATGGGCGCGCAGGACGCAATGGATTTCCTGCTGGACAAGCTGAAATACAGCAAGACGAACCAGGATTTCTTCGACGCGATGAATACGTAACCAGCGCGGGTCGCCAAACGCCGCGGGGGGCGCTGGTTGAATATGCGTGGCAGGAGTTCTGGTCGTTGCTTGCTGCGCGAACCGGGCAAAGAAGTCGAGATCCGCGTCATCGCGCGCGGTTCGTCGATCCAGCATGACGGCCGGACCTGTTCGCCGCGATCGTCCGGTGCATGAGAAAATGCAACGAAGCCGGTTTTGGACGGCGGTCGGCAAGCTGAGCCAACTGCCTCGCCCCTTCGCGCTGCTCGCGGCAGGCAGCGCCGGCCGAACCGGACCAGCGGTGCCGGTGCTCTGCCTGCTCGCAGCCGTTCTCCTGGCGCACTGGCCGGAACTGAGCGGATTTCTTTCGTCCAACCCGATCGCCTGGGCGGCTCACATCGGCCTCGGTTTGCCGGACACTTGGCTTTCCGGTTTGCCGGGCTGGAACGACCCCAATGCCGGTGTCACCACCCAGGCGTTGGGCGGCCTGGCGGCGCGGGATTGGCTGCACGGGGTGCTGCCGTGGTGGAATCCCTATTCCGGCGTCGGATTGCCACTCGCGGCCGAGATGCAGAACTCGGCCATGTTCCTGCCATTCGTGCTGCTGTTGAAGGCGAAGGCCGGTGTCGCGCTGCTCAAGATTGCGCTGCAGATCGCCACCGGGCTTGCCACCTACGGGCTGCTCCGGCAACTCGGCTTGGGTCGTCTCGTGTCGACTGTCGGCGGCATCGGTTTCGAGTTGAACGGCACGTTTGCCTGGATGGCCCACGGCCCCATCATGCCGATCGCGTTCCTGCCGCTGACCTTGCTGGGGATCGAACGCGCAGCCGTTGCGGCCAGGGATCGCCGGCGAGGCGGCAATTCCTGGATCGCGGTCGGCCTCGCATACTCGCTACTGTCCGGCTTTCCGGAAACTGCCTACCTGGATGGCATTCTGGCGGCGGCATGGGCCGGGCTGCGAATCGGCCAGGCGCCCGGCCCGGCGCGCCTGCTCCTCACACAAAAAATCGCCTGGGGCGGTTTTGTTGGGCTGCTGCTCGCCGCGCCGGTCCTGCTGCCATTTCTGGAAATGCTCGCGGCTGGCAGCATTGGCTATCATGCAACCCTGAAACCCCAACCGATCGCGCCGCAACAGACCACGCTTCTGCTCACGCCCTATGCTTTCGGCCCGATCGCATTTGCGGGCCAGTGGGCAGAAGCTGGGTTTGCCGGTGGCTTCCTACAGCTCGGGCTGGTTCCGTTCTCGGTGGCGAGCATCGTGGCCGGGGCGCGTCAGCGCGCTTCGCCGCATGTTGGCGGTGTGGGCGGCGATTGTCCTTGCCGTGCTGATCGGCACACCGTTCCTGCCTTCTCTGATCAACCTGCTGCCCGGTTTTCGCTACGTCTGGTTCACGCGCTACATCTTTCCGAGCCTGGAACTGAGCGTTGTGATTCTGGCTTGCTTCGGCCTTCAGGATTGGCTTGAAGGTGTCGTCCCGTGGAGAGTCCTCCGGCGCACGATCGCGGCAGCCGCCGTGGCCGCGGCGCTGGGCATGGCCGCCGGATGGCGCCATATCGTCTCGCTCTTTGCAATTGCGGAAGACTATCCGGTTTACCTGCTGGGCAGCTTGGCCAGCACCATTCTGATCCTCGGGAGCCTGGCGCTGCTGCTGCGGTCGCCACAGAAAAAGCGCGGCATGTTCATCGCCGCGGCGCTCGCCGGGGAGGCCATCGGGCTGGCGCAGTTTGCCCTACTTGCCGGCTACCGTCATGCCACGCTCGATCGCGGTGCTGTCCGATTCCTGCAACAGAACATTGGCCTGTCACGTTTTTATTCGATTGGCCCGCTATGTGCAAATTATGGCGCCTATTTCGGCGTGGCATCGCTAAATTTCGACTACCTCCCACTGCCCGCCGCCTGGGCCGACTACATCAATCGGCAACTCTTTCCCCGGGCGAGCAGCGAGCTGGGCTGCGGCCCACCACGCATCCCGCTGCCGCCGCGCTTACCCTCATTGGCGGCCATGGGGGTGCGGTTCATCCTCGCCAACCCGGGCACGTCGCCATTCACCGGAATGGCATCTCCGCCGCCCCTGGTATACCGCAGCCAAGTCACCGACATCTTTGAGCTGCCGAGGCCGGCGCCGTATTTCCAGATCACGGCCGGTTCGTGCCGGCTAAGCAACATAACCCGTGAGCAGACGCAGGCGGATTGCGACGGTCCAGCTTTGCTGGAACGCCGCGAGATGGCGGCCGAGGGCTGGCGCGTGGCCATTGGCGAGCAGGCAGTGCCGGTGCGCTTGGGCGACGGCATTTTTCAGGAAGTCAGGCTTCCCCCGGGTCGTTCCTTGATCCGCTTTGCCTATGCGCCGCCGCGTACCGGCTGGGCCTATGCTGCGTTCGTCTTCGGGCTCTGCTCGTTGCTGCTTCCACTGACGGCCGGCTTCGCACGCTGGCGCCGCGGTAGTGCGCCGCGTCACACATTGCCTGGTCCGGTGCAGTCTGAAATGTGATGGGCCAAACCCGTTGCGCCCTGCGGCAGAGGCGAAAGCAGCCGTCGCAATTCACTGATCGTCGCTTTCCCATAAAATGGTTGCAGACCTCGAAGCTGGCGGTGGCTCCGGCGCCCAGCGCTCCCTGGCTCTTGCCACTTTGCCACGCCGCGTTATGTTTCTCCATGTCGCTCGCAGGAGACGGCCGTGTCGCGTGCCCGCCGCCTGGTTCTTGCTGCCGCGTTGTTGCCCCTCCCCGCGCTTGCGCAATTCAGCAACGGCCCCATCGCCGTTGGCGTGGTGCGCGCCGAACGCACGCCGATCATCGAAACCAACCAGTTCATCGGTCGCGTCCAGGCCGTCAGCCGCGTCAATCTCGTCGCCCGTGTCACCGGCTTTCTGGAAAAACGGCTGTTCACGGAGGGCAGCGAAGTGAAACGCGGCGACCTGCTGTATCAGATCGAAAAGGGCCCGTTCGAGGCAGATCTGGAAGCCAAGCAGGCGGCCCTGGCGCAGAACAACGCGCTGCTGCAGAACGCCACGCTCACGCTCGGCCGCGCGCAATCGCTGCTGAACACGCCCGCCGGCCAGCGCGCCGCCTACGACAACGCGCTGGCGCAGCAGCGCAGCCAGGCGGCGCAGGTGCTGGCCGCGCAGGCGAATTTGCAGAACTCGCAGATCAATCTGAACTACACGGATATCCGCGCGCCGATCGACGGCCGCATCAGCATCACCAACGTAACCGAAGGCAACGTGGTGGGGCCCGGCAGCACGCTGGCCACCATCGTGAGCCAAGATCCGATGTATGTGATCTTCCCGATCTCTTCGCGCAGCGTAGAAGATTTGCGGGAGCGTTATGCCGCGAAGGGTGGTTTCGCCGCCGTGGTGGTGAAAATCAGCCTGCCCAACGGCCGCACCTACGCCAGCAACGGCAAGCTCGACTACGTCGCGCCCACGGTAAGCGAATCCACCGACACGCAGATTGTGCGCGCGGTATTCCCCAATCCCACCACCGCGGGCATGACACCGGGCGCAGAAGGCTCGCGCGAACTCGTCGATGGTGAATTCGTGCAGGTGTTCGTCGAAGGCCTCGCCCCCATCGAGGTGCTGGGCGTGCCTCGCAGCGCCATCCTCACCGACCAGCAGGGCGATTACGTCTATACGCTCGGCCCCGGTAACACGGCGCAGCAGACGCGCGTGCAGCTCGGCCAATCCACGCCCGGCACCGCCGCCGTGATCAGCGGACTGCATGAAGGCGAGCAGGTGATTGCCGAGGGCATCCAGAGGCTGCAACCCGGCGCGAAGGTAGCACCCGGCCCGGCTTCGCCCGGCTTGCAGGTGCGGCCGGCCGACACTTCCGGCGAGCCTTAAGGTTCTCGGGGCCGCGCCATGATTTCCGCCGTCTTCATCGATCGCCCGCGGCTCGCGATTGTCATCGCCATCGTCATCACGCTCGCCGGGCTGATCGCGCTCACCCGCATTCCGGTAGCGCAATTCCCCGATATCGTGCCGCCGCAGGTGCAAGTTACCGCCAACTATCCCGGCGCCTCCGCCGCCGACGTGGAGAGCAGCGTTGCGCAGCCGATCGAAGCGCAGGTGGTGGGCGTGGACAAAGCGCTGTATATGAAAAGCACGAACGGCAACGATGGCAGCTACAACCTCACCGTCAGCTTTGCGCTCGGCACCGATCCCGACATCAACACGGTGAACGTGAACAACCGGGTGCAGACGGCGCTATCGCAATTGCCCGTGGAAGTGCAGCAGGAAGGCCTGGTGGTGCAGAAAGCCTCCAGCGCCATCCTGGAATTCGTCAATTTCTTCAGCAACAGCAGCCAGCAAACGCCGCTGTTCATCACCAACTACGTGGTGATCAGCGTGCTGGACGAAATCTCGCGCATTCCCGGCGTCGGCCAGGCGCAGTTGTTCAGCCAACAGAAATACTCCATGCGGCTCTGGTTCGATGCGCAGCGGCTGGCCAACCTCAGCCTTTCGCCCGAGGACATCATCGCCGCCATCCAGGCGCAGAGCGTCGTGGCCCCCGTGGGCCGCGTCGGCGCGCGCCCGGTGGCACGCAACGTGCAGTTCCAGTTCAACGTGCAGACCCAGGGCAGGCTCACCACCGCAAAGCAGTTTGCCGACATCGTGATCCGCGCCAACCCCGATGGCTCGCTGCTGCGCGTGCGCGACGTGGCGCGCGTGGAGCTGGGCGCGCAGAACCTAGATAGCGAAAGCCGGCTCGACGGCAAGCCATCGGTTGCCATGCGCATCAGCCTGGCTCCGGGTGCCAATGCGGTGCGAACCGCCAAGCTCGTGAACACCAAATTGCAACAACTTTCCGCCCGCTTCCCGCAAGGCATGGCCTACCAGGTCACCTGGAACGCGACGCTGTTCGTGCAGGACACGATTTCAGAAGTGCTGCTCACGCTGGGCGAAGCCTTCGTGCTGGTGATCCTGGTGGTGTTCCTGTTCCTGGGCAGCCTGCGCGCCACGATCATTCCCACCGTCGCCGTGCCGGTCAGCCTGATCGGCGCGTTCGCGGCCCTGCTGGCGTTGGGCTTCTCGGCCAACACTGTCTCGCTGCTCGCCATGGTGCTGGCCATCGGCATCGTGGTGGATGATGCGATCGTGGTGGTGGAAAACGTCGAGCGCGTGCTGGAAGAACATCCCGAATTGCCGGTGAAGGATGCGGTGAAGCAGGCGATGCGCGAAATCACGGCGCCGATCATCGCGATCACGCTGGTGCTGCTCTCGGTGTTCGTGCCGATCGGCTTCATCCCCGGCATCTCGGGCGTGCTGTTCCAGCAATTCGCGGTCACGATCAGCGTTTCCATGCTGATCTCGGCACTGAACGCGCTCACGCTTTCGCCCGCGCTCTGCGGCGTTTTCCTGCGCCACCCCACCGGCCACCGGAACGGTTTGCTCAGCCGCGTGATGCGCTTCATCGACCGCGCCCGCAACGGCTATGCCACCATCGTGGTGCGCCTGCTGCGCTACTCCGCCGTATCCCTGATCGTGATCGCGGTCGCCGGAATTGGCATTTTCGGGGTCGCCGCAATCACGCCGACTGGCTTTCTGCCCAGCGAAGACCAGGGCGGCTTTTTCGTCAGCGTGCAGTTGCCCGATGGCGCCTCCGTCACGCGCACCAGCGACATCATCCATCGCATCGAAACTCAGGTTCTCAAGTTCCCCGGCGTTGCCGACACCTTTGCCATCGTCGGCTTCTCCATCCTGGATGGGGCGCAGGAACCGAATAACGGCTTCATGTTCGTGAAGCTGAAACCCTATGCTCAGCGCACCACGCAGGCCACCAGCGTCGACGCGCTGATCCGCCGCGTCTTCGCGTTCGGCGCGCAGATCCGCGGCGCCACCGTGCTGGCGCAGAACCTGCCGCCGATCATCGGGCTGGCCACCACGGGCGGCTTCGAATACGAACTGGAAGGCATCCAGGGACAAGATCCGCAATCGCTGTTCAGCACCATGGAGGGCCTGACCGCCGCGGCACGGCAGACCGGCAAGATCACCCAGATCTTCTCCACCTTCACCGCCTCCAACCCCTCGCTGTTCCTGGATATCGACCGCGAGAAGGCCCAGGCGCTGGGTCTGAACATGTCCGACGTGTTCACCACGCTGCAGGCCACGCTCGGCGGCATCTACGTGAACAACTTCAACCTCTACGGCCGCGTCTGGCAGGTGAACATCGAGGGCGAGGCGTTCGACCGCAGCGACGTGCCCGCATTGTGGCAGATCTATATTCGTAACAAGATCGGCCAGATGGTGCCGCTGCGCTCCATCGCCAATCTGCGCATCGTTCTCGGCCCGCAGGTGATCGTGCGCTATAACAATTATCGTGCCGTCACCATCAACGGCGCGCCGGGGCCCGGCATCTCCTCCGGCACCGCCATCTCCGCGATGGCCAACGTCTCGGCGCACAGCCTGCCGGCCGGTTACGCTTATGAATGGACCGGCACGGCCTACCAGGAAGTGCAGGCCGCCGGACAAACCGGCATCATTCTCGGGCTGGCCGTGCTGTTCGCCTATTTGTTCCTGGTCGGGCTGTACGAAAGCTGGGTCATTCCCATTCCGGTTCTGCTTTCCGTGGCCGTCGGCGTGCTCGGCGCGGTGCTCGGCGTCGCCGTCTCGGGTCTCTCGCTCGATCTCTATGCCCAGATCGGCCTCGTCGTGCTAATCGCGCTGGCCGCGAAAAACGGCATTCTGATCGTGGAATTCGCCAAGGACCAGCGCGAACGCGGCATGTCCATCGTCCGCGCCGCCGCGCTCGGCGCCCGCATGCGGTTCCGCGCCGTGATGATGACGTCGTTTGCCTTCATCCTCGGCCTGGTGCCGCTCGTGATCGCCACGGGCGCCTCGGCCATCAGCCGCCGCGACGTCGGCACCCCGGTATTCGCCGGCATGTTGGCCGCAAGCTGCATCGGCATCTTCCTGATCCCGATGCTTTACGTAACATTCCAGACCGCTCGCGAACGCACAAAGGCACGGTTCCGGCGGAGCGCGCCGCCCTAAATCACCGTGCCGTGTATTTCGTCACCCCGTGCTCGTCGGCCACCAGCGCCATCTCGGCCATGCCAATGAACAGCCCCGTGCCGACCACGCCGGGAATCGTCTGCAGCTTGCGATCCAGTGCAACGGCATCCGCAATCTGCCCGAACTGGCAGTCCGCAATCAAATTGCCGCCATCCGTCACGTAACGCTCCCCGTTCGCCTGCTCGCGGATTTTCACCTCGGACGCGTAACCGGCAAGCTGGTCGCAGCTCACCTGCCAACCGAAAGGCGTGACCTCGATCGGAACTGCGGTACGGGAGCCCAGCCAATCGACAAGTTTTTCCGCATCCGCAATGATAACCAGCCGCTTAGCCGCCGAAGCCACGATCTTCTCGCGCAGCAACGCCCCGCCCAGCCCTTTCACCAGATCGAGCGTATCGCGCTTGATCTCGTCCGCACCATCCACCGCCAGATCGATCCGGCGATGCGCGTCGAACCCCACCACCTTCAGCCCACCTTCGCGCGCCTGCACCGCGCTGCGTTCCGAGGTGGGAATGCACACAACCGAAAGCCCCGCCCGCCCGCGCGCAATCAACGCATCGATGAAGAACGCGGCCGTGGAGCCGGTGCCCAGTCCCACCACCATGCCGTCTTCCACGAGTGCCGCCGCCTGTTCCGCGGCGTGGCGTTTCTGATCGTCCTTGCTCATCCCGCCGCCGCCTTGTCGATGAACCAAACCAGGTCGCCCATGGAAGTCACACGGGCCGCCGGCTGCGAGCGGTCGCCTTCCAGCACGCGCCGCAGCACCCCCGCTTTGTTGCCGCCCGCCACCAGAAAAGCAACCGTCCGGCTGCTGGAGATCGCCGGGTACGTGAGCGTGATCCGCGGCTGCGGAACGTTTTCCGCCACCGGCGCCACCCACGCGATCGCCTCGTCCAACGATCGCGAGCCAGGGAACAGCGAGGCCGTATGCCCGTTCTCGCCCAATCCCAGCAGTGTAATGTCGAACAGCGGCCGCCCGGCATCCAGCGCTTCGCTACCGTAATGGGTTTTCAGCGCGCGGTCGTAGAGCGCCGCGGTGCGCTCGGCATTTTCGCCCTCCGGAACCGGATGCAAATTAGCGGCCGGGATCGACACATGGTCCAGAAGCGCCTCGCGCGTCATGCGATAATTGCTGTCCGCGCTCGTATGCGGCACCAGCCGCTCGTCGCCCCAGAACAGGTGCACGCGGTCCCACGGCAAAGCCGCGCCGTAAGGTGCCACTGCCAGGATCTGATACAGGCGTTTCGGCGTGGAACCGCCGGAAAGGGCAATCGTGCTGCGCGGCGCGGCGGATATCGTATCGGCAACAAACCGCGCGGCCGCCTGCGCCAGCGCCTCTGGATCCGCCAACGTTTCGATGCGGCGCGGTTGCATGCGTTTCTCCTTTCAAGGCGCCCGTTCCTTCAAGGCGCTTGGGGCAGCACAAAATTCTCCACCGCCAACGCCCACCCATCCTGCTCGTTGCTGGCCGTGACGTAGCCGGCGCGAGCCTGCACCTCCGGCGGCGCATTGCCCATCGCAATCGCCTGCGCCGCCACCTCGAACATCGGCAGATCGTTCACCATGTCGCCGATTGCCGCGGTTTCGGCCAGCGGCACCGCCAGCATCGCGGCAAGCTGCCGCACCGCTTCGCCCTTCGTCGCCTCGGGATGCGTGATGTCGAGATAGTAGGTCTGGCTGCGCCGCGCGGAAGCCCTGCCCGCCAGCGCCTCCTGCAGCACCGCCTCCACGCGCGCCAGACGCTCGAAATCCGCGCTCACCGCCGTCAACTTGCCGACGCCGCCAAGCTCGGCGCCGAAATCCTCCACGATCCGGTAAGGAACTTTGCCCACTTCCTGCTCGTGCGCCACGTAAGCGCCGGCCGCGTTCCGCAACAGCCATTCCCGGTTCGTGAACAGCCACGCATCGGCGCCATCCAGCCGTTGCAACGCGATGCGCAGCGCATCCGTCGGCACCTGCAGAAAACGATGCACCGTGCCGTCCGGCCCATAGATCGTGCCGCTGTTGAACGCGGCCCGCGGCGTGGGCAGTTCCAGCGCGTCAGCGAAGAACGACACACCCGGCGGTGCGCGGCTGCTGGTGAGCGCCAACGCAATCCCGGCCTGCTGCAACCGCGCGGCGGCGCGCCGCGTGGCTTCCGTCAGCCGCTTGTCGCGGGTGACAAGCGTGCCGTCGATGTCGGAGACCAGCAGCCGGATCAACGCGGCTCAGCGCGGTTCGATATGGCCGCCGAATTTGTTGCGCATGGCGGAAAGCAGCTTCTCGCCGAACGTATTGCCCGAACGCGAGCGGAACCGCGTGTATAGCGCCGTGGACAGCACCGGCACCGGCACCGCTTCCTCAATGGCCGCCTCGATGGTCCAACGGCCTTCGCCGCTATCGGCAACATGGCCGGTGAATTCCGTGAGTGTCGGGTTCTCCGCCAATGCCGAGGCGGTAAGATCGAGCAGCCACGAGGAAACCACGCTGCCGCGCCGCCATACTTCCGCGATATCGGCGGTGTTCAGCGAAAAACGCTCGTCTTCCGGCAATTCCCTCGAAGCCTTTGCCTGCAGCACGTCGAAACCCTCGGCATAGGCTTCCATCAGCCCGTATTCGATGCCGTTGTGCACCATTTTCACGAAATGCCCGGAACCGGCCGGGCCGCAATACATGTAGCCTTGTTCCGGCCGCGGATCGCCGCCCTTCCGCTCGCTGGTGCGCGCCACATCGCCCAGGCCGGGCGCCAGAGTCTTGAATATTGGATCCAGGCGCTGCACGGTTTCCGCCGGGCCGCCGATCATCATGCAGTAGCCGCGATCGATTCCCCAAACGCCGCCGGAAGTGCCCACATCCACATAGTGAATCTGTTTCGACTTAAGTTCCTTGGCGCGCCGGATATCGTCCTTGTAGAACGTATTGCCACCATCGATGATCGTGTCGCCGGGTTCAAGTATCCCCCCCAGCTCCGCAACCGTCTGCTCGGTGATCTTGCCAGACGGCAGCATAACCCACACGGCGCGCGGTTTATCGAGCGCCTGCACCAACTGCTTAAGATCGCCAGCCGTCTTTGCGCCATCTTTCGCGATGCGCTGCACCGCTTCGGTGCTGCGATCGAACACCACGGTCTGATGCCCGTTGCGCATCAGCCGCAGCGAAATATTCCCGCCCATCCGCCCAAGCCCGATAACGCCCAACTGCATGTGGATCTCCAATGAACGGGGTCTGGGGCCCCAGCGGGGTGCAGGGGCGGAGCCCCTGGCCTTTATTTCAAGGCCGCATCGACAGCCTTTGCTAGCCTGTCCAGCCCTGCATCCAACTCGCCGGTAAGGTGCACCCGCAGCGCGCGCCGGCCGCGTTCCACCAGCACATCGAAATCGCCGCGCGCCTGCGCCGCCTTCACGGTGCTGAACGTGTAGCGTTCGCCTGGCACCGCCAGATCTTGCGCATCGTCCGCCGTAATCTGCAGGAACACGCCGCTGTTCGGTCCGCCTTTGTAGGCCTGGCCCGTGGAATGCAGAAAGCGCGGCCCGAACTCAGCAATGGTGGCGACGTGCTTTCGGTCGCGTATCTTCAGCCGCAAATCCTGGATCCAGCCGATATGCGCCTTGTTTCGCTCGATATAGGCCAGCACGCCCGCATAATCGCCAGCCTTCACCTGCGCAAAATGCGATTTGAGGATTTCCTCCAGCGATCCGCCGGCGAGCTTCGCGGCATAGTCGGGCGAGGCATAAAACTCCGTGCCATCCACGCTGCGGAACGGCGTCTCCGGCGGCAGCTTGCCGGTGTCGTTGAAAGCGTCGGTCAGCTCCCGCGTTTTCACCTTGCTGGCTTCCACATCCGGCTGATCGAACGCGTCGATACCGATGATGCTGCCGGCCACCGCGGTCGCGAATTCCCACAGAAAGAATTGCTGCGCAATTTCGGCGTGACCGTTCAGCGCCACGCGGATCACCGGCTGTCCCGCCTTCTCCAGCGCCGCCACGGCCGCATCCTGATGCGCGTCCGGCGCATCGTCCAAATGCAGATACGCAAACACCCGGTCGTCGCCATAAACGCCAGGATCGCCGGCCGTTTCCGCATCGATTGGGATCAGCCCGCGGCCGATCTTGCCGGTGCTTTCGGCAAGCAATTGCTCCAGCCACGCGCCGAGATCGGCGATCTGCGGCGAGGCCAGGATCGTCACCTTGTCGCGGCCGCCCCGCCCCGCCACGCCCAGGATCGTGCCCAACTGCACGCCTGGATTTTCCGCGGGCGGCGTGCCTGGCGAGCAGGCGCGCACCATGCGCGCCGCGTTGGCCAGGAAAGCCGCAAGATCGATGCCGATCGCCGCGGCTGGCACCATGCCAAAATTCGACAGCACCGAATAGCGGCCGCCGATCGTCTTGTCGCCAAAGAAGATGCGGCGAAACTTGTCACCCTCCGCCACCTGCTGCATGTGCGAACCGGGATCGGTCACCGCCACGAAATGCGATCCTGCCTGCTCGGCCCCCACCGCCTGCTTCATCTTCTCGAAAAAATACGCCTTGAGAATGTTCGGCTCCAGCGTGCCGCCCGATTTGCTGCTGACGATCACCAGCGTCTTCGCCAGATCCACCGCGTTCTCGAACGTGCGGATCTGCTGCGGGTCGGTGCCGTCCAGCACGTGCAGCGTCGGGAACCCCGCGCGCGCACCGAAGGTCACGCCCAGCACTTCCGGCCCAAGGCTTGACCCGCCCATGCCCAGCAGCAGCACGTGGCGGAACCCCGCCAGCTGCACGTCGCGCTGAAATTCCTCGAGCTCGGCCACATTCTTCGTCCGCTCATCGACGATATCGAGCCAGCCCAGCCACTTCGCCTCGTCGGCGCCGGTCCATAGCTTCGCATCGTGCGCCCAAAGCCGGCGCACATTGCCGTCCACGCGCCACTGCTCCAGCGATTTCTGCACCTGCGCATCTAGCTCCGCCGGCAATTTCCAGCTCAGCGTGGACATGCCGGTGCCCAGCAGAGCCGTGCGCTTCTTCGCCACCGCCGCCAGCAGATGATCGGCCGCGTCGGCGAACAGCTTCACACCGTCCTCCACCAGCTTCGCCGTCACTTTCGCCATGTCCAGCCCCAGCCGCTCCACCTCGGCCATCACACGCTTTGCGTCTTCCAGGCCCTCGGTCAGCGTCTCGCCCACACGGCCATGCTGGCGGAACGCATCCATCGTCGCCGGCGGCATGGTGTTCACCGTGTCCCGCCCGATCAACTGTTCCACGTACAGAACATCAGAGAACGCCTTGTCCTTCGTGCCCGTGCTGGCCCACAGCAAGCGCTGCGGGTTCGCTCCGGCATCCTTCAGCTTCCGCCAGCGCGGCGAGGCCGACATCTCCTGGAACCACGCATAAGCCAGTTTCGCGTTTGCGATCGCAACCTTGCCGCGCAGCGCGGTCAGCGCGTCGCGATCGCGGTCGCCTTCCTTCACGCGCCGGTCGATCTCGTCGTCGATGGCGGTGTCGATGCGGCTGACGAAGAAGCTCGCCACGCTCGAGATGTGACTGATGTCCTCGCCGTTTGCGAGCCGTGCTTCCAGCGCCGAAACATAGGCCTCCGCCACCGACTGATACGCGGCGAGCGAGAACAGCAACGTCACGTTGATGTTGATCCCGTCTTCGATCAACTGCCGCACCGCCGGGCCGCCCTGTTGCGTACCCGGCACTTTCACCATCAGGTTCGGCCGGTCCACCCAGCGCCACAGCCGCCGCGCCTCGGCAATCGTCTCGTCGGTGCGTAGCGCCAGGTACGGCGAAACCTCCAGGCTCACAAACCCGTCCAGCCCCTCCGTGCGATCGAACACGGGACGCAGCACCGCGGTCGCGTGCTGAATATCCTGCACCGCCATCGCCTCATACAGGCCGTTGGCGTCGTGCTGCCCGTCCGCCGCAAGCTGCTTGAACTGCCCGTCGTAATCGGCGCCCGACCCCATCGCCTTTTCGAATATCGAGGGATTGGACGTGACCCCGCCGACGCCGTCCTCCTCCACCAGCCGCTTCAGGCTGCCGTCCTCGATGAAGCTGCGCCGGATGAAATCGAGCCACGGCGATTGCCCCGCCGCAACAAGCTGCTTCAGCGGATTGCCCGTGCTGGCGGCTCCGGGATTGGCGACCGTATCCATGAAGGCTCCTCTGCGGCTTGCGCCGCGATTATCCGCGCTTGCCCGCCTGCTTGCGAGCTTCCGCCACCACCGCATCGGGCGTGAAGCCGAATTTTGTCAGCAGCGCCGAAAGCGGCGCCGAAGCCCCGAAACTGTGCATGCCAATGATCGCGCCGGAACTACCGATATAGCGGTCCCAACCCACCGTAGCGCCCTGCTCCACCGCCACGCGCCCGGTAATGTGCGGCGGCAGCACTTGGTGGCGATATGCCTCCGGTTGCGCCTCGAACAGTTTCCAGGACGGGAAGGAAACCGCGCGCGCACGAATTCCCTCGGCCTTCAGCGTCTCGTAAGCCGCAACAACCAGCGAAAGTTCCGTGCCAGTGGCCATCAGGATCACTTCCGGATCGCCCTCGCAATCGGCCAGGATGTAGGCGCCTTTCGCCACGCCGGAAGCAGACGCATATTTGCCACGATCCAGCGTCGGCATCGCCTGGCGCGAAAGCACCAGGCAGGCCGGCTGCTCGTGCAGTTGCATGATCACGCGCCAGGCTTCCGCCACTTCGTTCGCATCGCCCGGCCGTAGCACCACCATGCCCGGAATTGCGCGCAACGAAACGATCTGCTCGATAGGCTGGTGCGTCGGGCCGTCTTCGCCCACGCCGATGCTGTCATGCGAGAAAATCCAGATCAGCGGCAATTCCATGATCGCCGAAAGCCGGATCGGCGGCCGCATGTAATCGGAGAAGATCAAGAACGTGCTGCCATACGCACGCAATCCAGCTAGCGCCAGCCCGTTGCAGGCCGACCCCATGGCGTGCTCGCGGATGCCGAAATGCAGGTTGCGGCCGCCATAGCTTCCGGCCTCGAAACTGCCCGCGCCCTCGAAAACCAGGTTGGTCTTCGTCGATGGCGCCAGATCGGCCGCGCCGCCGATCATCCATGGCACGTGCTGCGCGATCGCGTTCAGCACCTTCTGCGATGCGTCGCGCGAAGCCAGCCCCTTGGCATCCGCCGAAAAGCTTGGAATATCCGCATCCCAGCCCGCCGGCAGCTTGTGCTGGTCGATCATGTCCAGCTCGGCGGCGAGTTCCGGAAACTCCCTGGTGTAGCGCGCGAGCATCTCGTTCCATGCGGTGTGCGCCGTGGCGCCGCGCCGGCCGATGCCGTCGGCGAAATGCTGATACACGCCGTCGGGCACCAGGAACTGCGCATCCTCCGGCCAGCCATAGGCGCGCTTCGTGCCGCGCACCTCCTCCTCGCCCAGCGGATCGCTGTGCGCCTTGTGCGTGCCCGCTTTGGTCGGCGCGCCGTAGCCGATCACGCTATGCACCAGGATGAAGCTCGGCCGGTCGGTCACGGCCTTCGCGCGTTCCAGCGCCGCCTGCACCGCCGCCCTATCCTCGGCATCGGCCACGTGCTGCACATCCCAGCCCAAGCCCTCGAAACGCCTCGCCACATCCTCGCTGAACGCAAGGTCGGTGCCGCCTTCGATCGTGATGTGGTTGCTGTCATAGATCCAGGTGAGGTTGCCAAGCTGCAAATGCCCGGCCAGCGAGGCGGCCTCGTTGCTCACGCCCTCCATCATGTCGCCGTCGCTCGCCAGCACGTAGATATGATAGTCGAACAAATCGAACCCGGGACGGTTATAGCGCGCCGCCATGTAGCGCTGCGCCATCGCCATGCCCACGGAATTGGCGCAGCCCTGGCCCAGCGGCCCGGTGGTGGTCTCCACACCCGTGGTCATCCGGTATTCGGGATGGCCCGGCGTTTTGCTGTCGAGCTGACGGAAATTCTTCAGATCGTCCAACCCCAGCGCCGGGCCGCCGGGCTGCGTATTATCCCCGTGTTCGCGCGGCCCGGAATCGCGCAGCCCCGCCAGATGGATCAGCGCATACAGCAGCATCGAAGCATGGCCCACCGAAAGCACGAACCGGTCGCGGTTCGGCCAGTGCGGCTGCGCCGGATCGAAGCGCAGCAGGTTCTGCCACAGCGTGTAGGCCACCGGCGCCATCGACATCGGCGTCCCGGGGTGCCCGGATTTGGCTTTCTGCACCGCGTCGATCGCTAAGGTGCGGATCGTATCGATGCAGAGAACATCGATGTCGGCAATGCGCGGCTGTGCGGGCACGGTATCCGGGGCCATGCAATTCCTCCTTCGGCGGGCTTGGTGTAGCATCGGCCACGCAACCTGGGAAAGCCGCCGCCGCGCCGCCCGTTCAGATCATATAGTCGAGCGCCGGCAGGCTCTGGTCCATGGTCAACGCCGGCATGTGCCGGTGCGCCGTGCCCACCGGCCGCGCCGGGTTGCCGACCACCGTGGTGTAGGGATGCACGCTCTCCAGCACGATGCTGCCGGCGCCGACCTTGGCGCCCTCGCCCAGCGTGATGTTGCCCAGCACCTTCGCGCCGGCGCCGATCAGCACGCCGCGCCGCACTTTTGGATGCCGGTCGCCGCACTGCTTGCCGGTGCCGCCCAGCGTCACGCCTTGAAGCATCGAAACATCGTCATCGATCACCGCGGTCTCGCCGATCACGATGCCGGTGCCATGATCGAACAGGATGCCGCGCCCCAGCTTGGCCGCCGGGTGGATATCCACCGCGAACACTTCCGCCGCCCGGCTCTGCAGATGCTCCGCCAAATGCAGCCGCCCGCGCTTCCACAGCCAGTGGCTGAAGCGATAGGCCTGCACCGCGTGGTAGCCTTTGAAATACAGGAACGGAGTCAGCAGATCGGGGCTCGCCGGATCGCGGTCGCGCACGGCAGTCAGGTCGGTCAGCGCCGCGGCCTCGATGTCCGGATCGCTGGCGATCGCTTCGCACATGATCGCCTCCAGCGTATCGATCGCCAGCGCGTAATCCGAAAGCTTGCGCGCCAGGCGGTGCGCCAGCGCATCGGCGAAGTTCTCATGGCTCAGCACCGTGTCGCGGATCACCTCGGCCATCACACGGTCGTGTTCCACCGCGCTCACGGCCTCTTCGCGCACCTGCGCCCACAATGCCCGCGCCGCATCGGTCTCGATGCGGCCCTCGCACAATCCGGCCGGCTGCATGGCGCCGCCCTCCTCCCGTTCCGGCCGAACATGGGGCGGGGCCGCACGGATGTCATCGGGCCGGCGGCACTGCCGCGATCGGCAGGGGAACATGGCCGCCTGGGGACGCCGGCCTGCACGCAGCGAGCGCCGGAACTAGTTGCGCATTCGCACTATCACCTTGCAACGCACAATACGCGATGTGCACGATCCGGAGGATGTCAAGCCATATAGTTCCGCGAAATTTTGGCGACGGTTCCCCGGCCGACAGCAGGCTTTCTCGTCCGTCGAGGAAGTTTCCGCTTGCCGGTGATCACATTTGCGCGGCACGGTGCGCCTCCCGAAACTGTGAAGGATTGCACCGTGTCGTTGCGCCAAATCCTGCTTGCCACTCTGCCCATCGCGGCATTCGCCGTCTCGCCCGCGCTCGCGGCCAATTCGGACGTGTTCGCGCTTTCGCCCGCTCCCTCTGGCGTCGCACTATCCGCGGTTGATGACGCCACGCCGATGCGCGTCATCCTGTCGCTGCCGTTGCGTGACGAAGCCGGCGCGCGCGCCTATGGCGAGGCCGTCTCCACACCCGGCAACGCGCTCTATGGCCATTTCCTCACGCCGGCGGAATTCGGCGCGCGGTTCGGCGGCGACGCCACCGCCTATGAGGCGCTGCGCAACTGGGCGGCATCGGCCGGCCTCAGCGTCGGGCCGCGTCTGGACAGCCGCGCCGAGATTTCGCTGGGTGGCACCGCCGCGCAATTCGCGTCCCTGTTCGGCACGCATTTCGAGAAATTCGCCACTCCGCGCGGCGACGGCTACACGGTGACCAACACGCCGAGCCTGCCCGCTGCGCTGGCCGGACGCGTCGATGGCGTGATCGGCCTGACCAGCCAGGCCAAGCTCGGCCTGCTCATCCGTCAGCCGCATGTGCATGCCGATGTCGGCACCGGCGTGAACGGCTCCGGCTACGCGCCGGCCGATCTGAAAACCGCCTACGACATTCCGGCGCAGAAGGGCAGCGGCACCGAGGTGATCGCGATCTTCGAACAGGATGGCTACAAGCAATCCGACCTCACCACGTTCGAAACCGCCTACAAGCTGCCGAACGTGGCCAACGCGCCGGTGAGCATCAATGGCTCCACCACCGGCGTCACCGGCAATGGCGCGGAAATCGAAGCCGACCTGGATATCGAGATGGTCATCGGCCTGAACCCGGCCGTGAAGGATATCCTGGTCTATATCGACAGCAAGGACAGCTTCCAGACCGCGCTGCTCGACGGCATCAACAAGGTGGCGCAGGACAAGATGGCCACCGTGTTCAGCATCTCCTACGGCCAGGATGAGTCGATGCAGGGCACACCGGCCATCAAGGCCGAGGGCAAGGCGCTGATCCAGTTGCAAACGCAGGGCATTACCGTGTTCGCGAGTTCGGGCGACCAGGGCGCGTCGGGCCGCACCGGCAGCGGGCTGCACGCGCCCGATCCGGGTTCGCAGCCGCTGCTGACCAGCGTGGGCGGCACCGATCTCAAGACCAAGACCGGCGAGGTTTATGCCGGCGAAGTGGTGTGGAACACCGAAGCCCAGCAAGGCGCGGCGACCGGCGGCGGCGTGTCGAGCGTGTGGGCGATCCCGACCTGGCAGGTGGTGAACGGCGTATCGGTGGCCAAGGCCAACGGCGGCTCCTCCACCATGCGCAACGTGCCGGACATCGCGGCGGTGGCCGACGACATCAACTCGCCCGTGTCGATCTATGGCAGCGATTTCGGCGGCTGGCTCGGCATCGGCGGCACCAGCGTCTCGGCGCCGGTATGGGCGTCGTGGGCGACGATCTTCAACGGCGATCGCATCGTCCATGGAAAGGCGCGGCTCGGCTTCCTCAACCCGCTGCTATACTCGCTCGGCGAAAAGGAGACGCATTTCCACGACGTGAAAATCGGCAACAACAAGGCGCCGGGCGGCCCCGGCTACACGGCTGGCAAGGGCTACGACAACTGCACCGGCTGGGGCTCGATCAGCGTGGCCAAAGCGCTGCTTTCGTTCACGAAATAGCGAACGGATGCCGAAGGCTCCGCCTTTGACAGCGGTCCAGGGGGCAGCGCCCCCTGGACTCTCTTCTTAAGTTATCCCCATCGCCTGCCGCATGAACGCGCCTTTCAGCGCCGGCAGCCGATGCACCGCCGCAATCCCCACGCGCCGTGCCGTCCGCAGCAGCGGGTTCGCGGTGCTAAACAACCGGTCCAGCGCGTCGGTCGCCAGCAGCATGGAAACAATGTCCGCCCGCCGCGCCCGCGCATACGCTTCCAGCAGCGTCGCCGAGCCGTAATCCGCCCCCGCCATCCGCGCGCGGATCAGCAGATCGGCCAGCGCAATCGCATCCCGCAGCCCCAGATTGAGTCCCTGTCCCGCGATCGGGTGGATGCCGTGCGCCGCATCGCCGATCACCGCGAGCCGCGAAGCGGTCACGCGGTGCACATACATGGCTGATAGCGGGTATACCCAGCGCCGCCCCACCGGCCGAATTGCGCCCAGATGCGGCCCCAGCCGGCGCGCAATCTCCGCCCCGAACGCCGCATCGCTCATATCCATGTAGCGCGAGGCTTCCCGCCGCCGCTCGGTCCACACGATCGCCGAGAGGTTCTCGCCCGCTTCGCCGGCCGCCATCGGCAGTTGCGCGAACGGACCGGCCGCCAGAAAATGTTCCAGCGCCACCCGCCCATGTGGCCGCTCGTGCGCGATCGCCGCCACGATCCCGCTCTGCGGATAATCCCAGTTCGTCGCCGTGATCCCGGCCTGTCGCCGCAACGGCGAATTCCGCCCCTCGGCCGCCACCACCAACGGCGCCGAAAACGCCTCGCCGCCCGAAAGCCGGATGCGCGCGCCACCGGCCTCGCGCGACACGGTGGCCTCGGCCGGCGCGAAAAGATCGACTTCCGGCTCCGCATGCAGCCGCGCGTTCAGCGCCACGCGCAGGCTCCGCGCCTCCACCATCCATCCCATCGCACCGCCCGGCAGCTCGGCGGCCAGCCCGTCGAAATGCAGGTGCAGGCGGGACGCCGGGCGGCCGATCGCGCCGTCGGATACGCGGATCTGCTCGATGGGGCCGGGCGGCAGCGGCAGCGCTTCCCACAGCCCCGCCACCTCGAGCAGCGGCCGCGATCCGGCCGCGATCGCGTAGCACCTTCCGTCGAAATCCGGATGCTCCATCGGTGGCAGCGCCGCGCGGTCTACTACGGCCACGCGGAATCCGGCGCCGGCCAGCCGGCAGGCCAGCGTGCCGCCCACCGGCCCTGCGCCCACCACGCACACATCGTACTCCATGCGCTGCCCTTTCCTCGGTTTGCTGCCCGAAAATTGAGCAGCCCGGCGGTTCCCTTCCAGCAAGGGCCCGGCGGCACGCTTCTTGATAGCCCCACAGAACGGTGGCGGCGACCGCTGCCGGCACAATGGGGGTTTCGGGATGAAGTTGGTGATCGCCATCGTCAAACCCTTCAAGCTCGATGACGTGCGCGAGGCGCTCACGCCGCTCGGCGTGCAAGGCCTCACCGTTACCGAGGTGAAGGGGTTCGGGCGGCAGAAGGGACAGACGGAAATCTACCGCGGCGCGGAATACCACGTGAGCTTTCTGCCGAAGGTGAAGGTGGAGGTCGCCGTGCAGGCCGACCAGGCGGAAGCGGTGGTGGAAGCCATCACCCGCGCCGCGCAGACCGGCAAGATCGGCGACGGCAAGATTTTCGTGCTCGACATCGAACACGCCGTGCGCATCCGCACCGGCGAGCTCGATGCGGCCGCCCTTTGATACGGAGATATCCATGAAACGAACCCGGGCGCGCCTCGCCGCGCTGTTCCTCGCCGTGCCGCTGCTGCTGGCCGGCGCCGCCGCGATTGCACAAACCACTTCTGCTCCGGCCTCGCCACCGGCAGCCGCTTCGCCTCCCGCTGCCGCCGCACCAGCGCCCACTGCCGCCGCACCCGCCACGCAAGCGGCGCCGGCCGCCGCACCCGCCAAGCCGCCCGCCTACAACAGCGGCGACACAGCATGGATGCTCACCAGCACCGCCCTGGTGCTGATGATGACCGTTCCCGGCCTGGCGCTGTTCTACGCCGGCATGGTGCGCAAGAAGAACATTCTCGCCACGCTGATGCAAAGCTTCGCCATCTGCTGCCTGATCACCATCGTCTGGACGGTGATCGGCTATTCCGAGGCCTTCACCACCGGCACCGGCGCCATGGCGCAATATATCGGCGACATGTCCCGCTTCATGCTGAACGGCCTAGCCGACCACATCAGCAACGGCGACGACACCGCCTTCGTGCTCGGCGCCGGCTCCCCGGCCGCCACCACCGAAACGATCCCCGAAAGCGTCTATATGTGCTTTCAGATGACGTTCGCGATCATCACCCCGGCGCTCATCGCCGGCGCGTTCGCCGAACGCATGAAGTTCTCCGCCATGTGCATCTTCATGGTGCTGTGGTCCATTCTGGTCTATTCGCCGATCGCGCACTGGGTCTGGGCGCCCACCGGCTGGCTGTCCAAGGATGGCGCGCTCGATTTCGCCGGCGGAACAGTCGTGCATATCAACGCCGGCGTCGCCGGGCTCATGTGCTGCCTAGTGATGGGCAAGCGCACCGGGCTCGGCCACGAAAACATGTCGCCCTACAACCTCACCTACGCGGTGATCGGCGCCTCGCTGCTCTGGGTCGGCTGGTTCGGCTTCAATGCCGGCTCGGCCAATGCCGCGAACGGCCGCGCCGGCATGGCCTTCACCGTCACGCAGATCGCCACCGCCGCCGCCGCGCTCGCATGGATGTTCGCCGAATGGATCGCGCGCGGCAAACCCAGCGTGCTCGGCATCATCTCGGGCGCCGTCGCCGGCCTGGTCGCCATCACCCCCGCCTCCGGCTTCGTGCTGCCCGGCGGCGCCATCATCATCGGCGTCGCCGCCGGCGTGCTCTGTTTCATGGCCGCAACCTATCTCAAGCCGCTGCTGGGCTACGACGACAGCCTGGATACCTGGGGCGTGCACGGCATCGGCGGCATCGTCGGCGCGCTGCTCACCGGTGTGCTCTCCTACGGCCCGCTCTCGGCCACCGCCTCCAGCCCCGGCGGCTCTCCCGGCAGCTTCGCGCAGCTCATTATCCAGGCCCAGGCTGTGGGCGTGACGCTGATCTGGAGCGGCGGCGTCTCGCTCCTGATCCTGCTGCTGCTGAAGTTCACGATAGGCCTGCGCGTCGCCGACGAGGAAGAAGTCCAAGGCCTAGACACCGTCCTGCACGGCGAAAGCCTGGGTTAGTCCACCCCATAATCCTCCCCCGCGCAAGCGGGGGAGGTGTCGGCGAAGCCGACGGAGGTGGCAAAAAGCTACAATCCGGTCGCCAGCCCCGCCCCCCGCGAATCCGTCGCCATCCGGCACAAAGCCGCATTCCCCGGCAGATACCGCGCGCACCAGGCCGCGTTCGTCCGCCCCGGTTCCGGCACCTCGCCCGGCGCCTGGCCCGCCAGCGTCCGCTGCAAGCCCACCGCCTCGGCCAGCGCCGCCGCGTTCTGGCCCGAAGCGCCCACCGCCGCATGGAACGCGTGCAGATTGGCGTTCCAGCCGATCCCCGCCTCCAGCAGCGGCATCGGCTTCACCGCCGGCGATGCGCCCAGCACGATGCCGGTGCCCGGCGCGATCCGCCCGGTGCCGAACAGATTGCCCGCGGTCACCGCGCACGCCACCGCGCCGCCGTTCCGGTCGAGCGTCACAAAGCTCGTCGAGGCCGGCAGCGCCGGCAGCCCCGCCCCGCCGCGCGCCCGTGCCGCCGCCGCCAGCGCCGCATCGCCCGCCGCC
>CAXUEX010000020.1:0-27929 GCA_964250215.1 uncultured Acetobacteraceae bacterium | reverse complement strand
TTCCGCCCCCCCATCCCGCGCAGACCAACGCCGAACGCCAGGCCCGCCTCGCCTGGGAAGCCGCGCGCATCGCCGAAGCCGACGCCTCGATCGCCGCCGGCCACATCGTCGATGAGGCCGACGTCGATGCCTGGATCGAGAGCATCGGCACCGACCACGAACGGCCCGTGCCCTATGCCGGCCGCTGACCCGGCGGTCGCGTGCCAAGAAGGCTGGTCTATACCGATGACGACGATCCTCACGACAGCCCGCGGGGTCTATTCGCCGGCCCCGGCATAGCCCGCGGGATGCGCCTCGCGCCAAGCCAGCGCGTGCCGCACGATCGTCGGCAAATCGGCAAACCCCGGCCGCCACCCGGTCTCCCGCCGCAACAGCGCCGATGACGCAACAAGACGCGCCGGATCGCCGGCCCGCCGGCCAGCCAGCCGCACCGGCACGCGGCGGCCGCTCACCTGTTCCACCGTACGGATCACCTCCAGCACGGAATAGCCCGTGCCGTTGCCGAGGTTGTATATCACGGAACGCGTCTCGAGCGGTTCCAGCACGCGTAAATGTGCATCCGCCAGATCGGCCACATGGATATAGTCGCGGATGCAGGTGCCGTCCGGCGTCGGGTAATCATCGCCGAACACCGCGATCTCCGGCCGCAACCCAAGCGCCGCGTCGATCACCAGCGGCACCAGATGCGTCTCCGGCCGGTGGTCCTCCCCCGCGCGGCCCCCGGGATCGGCCCCCGCCGCGTTGAAATAGCGCAGGCACGCCGAACGCAGCCCGGATGTCCACTCGGCCCAGAGCAGCGCACGCTCGATCATGTGCTTGCTCTCGCCGTAGGGTGACCCGGGATCGATGCACTCGGCCTCGTCGATCGGCATGCGTTCGGGATTGCCGAACAGCGCGGCGGTGGACGAGAGCACGAATTTTCGCACGCCGTGCCGCACGCAGGCGTCGATGAGCCGAAAGCCGGTGCCGGCGTTTTCGGAAAAATAACGGAACGGCGCGCGCATGCTCTCGCCCACCAGGGAGAGCGCCGCGAAATGGAACACCGCATCCCACGGACCCTGCGCCAGCACACCATCGAGCGCTTCCGCGTCGGCAAGATCGGCTTGCACAAAATCGGCCTGCGGCGGCACTGCTTCGCGATGGCCGGTGCGCAGATTGTCCAGCACCACCACCCGATCGCCGCGATCCAGCAGCGCCAGAACCAGGTGGCTGCCGACATAGCCGGCGCCGCCGGTGACGAGATATCGGCCCATCCCTGATCCTTTGCGCAACCCGCGTCCGCGCGCCAACGCCGCTGAGTGGCGGCCGTTGTGCAAAGCTGGCCCGCGATCAGGGATGCTGCGTGTTGTTCACCACAGGGTTGAGATTGTAGGCGAAGCCCCAGGTAACCGGCACGAATTGCTGGATGTGCTGGTTCACCCAGAGATACACGCGGGCGATGCCGGTTTTCGGAACCACCACCACATCGAACGGCGCCAGAAGCAGATCGGCCGCTGGATTGCCGCCGGTGGCGGCCGCCGCGTAATCGGTCCGGATCACCTGCGGCCGATCGTTATTGCCGTGGCGCACCACGAACACCGCGTCCGGATCGCCGGTGGGGCGCAGTCCGCCGGCGCGGGAAACCGCCTGCAGCAGCGTGGGCGGCGGGCCGGCCGTGCTGAGTTCGCCCGGGATCAGCACCTCGCCCGCCACATACACGCGAGTGGGCTGCGGCGAGCGCACCTCCACAGTCAGCCGCGGATCCTTGAGCTCCCGGCCATAGATCGTGCGCAGATCGGCGGCGATCTGTTCCGGCGTGCGCCCAGCGGCTGGCACCGCTTCGGCCAGCGTGGTGGTGATCCGGCCGTCCGGCCGCACGATTAAATCCTCATCCAGTTCCGGCGTGAGAAACAGCCGCAGCCCCAGAACGTCGCCTACCTGCACGCGGTAATCCGGGGCGGCGGCTTGCGGCGGCGGCACCGGCGGAGGGGCAGCGGGCGTGGCGGTGCAGCCGGCAAGCAGCGCCAGCGCGACCAAACCGATTCGCCATCGAGACCACACCGCGAAGGCTGTTCATAGCCTGACGCTTATTTCAATCTCCAAGATCACCGGCTTCGCCGGATTGCGTGCAGCAGCGGATTTGTTGCCACGGGATCGAGTTCCGGGTGGTCGCGCAGATAGGCTTGCGTATCGAACCAGGGCCCCGGATCGGCGGTGGCGGCGTGGCGCAGATAGTGCAGCACCGGGTCGCCCCCAACCTCCGCCAGATCGGGGTGGCTGGCGATATACCAGGCCGGGTCGAACAGCTCCGAATGGCGGATGTCCTCGGCATCCATCAGCTTCCGGCCACGGCGCGTGCGCCGCCACAGCC
Organism: uncultured Acetobacteraceae bacterium; assembly: GCA_964250215.1. Lineage (GTDB taxonomy): Bacteria > Pseudomonadota > Alphaproteobacteria > Acetobacterales > Acetobacteraceae > DAIDJM01. Next base: position 25,579 of record CAXUEX010000020.1, on the reverse strand, counting down.
AGCGCCGCAGCCGCGATGGCTTCGTGGGTTTCCGCCCCGCCCGGGCGCACGCCTCCACCCAGCGGCGCAGCGGCGCCCAGGCTTCGGCCTGTGCCCGGGCGTCGGCCAGTTCCGCGCCCAATAATTCAAGCTCGCCGCTGCGCGCGGCGAGTTGGCGGCGCAGTTCCGCAAGTTCCGGATCGGGCAGCGGTGCCGCGGCTGGCAGCGCGGGCGCGGCGCTGGTGCCGAGTCGTTCGGTAAAGTCGGCGAGTTCGGCTTCCGCCGCCACGGCGTTGCGGTCCACCAGAAAGGCGCCGGCACCCAGAAAGGCCGCATCGTATTCCAGCACCGGCTGGAAGCCGCGCTCGGCGAACAGCTCGAACCAGGCGGTCGCCTCCGCGAGGCCGCCATCGGTTCCTCGATCCGTTTCCGGCACCAGAAGGATGCGATCCGTGATGGCGGTCAGTTTCGCCGCCAGATCGCGCATCGCTGGATCATCCGCGCGGCTCCCCGACAGCAGCAGCGCCAGGTCGCAGGGCTCCGGGGCTCCGTCGGCGACCACCACGGCCTCGGTCCCGGCTGTGCGCAGTGCCGCCGCTACCTCTGTCGCGCCCTGGCCGGCCACGATCACCGAAACCGGCATCAATTCGCCAAGCAGCCGGTGCGCGCGGTCCGGCCAGGAAATCTCGCTCATCCGATCCGCTTACCGCCCACAACGCGGCCAACCAAGGCCGACGCTCGCATCAGATCGCCAGGAACGGAAACTCGGGATCCCAGGGCGACGCCAGCGCGGCATCGAGTTCGGCGCGCTCCCGGCCATCCAGCAGCTCCAGAAGCAACTCGTTCGGCGATATCTCGCGAGCTTCGATCAGGCGGCCATAGAACTGCGCTTCGTGCGGCGCCGGCCACCGCCGTAGCGCAAAATGGAAGACCATATCGACGAAGCGCGGCGCCCCCATCGCTGCCAGATTGGCGGCAAGGTCTAGGCAGTCCGGTGCTGCCCGCACGTGCTGCACCGTCCAGCCGGGCGGGGTTTCGATCAGGCTTTCCACGCTTGCCGCCGACGCGGGCGGCCTGTGCGGCAGAGCGATCCGCGCCACTAGGCTTTCGCCGGCCCGCGGCAGATGCAGCGTGATCTCTATCTCGCCGGAGGGCGCGGGCGGGCGCAGCCGGGCACGGAATCCGTAATGGCCGTGGCCGATTCCGGCTTGCAGCAATTCCGGGCGGAACCATTGCGCCGGGGCTTCCGCCAGCAGCGTTCCAGCCGCGAAAATCTGCACGATGGCAGGCCCCTGGGCGCCGGGATCGCGCGCCCAGCCGAGCAAGTGATTGCCGGAAACCGCCTGCACCGCCGCTTGCATGTGACTGTATCCCATCGCGTTCCGCGTCTGGCCAGGGCCGGGCCGCACCGGTACACGCCGATTGCATGCCAAGCCCTTCCCCGTTCCGCGCCTGGGACGACGCGCCCGCCATCCTGCTGAGTTGCCCGGGACCGCTGCGGCCGCACCACCGGGCGATGCTGCCGGTGGCGCAGCTCGCGTTGCCACAATGCCTGCTCGGCTACGAAGCGCAGCTTTCGGCTTTCGCCGCGGCGTTTCCGGCGCTGCAGCCGAGGCTGCTGTTCACGCCGCTGCCCGAGATGTTTTCCACGGCCGAAAGCCTGGCGCCGCTCGCGGCGCTGGTGCCGGGTGCCTCGGCCAGCCGACCGGTGCATTTGCGGTTCGGCAGCGCGCGCGTCGGCCGGGTGCTCAAGCCGGCGCGCAACGGCGCGGTGCTCGCCGAGGTGCCGGTATCCGGGCCGGTCACCACCAGCGCGCACCCGCTGGCCTCAGGCCGCGTGCTGCCCGCCGCGGTGCGCCGCGCCTTTGTCTATTCGGCCGGGGTCGCGCCGTTCAGCACCACCACGGGCGAGGTCTTGCCCACAAGCCTGCTCCCGGCCGCCTGCATCAATGCCGATGTGCAGCACGCCAGGCGCGCACCCCGACCGCCCGACCCGCAGCACCCGGGACTCGACCTGGTGAGCTTTGCCGAATTCAATTCCGCCCACTGGGCTGCCGGGCCGGTGCGGGCCCGGTCGGCGCATCTGCGCGAGGTGATGCGCGAAAGCCAGCTCACCTTCACGCCGTTCGTGCTGTTGCCGTGGAATCTCGACGATCCCGGAAGCATCGTGCCCGAATTGCTGGTGCGGCTGGCCGAGTTGCAGGACGCGGCTAGGCCGCTTCTGCGTCTGCTTGTGCTGCCGTTCAACTATCCCGGCCAGATCGGACTGATCCGGCGGCTGATCGCGCGCGTGCGGAATGCGGCGCCGGATCCGGCCCGGGTGCTGCCGCAGAGCTTTATCGCGCGGCTGACACGGCTGGAATCCCTGCCGCTGCTGCTGCGGCTGGCGGCGATCGCTTGGGTGGATGGCAACGATCCCGAGCATAGCTGGACGCTGCGGCGGCTCGCCGCCTGCGGCATCGCCACGATTCTTTTGGATGCCGCGGCGGGCGCGCCACCGGACACGCGGCGGGTGGCAGCGGACGAAACGCTTTGGATCGCGGCGGAGACGCGCTGGGGACTGCTGAATTTCGCCTCGCGCATGCCGTCACGCCGCGCGCTGCCGGCGCTGCTGGCGGAAACCGCCGCTTGCCGCGAAGCCTATGCGGCTGCCCCGCCCGATGCCGCACGGCGTTCGGCCCGGCGCCCGGCCCCGGCGCCATGACGCCCGATCCCATCGGCCGTTTCGGCCGGCTGCTCGAAGCTTGTGAGGGCCATTTGTTCTACGATGTGGCGCCGATGCTGGAGCCGCAATGGACCGGCATCCCGGTCGTCGCCGCCGGGCTGGCGGGTGTTCTTTGCGAGCGGCTGCGCCAACGCACCCGGTTCTTCCTCGATTTGCAGATCGTCGCGCCGCGCGCCGTGCAGGATGCGGTGCGGCGCGGGCATGGCCGGTTCCTGAAGCGGGATATCGAAGCCGGCACGGCGGTGGCGGGCAGGCTGCCAGTTTTGCCGGGCGGCGGCCCGAGCATTGGTATTTTCCCCAATTTCAAAAGATTGCGGCGGGTTTTTGATGTAGAATGCAGCCTTTTCCACGATTTCTCCACGCTCGTCGTGCCGCAATTTCACACGCGGCAGACCGTGGAGCACCACACGGCCGCCATGGCCGCGGACATCGCAAGCAACGACCTGTCGGTGGCTGTGAGCCAGGCTTCGGCCGAGGATCTGGCCGCCTATTTCGGTTTGAAGCCGGCCGAGATCGCTGTGGTGCCGAACGGCGTCTCCTGGCCGGGCTGGTATGAGATCGCCGCCGAGAATGGCTGCGCCAAGGAAAATGTAGAGCCGTATTTTCTCGTGCTTGGCACGCGCGAGCCGCGCAAGAACGTCATGCTCGTGTTCGATCTGCTGCAACGGGCGCCGGAACTGCTCGCCGGCCACCGGTTCGTGTTCGCTGGCCGCATGGGCTGGCTGGAAGAGCAGCACGCCATTCCCGAGCGGCTGGAGCCGGCGCGGCAAACGGGGCGGATCCTGTTCACCGGCTTCGTGGGTGACTTCGACAAGTACAAGCTCCTGCGCGGTGCGCAAGCCACGCTCTACCCGTCTTTCTTTGAAGGATTTGGCCTGCCCGTGCTGGAGAGTCTGTCGGTGGGCACCCCCTGCGTCGCCTCATTCAGCTCCAGCATACCGGAGGTGGGCGGCGACACCTGCTGCTACTTCGATCCGTTCTCGGCCGACGATTTCCTGCGGGCGATCGGCGAAATGCAGCGGCGGCGTGCGGCACTCGGGCCGGCGCTGGCGGCAGCCTGCCTGGAGCGCGCCCGGCAATTTACCTGGGAACTGGCGCTGGCGCGCATCCTGCAACGACTGGAACGCGTGCTAGTGGCGCGACGCTGAACGCAGGGCCGGCCCGCCCTGGTTCGCCTGGACAATCCGCGGCCGCTCCCCCATTTCGCCGGCTTCCCACCATTCGTGACGAGGCAATGAGCGCCACCTACGAAGAGCGCGTCTTGAGCGTGCACCATTGGACCGACACGCTGTTCAGCTTCACCTGCACGCGGGATCCGGCATTCCGGTTCGAAAGCGGCCAGTTCACGATGATCGGGCTGGCGCTGGACGGCAAGCCGCTGCTGCGCGCCTACAGCATGGTGAACGCGCATTGGGAGGAAACGCTGGAGTTTCTCTCGATAAAAGTGCCGGACGGGCCGCTGACCTCCCGGTTGCAGCATATCGAGCCCGGCCACGGGGTGCTGATCGGCCGCAAACCGGTGGGCACGTTGCTGACGCACAGCCTGCTGCCCGGCCGCAACCTGTATCTGCTGGGCACCGGCACCGGGCTGGCGCCGTTCATGAGCCTGATCAAGGATCCGGACACTTACGAGCCGTTCGAGCGCTTGGTGCTGGTGCATGGCTGCCGCGTCGCGGCCGAACTCGCCTATCGCGAATTCATTGCCGCAGAACTGCCCCGACACGAACTGCTCGGCGAGTTGGTGCGCGAAAAACTCGTCTACCACCCGACGATCACACGGGAAGCCTTCCACAACCGGGGGCGGGTAACCGACCTGATCTTCACCGGCGAACTGCCGGAGAAGCTCGGCCTGCCGGCAGTGGACCGCAGCGTTGACCGTATCATGCTGTGCGGCAGTCCCGGGCTGCTGGCCGATTTCGGCGCGTATTTTGCGCGCCATGAGTGGCTTGAAGGGACCAACGCGAAGCCCGGCCAGTATGTTATCGAGAAGGCGTTCGTGGAGAAGTAGCGTAACCTCCGCCGTGCCGGGCCCGAACGGCTGGGCAGGTTGCGGGAAACATTCATCATTCATGGCGCCAGGTCCAGGTACTGCGGCCGCATTTGAGCCGACTCGGCGGGCCGCGATCGTTTCGGCTTTGGCACTGCTGGCCTTGAGCCCAGGGCGGGCGCGGGCCGAACCGTGGCTGCGCGATTACGTGGTGATTTATACCGAACCCACGCTGGTGCCCGTACTGCGGGCGATTGGCGCCGCGTTCCGGCCGCAGGGCGGCCCCGCGATCGTGCTGGCCGCGCCCACGGCGCAGAACCTGGCCCTGCTCGCACATGGCACGCAGGATGATCTGCTGATTGCGCTCGCGTCTTTCTTGCCCCAGGCGGAGGCAGCCGGGTTGATCGCGCCCGGGGCGAGGCCGCTCTGGCGGAATCGGCTGGTGCTCGCGGCCGCAGGCGTGGGTGCGACACGCGATTTCGATCCGGCCGGCATTCCGGCGCTGCTTGGCGGCGGCAGACTCGCTTATCCCGATGCGACGGCGGCCTCCAGCCTGGATGGGCCGGCGACGGTGGCGCGGCTCGGGCTCGGCGCCGTGATCGCGGAGCGTGGCATGGGCGCCGTGGATTCACTGGATGTGGCCGATCTGTTGCGGCGGCGGCAGGCCGCGCTGGGGCTTTGTTATGAAACCGATATTGGTCCGGGGCTGTACGCGGCTATGCGCATCGCGCCGGCCGCGCATGACCCGGTCCTGTACACGGTCGCAAAAGCATCGAAGGCATGGAGCCGCTATGGCGACGCGTTCGTGGCTTTTCTCGGTACCGAACGCGCCCGTAGCCTGGCGCAGGCGGCGGGGCTGGAGATGGTGGCTTGACCACGATAACGCGCGAGCATCGTCAGCCGCTGCTGCTGCGGCTGGCGCATTGGGCGCAGGCGCTGGCGATCGTGATCATGCTCGGCAGCGGCTGGCGGATTTACAATCAGGAGCCGATCCTGCCGTTCCGCTTTCCGGGCTGGGCGGTGCTGGGCGGCGGCATCAAGGGCACGCTTTCACGCAGCAACGATCCGGGTGTGGCGAATGCGATCGCCTGGCATTTCGCGGGCATGTGGCTGCTGCTCGCGGGCTTCGCGCTGCTGCTGCTGCACGGTTTCGTGTCCGGGCATTTCCGCCGTGATTTCTGGCCCGTGGGGCCACGCAGCTTCTGGCGAGATTTCAAGGCCGCCGCAACATTCCGCCTGGCTCATGAACTCGGCCGCTACAATGCGGTGCAGCGCGCCTTCTATATCGGCGTGCTGTTCGCGATCGTCATGATGTTCGTGAGCGGCCTCGCGATCTGGAAGCCGGTGCAGTTCGGCTGGATCACGGCGCTGCTCGGCGGCTTCCAGGGCGCGCGCACCGTGCATTTCCTGTTTATGTCGGCGATCGTGGCGTTCTTTGCCATGCATCTGGCGTTGGTGGCGCTGGTGCCGAAAACGCTTGTCGGCATGGTGATCGGCCGGGTGCGCGAGACGGCGCCGGAGCCGACGGAGTGACGCGGATGGAACCGGAACTGCGGCGTGCCATCGAACGCCGTACGCTGCTACGCGGCGGACTTTCGGCCGGCGCGCTCACGCTGCTCACCGGCTGCGACATCAGCGACAACGACCAGGTGCAGCGCGTGCTGCACGCCATGTCGCGCTGGAACGATCGGGTGCAGGCGGCGCTGTTCAGCGATGCCAGGCTGGCGCCGGAATTCGCCGAGCGGCTGGCGCATGATCCGTTCCGCTACAATGCGTGGTATCCGGAGAGCCAGGCGCCGCACTTGGATGCTGCCACATACAAGCTCAGCCTCGCTGGCCGCATCGAGCAGAAGCGGCCATGGTCGGTGGCCGAACTGCACGCGCTGCCGCAGGTGACGCAGATCACGCGTCACGTCTGCGTGGAGGGCTGGAGCATGATCGGCAAATGGAGCGGCACGCCGCTTCACGCTTTCCTGAACCGGGTTGGCGCGGATACAACGGCCCGGTATGTGGGATTCGAATGCGCCGACGGCTATTATGAATCGATGGATATGCCCACCGCGCTGCATCCGCAAACGCTCATGGCATTCCGCCTGGCGGACCGGATACTGCCGCAGCGGCATGGTTTTCCGTTCAAGATTCGATGCGCGACCAAGCTCGGCTTCAAGAATCCCAAGTGGGTGACAACAATTTTCGTGACCGACCGGCAGCCTTCGGGGTTCTGGCCGGATCGCGGCTATAACTGGTTCTCCGGGAGCTGAAATGGTCGCGGCGATTGCGGTGATGGCCAAAGCGCCGCGCCCCGGGCGCTGCAAGACAAGGCTGGTGCCGCCGCTGAGCCCGGAGCAGGCGGCAACGCTGAGCGCCGCATTCCTGCGCGACATCACCACCAACCTGTTTCGTGCCGGCGCCGGGGTGGTGCCGCACGTGGCTTATGCGCCTGCCGGCACCGAGGCCGAGATTGCCAGCATTGTGGCCCCCGACACGCGCCTGGTGCTGGCCGACGGCAGCGCCGCAATGCCCGATGGCGTGGAGGGCTTCGGGCGCTGCCTGCTGCAGGCCATCGGCGCGCTGCTTGAGGGCGGGTTCGCCAGCGCCGGCGTGCTGAATTCCGACAGCCCGACGCTTCCCACCGACTACCTCCGGCGTGCCGCGGCTTGGCTCGCGGCGGATGCCGATACCGTCGTGCTCGGGCCGGCCGAGGATGGCGGCTATTATTTCCTCGGCATGCGGAAGGCCCATGCCGGCCTGTTCGCCGACATCGCCTGGAGCACGCCATCGGTCGCGGCGCAGACGCGGCAGCGCGCGGCGGCACTGGGCCTGGAGCTGCGCGAGCTGCCGCCCTGGTACGATATCGACGATGCGGCTTCGTTCGCCCGGCTGCGGCGCGAACTCGGGCGGGCGGACCGCCAAGGCTACGCGGCACCGGCAACCGCCGCGTGGCTCGCGGCAAATCGTGAGGAGGCCGAAAGCCAGCGCCGCTTCGCATGACCGGTGGCCGCATCCTGCCATGGCTCGGCGCGGGGATTTTGGGCCTGTCCATTGTCGCGATATCGCTGCATGTGCCGGGCAGCGTCTGGGTGGGCACGCTGGCGCGCAAGGACGCGGTGGTCGCGCTGATCGGCGTCTCCGCCGGACTATACTTTCTTGCGATTTTTCAATTGCTGCGAGCGCCGCCGCCGGACCGGCCGCTGTGGTGGATTCTGGCCATCGCGTTCGTGCTCCGGCTGGTGCTGCTGGCCGCACCGCCGTTCATGTCGAGCGACGTGTATCGCTATGTGTGGGACGGGCGCGTGCAGGCCGCCGGCATCAACCCCTATGCGCACATTCCCGCCGATCCGGCGCTGCGCGGATTGCGCGATGCCTCGATATACCCGCGCATCAATCGCGCCGACTATGCGCACACGATCTACCCGCCCGCCGTGCAATTGCTGTTCCGCATTGTGGCGAGCGTGAGCCAGACGGTGCTTGCGATGAAGCTGGCCATGCTGCTGCTGGAAGCCGCCGGCATCGCGGCGATGCTGCGCCTGCTGCGCATTGCGCGCCTGCCGCCGGCGCGCGTGCTGATCTATGCCTGGAACCCGCTGGCGGCCTGGGCGATTGCCGGCGAAGGCCATATCGACGGCGCGGCCATCGGATTTCTCGGCCTTGCCATGCTGGCCGCCATGCTGCGTTATCGAGTCGTTTCCGGAATGCTGCTCGGCGCCGCGATCCTGACGAAATTTCTGCCTATCGCCGTGGCGCCCGCCCTGTGGAAACGCTGGGACTGGCGGCTGCCGCTGGCCTGCGCCGCGACCATCCTGGCGCTATATGCCATCTACAGTTCGGCGGGGATGGCCGTGCTCGGTTTTCTGCCTTCCTACACGAGCGAGGAAGGTCTGGCGCAGGGCGGCGGTTTCTGGCTGCTGGCGCTGCTCTCGCACTGGAAGGCGCTGCCGGCTTGGGCGGGACACGCTTACGTGATGGCGGCGGCGGTCGGGCTAATCGGCATCGCCGCGTGGATGGCGTTCCTGCAACCTCCCGCGCCTTCGCCATCCAGCGCGGCCCGGCAGCTTGGCGGCAATGTGGCCGTGCTCGCGGCCGGCACGGTGGCGGCGATGAGCCCGCACTATCCGTGGTATTATGTGTGGCTCGCGTTGCCGTGCTGCCTGTGCGCGATCCCGAGCGTTATCTTTCTATCCGCGGCACCGCTGCTGCTCTACAGCGATCCGTGGCATGACGAGATCTGGCTCCCGACGGCAGTGTTCCTGCCTGCTGCAGGCCTCGCGCTGCGCGACTTGGCGCGGCGGCGCGCGGCTGGTCTGGGGCGGGAAGTTCCGGCCGGGAGTGCATGAATGTCTGCAGCGCTGAGCGATCCACGACGCTATTTCGAGCAGGTAGGCAGCCGCCAGGCCGAAGCCACGGCGCCCCCGGTGTGCCTGTATCTGGAGGTGACGAACCGCTGCAACCTGCTTTGCGAGACCTGCCCACGCACGTTCGAAACGCTGGAACCGCCGGCGGACATGGATTTCGCGCTGTTCGCGAAAATCGTGGACCAGGTGCCGCATTTGAAGCGCGCGGTGCTGCACGGCGTGGGCGAGCCGATGCTGGTGAAGCACCTGCCCGACATGATTCGGTATTTGAAAGCGCGCGACGTGCATGTGCTGTTCAACACGAACGGTACGCTGCTGCGCGAAAAGCGTTTCCGCGAGTTGATCGATACCGGTCTTGATGAGTTGCGCGTTTCATTGGATGCGGCCGATCCCGGAACCTACGCCATGGTGCGCGGCAAGCCATTCTTCGATCGGATCGTGCGCGACGTTTCCCGCCTGCGGGCCTATCAGCAGGAGGTTGGCGCCGCCACGCCGCGCGTCTCGCTCTGGCTCACCGGCCTGAAGGAAACGATCGCGCAACTGCCGGATTTTGTGCGCCTGGCGGCGCGCATGGATGTGCGCGACGTGCATTTGCAGCGGCTGGTATTCGATGATTCGGGCTTTGGCATGGCGCGCGCCGAGAGCAGCCTGTTCGAAGCGACCGAGGCGGAGGAACACGCGGCGATCGAGGCGGCGCAGGTTTTGGGGCGCGAGCTGGGCGTTATGCTGGATGCTTCCGGTGCCACCGAGCCCGGGCTGAGCCTGAAACGCCAGGGGGAAACCCCGTGGTCCGGCTGTCGGCGACCATGGAGCCTGATGTATTTCACCGCGCATGGCCGCGCCCTGCCCTGCTGCATCGCACCGTTCTCGGCGCGCGGCTACGAAAATTACACGCTGGGCGATGCCAAGACGCAAACGCTGGAGGAAATCTGGAACGGTGACGCCTACCAGGATTTCCGCGCGCAGCTGATCGGCGACGCGCCCCCGAAACCGTGCCAGAATTGCGGGCTGCGGTGGAGCCTGTAGGTTGACGCTCGGCGTTTGCGCGATCATTCCGGTTCTTGACGAGGAAGGTGCGATCGGCGACGTGCTCGCGCGGCTGCCAAAAATCGATCATGTCATCGTCGTGGATGGCGGCAGCCGCGACGGCACGGTGAAGGAAGCCAGGGCGGGCGGCGCGGAAGTGATCGTGGAGACGCGGCCCGGCTACGGCCGCGCCTGTATGACCGGCGCCGAACGGGCCGCGGCGCTAGACGCCGGGCTGCTGCTGTTCATGGACGGCGATGGCGCGGACGCGGTGGAACGGGCGCCGGAGCTGTTGCGCCCGATCCAGGCGGGGGACGCGGATTTCGTGCTGGCCGTTCGCAGCCGTGCCGAACGCGAGGCGGGCAGCATGGGCTGGCATCAGGTATTCGCCGGCCACGCGGTGGGCCTGGCACTCGGCCTGCTCGGCGGCGCGCGCTACCGCGACATGTGCGCCTTTCGCGCCATCCGCACCGCCGATCTCCTGCGCCTGAACATGCGGGAAATGACCTATGGCTGGAACCTTGAGATGCAGATCCGCGCGCCACGGGCCGGTTTGCGCGTGCGGGAAGTGCCGTTGCCCTATTATCGCCGCGTAGCCGGAAGCTCGAAGGTGGCCGGCAATCTGCGCGGCAGTTTCCGGGCCGGATCGCGAATTCTGGCGACGCTCGTTCGCGTTGGCGTGCTGCGTGCCGGCTGAACGGCTTGCGGCGCCGGGGGAGATCGGCCATCCGTGCATCGCAACGGGAGACGAGCCGTGCCGCGCATAAATTACATAACGCATGACGGGCAGCGAAATAGCGTCGATGTTCCCGTGGGCATGTCGGTGATGCGCGGCGCGGTCTCGAACGGCATTCCCGGCATCGATGCCGATTGCGGCGGCGCCTGCGCCTGCGCCACGTGCCACGTGTATGTCGATCCGGAATGGCTGCCGCGCCTAGCGCCGATGAAATCACCGGAAATCGACACCATCGAGCTGGTTTCCGACCGGCAGGAAAACTCCCGCCTGTCCTGCCAGCTTGAGGTGACCCCGGCATTCGACGGGCTGATCGTCACCACGCCGCCGTCGCAGGGCTGAACGCATTCCGCGCGAGTTCCGCCCCGCATCGCTCGATGCGCTGAACTTTCTGCTCGCCGATGTGCGCGGCGCGCTCGGCCCTTACCTGAACGTGTTTCTGGTTACGCGACAGCATTGGAGCCAGGAGAGTGTAGGGCTGGTCACGATGATTGGCGGCTTCGTCGGCCTGCTGCTGCAAACCCCAGCCGGTGCCGCAATCGACGCCACGAAGGCTAAACGCGGGCTGGTTGTGGCGGCACTCGCCGTGCTGGCCGCCGGCGCGGTGGCGATCTATGCCGCACCGTTCTTCTGGCCCGTGATGCTGGCCAACGCGGCCATGGCCGCGGTGGGCGACATATTCGGCCCGGCGGTGGCCGCCATCACGCTCGGATTGTTCGCGCGCCAGGCGCTGGCCCGAAGGCTCGGCCGCAACGCCGCGTTCGATCACGCCGGCAACGTGGCGATCGCCGCCGCGGCGGGCGCCGTGGGCTGGGCATTTTCGCAGCGCACCGTTTTCCTGCTGGTGCCAGTGTTCGCGCTGCTCGCCGCGCTGGCGACGCTCTCCATTCCCGGCGGCGCTATCGACCACGAACGCGCGCGCGGCGATACCGGGGGCGACGCGCCTGGCCCGGTCTGGCGCGTGCTGATCGGCTGCCGGCCGCTGCTGATCTATTGCGGGTGCACGCTGCTGTTCCACCTAGCGAACGCTTCGCTGCTGCCGTTGGTGGGACAAAAACTCGCGCTTTCGCACAAGGGGATCGCCACCGCAATGATGTCGGCCTGCATCATCGCGGCGCAACTCATCATGCTGCCGATCGCGTTGCTGGTGGGCAATACCGCCGATCGGCTGGGCCGCAAGAAACTCCTGCTGCTGGGCTTTGGGATTTTGCCGGTTCGGGCCTTGCTCTACACATTTTCCGACCAGGCGTGGTGGCTGATCGGCGTGCAGTTGCTGGACGGCGTGGGGGCGGGCATTTTCGGCGCGATCACACCACTGGTTGTCGCCGATCTGATGCGCGGCACGGGCCGCTACAATCTGGCCCAGGGCGCGGTGGCTACCGCCCAGGGCATAGGCGCCTCCAGCAGCGGATTGCTGGCCGGCGTGATCGTGCAACATGCTGGCTATTCGGCCGCTTTCCTCACCAGCGCCGGCATCGCCGCCATCGCGTTCTCAGTTCTCGCCTTGGCTTTGCCGGAAACCGCGTCGGTGGCTACCGCGTGTGCCGTCGTGGCGGTTCCCGCTGAGCCGGAACCCCTATAAAAGGCCGCACGCAGAGCCGGTGGAGACGACGATGGGCTACAGGGTGGCGGTGGTGGGTGCCACCGGGGCGGTGGGCCGCGAGATGCTGAAAACGCTGGCGGAACGCGATTTCCCGGTCAGCGACATTGTGGCGCTAGCGTCCGCACGCTCGGCGGGCACGCAGGTGAGCTTCGGCGAAAAGCGCGTGCTGCGCGTGCAGGCGCTGGAGAGCTTCGATTTTGCCGGCTGGGATATCGGCCTGTTCAGCCCCGGTGCCGCAATTTCCGCCGCGCATGCGCCGCGCGCGGCCGAAGCCGGATGCATCGTGATCGACAATACCAGCCAGTTCCGCATGGAGCCGGACGTGCCGCTGGTGGTGCCGGAGGTGAACCCGGAAGCGCTTAGCCGGCACACGAAGCGGCGCATTATTGCCAACCCGAATTGCAGCACCATCCAGATGGTGCTCGCGCTGAAGCCGCTGCACGACCGGTATGGCTGCCGGCGAGTGATCGTCTCCACCTATCAATCGGTGTCCGGTGCCGGCAAAGAAGGCATGGATGAGCTGTTTCGCGCCACCAAAGCGGTGTTCGTGAACGATCCGGTGAAGCCTGAGGTTTTCACGAAGAACATTGCCTTTAACGTGATTCCGCACATCGACAAATTCCAGGACGACGGCGCCACCAAGGAGGAATGGAAGATGGTGGTGGAAACGAAGAAGATTCTCGATTCGGATATTGCGGTGTTTGCCACTTGCGTGCGCGTGCCGGTGTTCATCGGGCATGCGGAATCCGTAGCGGTGCAGTTCGAAAAACCAGTGAACGTGGGTGAGGCGCGCGATCTGCTGCGCAATTCGCCCGGCATCGTTGTGCTGGATAGCCGCGACGATGGCGGTTATGTAACGCCTGCCGACTGCCAGGGCGAGGACGCGGTTTATATCAGCCGACTGCGGCGCGATCCCACCGTGCCGAACGGGCTCGGGTTCTGGTGCGTTGCGGACAACCTGCGCAAGGGTGCGGCGCTGAACGCCGTGCAAATCGCCGAACAACTGGTCGCGCGCTCCCTGCTGCGCCACGCCGCCTGAAACGTGGCCGCGATGTTGGTTGCCGGGCCGGTGCGGTCGCATATTTGGCTGCCGGACGGCATCGAGGCGGCCGCCGGACCGCTCGCCCTGCGAATCACGGCGTTGCGGCCGGATATCTTGCGTATCCGCGTGAAGCCGGGCGGATCGGAATGGCAAAACGGTGGTTCGTGGTCGGTGCTGCCGGAAGCGCGGTCCGCAGCCATCGAGGTGGAATCGTTCGACAGCGACGAGAGCATCGGGTTTCGCACCGGCCGGTTGGTTTTGCGCGTGCTTCGGCAGGATGCGCGCGTGATCGTGGCAACGGAGACCGGCGAGGTGCTGCACGAAGATGCGATTGGCCTGCCGGCATTCTTCCAGAACGGCGGATTTTCCGCGTTCCGCGCCATCCAGCCCGGCGAACGCTTCTTTGGCCTGGGTGACAAGACCGGGCGATTGGCGCGCAACGATCAGGCGTTCGTGCTATGGAACACGGACAACCTCAATTTCCAGGAATCGACCGACCCGATCTACAAGAGCATTCCGTTCGTGCTTGGGCTGACACCACGCGGCGGCTATGGCCTGCTGCTGGACAATACCGGCCGCACCCATTTCGATTTTGGCAAGCGGCACCGGAATGTTTTTACCTTCGGCGCGGAATTGGGAGATTTCGATACGTATTTGATTTTCGCGGAGCACGCCAAGGCGCTGCCCGTCGCGTATGCGTTCCTCACCGGCCTGCCACCGCTGCCGCCGCGCTGGAGCTTTGGCTACCAGCAATCGCGTTACAGCTACATGAGCGCGGATGCGGTGCGCGATATCGCCGCAGCCTTGCGACGGGAACGCATCCCCGCGGACGCGATCTATCTCGATATAGATTACCAGGACCGCTTCCGCAGCTTCACGACCGACCCCGAACGCTTCCCCGATCTGCCGTTGCTGGTGCGCGATCTGCAAGCGCAAAACCTGCGGCTGGTGACAATCGTGGATGCGCAAACTCCAGTGGTGGAGGACGGGACTTATGCGGCGAGCGAGCAGGGTTTTGCCGGCGAGCATTTCGTGCGCGCCGCCGATGGCGAGGTGTTCCAGGGCAAGATGTGGGGTGGCAATTCGGCGTTCCCCGATTTTGCGCGCGCTGCCACTCGGGAGTGGTGGGGCGGGCTGCATGCCGAATTCGCCGCCGCGGGCGTTGCCGGGATCTGGAATGACATGAACGAGCCGACCGCGTTCGACACGCCGGGCAATACGCTGCCACTAGATGCCGTGCATCGCATTGAAGAACCCGGCGAAACCCCTCGCTCCGCGCCGCATCGGGAAGTGCACAACGCTTACGGGTTGCTGAATACGCGCGCCACGCACGAAGGATTGCGCAAATTGCTGCCCGATAAGCGGCCCTTTGTGCTCACCCGCGCCACCTGCGCCGGCGGCCAGCGCTACGCCACCACGTGGACCGGCGACAATTCCGCGACCTGGAATCATCTTCGCCTGAACGTGGCCATGCTGCTCAATCTGGGCCTATCCGGATTTCCGTTCGCGGGCGCCGATCTCGGGGGCTTCTTCGGCTCGGCCGCGCCCGATCTGCTCACCCGCTGGTATCAGCTGGGCGCCTTCATGCCGCTGTTCCGCAGCCACGCGTTTCAGGAAAGCGCGCCGCGCGAACCGTGGCTGGATGGCGAACCGCATGTGTCGATCCGGCGCCGGTTCGTGGAAGCGCGCTATCGCCTGCTCCCGTACATTTACACGTTGGCAGAGGAAGCCAGCCGCACCGGCGTGCCGATGATGCGGCCGATGTTCCTGGAATTTCCCGCATTGGCCAGCACGAGGGCCTGGATCACGCGCGATCCGCTCACGCAATTCATGCTCGGCTCGGCGTTGGTGATCGCGCCCGCGCCCTTCGCCGAATTCACCGATCCGTATGTGGTGACGTTGCCCCGCGTGCCCTG
Source organism: uncultured Acetobacteraceae bacterium (assembly GCA_964250215.1). Classification (GTDB taxonomy): domain Bacteria; phylum Pseudomonadota; class Alphaproteobacteria; order Acetobacterales; family Acetobacteraceae; genus DAIDJM01. The sequence continues at coordinate 10,216 of CAXUEX010000020.1, read as the reverse complement.
GTACGATTACTGGACGGGCCTGCACGTTTCGGGCACCGGCACGGACCCGTCACGGCCCGCGCTGCTCAAGGTCGCGCAATCGCTCGAAGCGTTGCCGGTATTCGCCCGCGGCGGCACGATCGTGCCGCGCCAGCCGGTGGTGCAGAGCACGCAGGACGATCCTGGCGACACGCTGGAGCTGCTGATCTACCCCGGCCCGAACTGCCACGGAACGCTCTATCACGATGCTGGCGATGGATTCGGCTACCAGCGCGGCGAATACCTGCGCCTGCGGCTGAACCACACCAGCGAGGCTGGCCGCACGCGCATACGGATTGCGCCGCGCGAGGGCAGTTACGCGCCGTGGTGGCAAAAGCTTGCGCTGGTGGTGCATGGTTTTGCTGGTGAGGTGCAAGACTTGCCAGACGGCATTCTCGCCCTGAAGCACGACAATGCGAGCCGCACCCTGCGCATAACCCTGCCCGATCCTACCGCCGGCATCGAGATTGCGTTCCGAACCAATTGAAGAAAGTTCTTTGGTTCTTTCTTTCAAGAAAGAACGAAAATCCTCAATCGCACCAGAGCCAGGGAAAGCCAACGACGATCCGGATGATCCGAGATCGCGCTCGGCGGCCGCCCGTCCGGGTGCAGCAGCCGAAGCCGATCCGTGCCGTCGCGGCGCAGCGGACCTGACGGAAGACGGAAACCGAGATACGAAGTCTGCGTCACTTCGTATTCGCCGACCGGCGCATCGTTGACGAACAGGATCAGGCGCTGGCGTATCAGGTGCAGCCGCACATGCGGGATTACCGTCAGCAGCAGCGTGAAATCCTTTCGGGCCGGCAGGTTGGGTAGCAAAACTATGCTCTCCAGCCCCAGCATCCAGCGGTGCTCGGCCTCCGCTGCGGCCCAGCCGTCGCCCAAAGGCGCGGCCATATTGCCGCTATGCCCGAAATGCCAATCGATCAGCGGCGGCGCTGTGTTCGGCAGCCTGCCCTCCAGCCACCAATAATAGGTCGGCTCGCGCAAGGTCTGCACCTGCGCCACGTAATCCGCGTCGCTCGGCACCTGATCGAGGTCCTCGCCATAGCGCTCGCCGGTCAGGTTACGCTCCACATGCGTGAACGGGATCTTGTCTTCGTGCACGGCGCCGCGCAGCGCGTCGTAAGGCTGGCGCGCAAAATCCGCCATGGCCCCTACACCCCGCCCGGCGGCCACCTGCAGCGCAATTTCTGGAAAGTTGTATCGCGCCGACCAGAGCGAGGCCCAGCCTTCGGCGAATTCCCGGAACCAGATATGCGCCCTATCGGAAATAAGATGCGCATCCGATTCGATATGGATCACCCGATCGAAGTCTCCGGCCTCGCCGAACAGCGCGCCGAAGGCGAAGCTGCGGTGCCAGCCGGGAAAGTCGAAGATGTCGGCACGCCCCAGAGGCTTGGCGAAATGATACAGCATCACGCCCGGCCGGGCGGGCAAACGCGCCGCATCGGCCAGGCTGTTGCCGGAATGCAGCGCCACGCCCGGCCACCCCGGCAGCGTTTCCGAGCCATCGTCGATGATCAGGATCGTGTCGGCCGCCAACGCCGGACGGTTCACCGCGCGCAGCCACAGCCGATATCGCCGGCTCCAATCACTGGCCGTACGCGCATAGGCGGTGCAGAAAACCAGAGTCTTCATGCCACCAGGAAGCGGGCCGCCCCGGTCGCGGTCAACCGGGCCGCCGATTGACCCTTACGGCACCCTGACCTAGATCAACGCTGCACCGCACCGTGGCGGCCCAGCCTGGAGAATCCCCCCTCATGCCGGAGGAGTTCGTCGCCCGAGCCAGCGACGGCCGGCCGATCCGCCGTCCCCTGTCGCCGCATCTCGGCGTCTATCGCTGGCCGCCCACCATGCTGGGCAGCATCCTGAACCGTGTCACCGGCATCGCCATCTCTGTGGGTCTGCTGCTGCTGGTGTGGTGGCTGGTCGCGGCCGCTGCGGGGCCCGCGGCGTTTGCCCGGGTGCAGGCGTTCCTGGCCTCGCCGCTCGGCCTGCTGCTGCTGCTGGGCTGGACGGCTTCGCTGTTCTTCCACTTGTTCGGCGGCATCCGCCACCTGGGTTGGGATTTCGGCCTGGGCACCGGCAAGCCCACGCTGAATGCGGGCACCTACGTGGTGTTCGCGCTCACCGGCGCCGCCACCGCGCTGGTCTGGTTCGCCGGCTATCGGGCATTGGGCGGCTGATGCCTCCGATGCGCAGCGCGCTGGGGCGGGTGCGCGGCCTGGGCGCCGCGAAATCCGGCGTGGGCCATTGGCAGGCCGAACGAATTTCCGGCCTGGCCCTGGTGCCGCTTTCGATCTGGTTCATCGTTTCCGTGCTGTCGCTGCTGGGCACAGACCAGCCCGTGGTGGCGGCGTGGGTGGGGCATCCCTGGAATGCGGCGCTGCTGCTGGCGCTGGTTTATCTCGGTTTCCAGCACGCCGTTCTGGGTTTGCAGGTGGTGTATGAGGATTACATCCACCACAGAGCCCGGCTCGCGGCTTGTCTTTTACTCACGCGCGGCGCGGCGCTGCTGTTCGGCCTGATGGCGGCGATCGCGGTGCTGAAGCTCGCGGTCAAGTAACGCCGTGCGGGGCCGGACCCCGACGGATTTTCGCTTTGGAATCGGCATGAACGCGATCGGCAAACCCAGCAACGGCGCCTACACGATTATCGATCACGCTTACGACGTGGTGGTGGTGGGCGCCGGCGGCTCCGGCCTGCGCGCCACGCTGGGCACCGGCGCGGCGGGACTGAAAACCGCGTGCATCACCAAGGTTTTTCCCACCCGCAGCCACACGGTGGCGGCCCAGGGCGGCATCGGCGCAGCGCTGGGCAACATGGGCGAGGACGATTGGCGCTGGCACATGTACGATACCGTAAAGGGGTCGGACTGGCTCGGCGATCAGGATGCGATCGAATACATGTGCCGCGAGGCGATGCCGGCCGTTTACGAGCTGGAACATTTTGGCATGCCGTTCAGCCGCACCGAGGAGGGCAAGATCTATCAGCGCCCGTTCGGCGGCCACATGAAGAATTTCGGGCAGGAACCGGCAATGCGCGCCTGCGCCGCGGCCGACCGCACCGGGCACGCGATGCTGCACACGCTGTATCAGCAATGCCTAAAGCACGACGTGGAGTTTTTTATCGAGTATTTCGCGCTCGACCTGATCATGGACGACGAAGGCGCCTGCCGCGGCGTTACGGCCTGGTGCCTGGACGATGGCACCATCCATCGTTTCCGCGCTCAGCTCGTGATCCTGGCCACCGGCGGCTACGGCCGTGCCTATCAAAGCTGCACCAGCGCGCACACCTGCACCGGCGATGGCGGCGGCATGGTGCTGCGCGCCGGGCTGCCGGCGCAGGACATGGAATTCGTGCAATTCCATCCCACCGGCATTTTCCCCGCCGGCTGCCTGATCACCGAAGGCGCGCGCGGCGAAGGCGGCTATCTCACCAATTCCGAAGGCGAGCGCTTCATGGAGCGGTACGCGCCGAATGCGAAAGACCTCGCCTCCCGCGACGTAGTGAGCCGCTCCATGACCATCGAAATCAACGAGGGCCGCGGCGTGGGGCCGCACCGCGACCACATCCTGCTGCATCTGGAACATCTCGGCGCCGAACTGCTGCACGAACGGCTGCCCGGCATTTCCGAAACCGCGCGCATCTTCGCTGGCGTGGACGTGACGAAGCAGCCGATCCCGGTGCTGCCCACCGTGCATTACAACATGGGTGGCATTCCCACGAATTATCATGGCGAAGTTTTGCATCCCACCGAGCGCGATCCGGATGCCATCGTGCCCGGGCTGATGGCCGTGGGCGAGGCGGCCTGCGTTTCGGTGCATGGTGCGAACCGGCTGGGCACGAATTCGCTGCTGGATTTGCTGGTGTTCGGCCGTGCGGCGGGGCGACGTGCCGCGGAGATTGTGCAACCGGGCGCGACGCTGCCGCCGCTGCCGCCGGGCGCGGGCGATGCCAGCCTGGCGCGTTTCGATTGGACGCGGCACGCCAATGGAGGCACGCCGGTTGCGGCGCTGCGCGCCACCATGCAACGGAACATGCAGCAGCACGCGGCCGTGTTCCGTAACAGCGCCTCGCTTGCGGAGGGCGTCGGCAAAATGTCCGATCTTTGGTCGGCGCTGCCGGACATGAAAGTGACCGATCAAAGCCTGATCTGGAACACCGATCTGGTTGAAGCGCTGGAGCTGCAGAACCTGGTGCGCAACGCGGCGGCCACCATGGCCAGCGCGGAGGCACGGCAGGAAAGCCGCGGCGCCCAGGCGCACGATGATTTCCCCGATCGCGACGACGCGAACTGGATGAAGCACACGCTTGCCTGGGTGGGCGACGATGGCAGCGTGGCGCTGGCCTATCGCCCGGTGCGGATGCAGACGCTGACCAACGAGGTGAGCGTTATTCCGCCCCGGAAGCGCGTGTATTGACGCTCTGAAAGAACGCCGCATGGTCGAAATCACGCTTCCCAAGAACAGCCGCGTCACCAGCGGCCGCACGCACAAGGCTGAGGCGGGCGCCACCCGCACGAAAACCTTCCGTGTGTATCGCTGGAACCCCGACGACGGCGCCAACCCCCGGCTGGATACTTACGAGATTGATCTGGATCGCACTGGGCCGATGGTGCTGGATGCGCTGATTCACATCAAGAACGCGATCGACCCCACGCTGACTTTCCGCCGCTCCTGCCGCGAAGGCATCTGCGGCAGTTGCGCCATGAACATCGATGGCGGCAACACGCTGGCCTGCACCCACCCGATCGCCGAAGCCAGCGGTGCCATCACCATCTATCCGCTGCCGCACATGCCGGTGGTGAAAGATCTGGTGCCCGATCTTTCCACCGCCTACGCGCAATTGCAGAGCATCGAACCCTGGCTGCAGACCGATACGCCGGTGCCGCCGGATCGCGAAAGGCTGCAATCGCCGGCGGAGCGGCACAAGCTGGACGGTTTGTGGGAATGCATCCTATGCTATTGCTGCACCACGAGCTGCCCGAGCTACTGGTGGAACGGCGACCGCTATCTCGGGCCCGCAACATTGCTCAACGCCTACCGCTTCATCGCCGACAGCCGCGACGAACGCACCGGCGAGCGGCTGGATGCGCTGGAAGACCCGTTCAAGCTCTACCGATGCCACACCATCATGAATTGCACGCAGACCTGTCCGAAAGGCCTCAATCCCGCACAGGCGATCGGCGAAATCAAAACCCTGCTTTCGGAGCGCCGCGGATAGACGCGCCGAAGCCCGCCCGCTCCCGGGCCGCGATCTGGGCCAACAGCCTGCTGGTGGACCATGCGATCTTTCGCACGGTCTGGACGAATTGGGCGGTTGTGGTTCCGGGCAAGCTGTATCGCGCCAATCATCCGACCCCTGCCCGGCTACGGGCGGCGACGCGCCGCTACGGTCTTCGCACGCTGATCAATCTGCGTGGCCGGCGGGAATGCGGCAGCGATGCGCTTTCGCGCGAGATGGCATTGCGTCTCGGACTGATCCATATCGACATGGCGTTCGAAAGCCGCGGCGCGCCGCACCGCGACCGCATCCTGCGCTTTGCGGAAATCTACCGGCAGCTCGAAACGCCCGCGCTGATGCATTGCAAATCCGGCGCCGATCGCGCGGGCCTGGCCGCGGGCTTGGCAATCCTGTTCGAGGGCGGAACGGCAGCCCAGGCGGCAGCGCAGCTTTCCTGGCGCTTTGGCCATTTCCACCGTTCGCGCACGGGGATCCTGGATGCATTCTTCGCGCTGTATGCGCAGGCGGAAGGCAGCGTGCCTTTCCTGGACTGGGTGCGCAGTTTTTATGACGAGGAAGGCCTGCGGCAAAGCTTCAAGCCCGCGGGATTTTCGAGCTTCATCAACGATCGACTGCTGCAACGGGAGTGACGGCCCCCCGCTTTGCCTCGATGCGGTCCCAAATCGCTCCTGCCAGGTTCACCCCATCGAAACGTGCAATCTCTTGCAAGCCGGTTGGAGATGTAACGTTGATTTCGGTGAGATAGTCCCCAATCACGTCGATCCCCGCAAACAACAGTCCCCTCTCCCGCAGCACCGGCCCGATCCGGGCGCATATTGCCCGGTCTCGCACCGTCAGCAGCGCCTTCTCCGCCCGACCACCCACATGCATGTTCGATCGTGCCTCGCCCGCCGCCGGCACCCGGTTCAGCGCGCCGCATGGCTCGCCATCGATCAGGATGATCCGCTTATCCCCCGCCCGCACCGCCGCTTCATAGCGCTGCACCATGAGCGGCTCGCGGGAGCGCGCAAAATGCATTTCCAGCAGCGCGCCCAGGTTTTCATCGTTCTCGCGGATGCGGAACACGCCGGCCCCGCCATTGCCGAACAACGGCTTCACCACGATGTCGCGATGCTCCCGCCGGAATGCGCGAATGGCTTCCGTATCCCAGGCGATCAGCGTGGGCGGCATCAGATCGGGAAATTGCGTGACCAGGATTTTTTCCGGCGCATTGCGCACGCTCGCCGGATCGTTCACCACCAGCACTTGCGGCGGCAGCATTTCCAGTATGTGCGTCGCGGTGATGTAGGCCATGTCGAACGGCGGGTCCTGGCGCATCAGCACAACGTGCATGCTACCCAGCGCAAGCGTCTCCACCGGACCGAATCGGAAGTGGTTGCCGGTCTCGCGCTGCACCGTGACGGGATGCCCCATTGCCGTGACACGGCTGCCATCCGCAACGCCCTCGCGCAAGGCAAGCCGCGTGACTTCGTAGTGCCAAAGCTTGTGGCCGCGCGCCTGCGCTTCCAACATCAACGCAAAGCTGCTGTCGCCTTCGATGTTGATCGACGCCATCGAATCCATTTGGATGGCAACGCGGAGCCCTTCAGCCATGCGGAATGCATTCCGCCGGTATCGTGCGCGCCGCCTGCTCGCGCAAACTCGCCAGCGTGCAGCCTTCGGCACCGCAATAACCGGGCGTCAGCACGATTTCGCCCGGCCCATCGGTAGGCGTGAGCGCGCTGGCATCGCGCAATTGGACGGCGCTCTGGTAACGCGCGAGGATACGCACGGTTTCGCGTGTGCCATCGCGCATCAATTCGAAAACCAGTTCGCCATCGGGCGGCGTGCTATCTGGCTGGCCGGAAAGCTGCCAGCTCAGCCCGAAAATGCCGGCAAGATTGTCAAGGTTCGTGTCGTGTCCAAGGAAGATCGTCAGCCTCGCCGGCGCGTGGCTGGGCTGCACCGGCTTGGCCTCCAATGCCGTCAGCACCGCGTTCGCCAGATAAGCCCCATTGTGGCCCGCCAGGCCGGGATCGCGACGTGTCATTCCGGAATAGAGATTATGCAGCACCATGATTCGCGTCAGCGCCGGCAGGTCCAGGCGCCCCCAACCCAGCGTTGTGCCCTGCATCCCTTCTCCGTATTCCAGCGAAAGATCCTCGGCCAGCGACGCTCCGGTGGCCAACGGCCCTTTCACCTTGGCGCCTTCCCCACTCGCCACCAGCCGGTTAGTCGCTGTCTCGAAACATATCCCGCTATCGCTTGCGCACGCTTTGCGCGTGGCCGCAGGATCGAGAACGTCGCGCAGCTCGGCCAAGGCCGGCGAATATTCCGGCGGCAATTCGGCGAGCTTCTGCTGCACCCGCGCCGAAATCCGGGCGGCTTCGTCGTGGCCAATCGGGCATTTCCCGGTTTCGAGTGCCGCAAAAATCGCGTCGGCCGCGCCCTCGGCCCCGTGCGCCGCCCGCAGATCGCATCCGGGAGCCAGCCCGGCCAACACCGCGTCGCCGCTCTGCATCGTGCGGTGATCCTTGCCGTCCGCCCACACGAAAACCTGTTCTGTCGAAGCGCAGCCGCTTGCCGGCAGCAGGCCGGAAGCCGCGTAATGGGTGCGCAACCAAACGCCCATGCGCCGCACACCCGCCGCACCGTGCGGCGTGAGTTCGCCGGGCGCCACGGGCCATTCTGGCCAGGGTTGGGCGGCGTACGGGTTCAACGACGAAGGCGGCTTTGTGGGTGCGCGCACACCGTGCCGGGCCACGATCACCACCCGCTCCAATACGGGCGCGGCCGTGGCCAAACCGGGCAGCAGCAAAGCCAGCGCCAAGTATTGTTTCATACCCACCCCCAAAACCCGTGATGCAACCTCAAGAAACCGGGTCGAAGAACAGCACCTTCACCGTGCCCGGCTTGTAGGTGAATTTCGGAACCAGGCCGCCATGCCCGGGCGGCCGCGTACCGGACATTTCCGCCGTTACGAGATAGACGCGGCCGCTTACGGGGTCCACAGTCATCGTCCGGGCGCCCGGCGCGGTTTTCACCTCATCGAGCTTCTGCACCGTCGCGCCCTTCACTTCGAACACCGAGAGCGTGCCCTCGCCGTTGGAGCTGAACACACGATGGCGCGCCGGATCGAACGCCGCCTGGTCGGTGCCGCGGCCGATCGGCAGCACCTGCCGCACCGTGCCGGTGTTGCCGTCCACCACCATCATCTTGCCGTTCAGGCAGGTCGGGAAAGCGAGATTCGTTTCGGGATCCACGGCCAATCCATGCGGCGATTCGCAGCCGGTGAGCTTCCAGTGCGCCGTGACTTTGCCGGAAGCGGCATCGACGCGCGCGAGCTCCGCCGTGCTGACAATATTCACGAACAAAATGCCGGATCCGCCGGCGGCGGCCGATTCCGGCGATCCGCCGAGCGCCACGGTAGCGACGGTGGCGCCGGTTGCCGCATCCAGCAGCGTGGCCGTCCCCGGATCGCCGTTCATCACCGCAACGCGGCGCGATCCAGGCTCGAACGCCATGCCGTCCGCATCGGCGCCAGCCGGCACGGTCTTCTGCGGCTTGTAGCTGCTGCCGTCGAAGATCGTGACCGTGCCTGTCTCGCCGCTGTCGGCAAAGATACGCCCGTCCGGCAACGCCACCTGCCCGTGCGCACCTTGCAATGGCGCGAGCCGGCCGAGAATCTTGCCGCTCGCCGCATCCAGCACAGTGGTTTCGGTCTTGTGCGCCACCAGCACACGATGGCCTGCCGCATCGAAGCTGAGATAATCCCACCCATCCGGCGCGCCGATCGGCACGCTGCGCGCAAGCTTGTAGGTGGCGGCGTTTGCAACCGGCCCGGCGGCGAGCGCCAGAAGCGACAAGGCCAAGGATCGCCAAGGCAGAATACGCATGGATTGTCCTTTCACAGTGTGGTGCGGAGCAGGAATGTCTTGAATCGGTCGATGAGGAACTCGGCGAAGCGCGATAGCAGGTTCAAACCCACCAGCCCATACAGCGCCGTGCCGATCCCGATAGCGGTGGCAATCAACGCCGTGCCGATGCCGCGGCTCACCGCGGCCGGATCGGAAACGCCTCCGGCCGCCAGCGCGTTGAACGTTTGCATAATGCCCAGGATCGTGCCCAGCAATCCCAGCAGCGGTGCCGCCGTCACGAGCGTATCGAGCACCCACAGCCGGGCATTCACCCGCGCTTCGATCTGCAGAAACAGCGCATTGGAAAGGTCGTCCACCTGCGCTCGCGGCACCGCCTCGTGGCGCTGGAATTCGATGTATTCCCGAACCGACTGGCTGATCACGTCGCGCGCGCCGATATTGCCGATGTGGTGCACCGGATCGAAGCCGGCGGCACCGATCACGGCGCGGATGTGCCGGGCACGCCAGCTCAAATAGCTGAAATACAGCAGCCGCTCGATCACCACGAACGTCAGCAGCCCGATTGAAACATAGAGCGCGTCGAATGTCAGGCCATGCAGGCGGTCGTAATCCAAACCCGTCTCCTTGCGGCGTTCGTCAAAGCTCGTCGCCGTTGCCGGTATAGGTGAAGTTCACCGGGACGCTGAAGGCGTGCGCGGCCTGGCTCGGAAACACGTCGGGCGGCATCGCCGGATAGCGCTGTTCGGAAACGATGGCCAGGGCCTGCGCATCCAGCGTGGCAGAACCGGCGGAGCGGATCACGTGCACCCCCGAAAGCGCGCCGCTGCGCGCCAGGGTGAAGCCGATCTCCGTCTCCCCCGACGGATGCGACAGACGATATTCCGCGGTGGCGGGCAGCACCGTATTGTGCGCAACGATGCGGTGAAGCTGGCCGATATAGGCAGCCTCGGCCGAATGGCTCTCCGGCGCCTGCTGCGCGTTGCGTGCGAAATCCTGCACCGGCCGCTGCATTTCGGAAGGCGGCGTCTCGGTCTGCATTACCGCATGCGGCAGCGGCGGCCGCTTGGGGTGCTGCAAATGGCGCGGCCGGT
>CAXUEX010000019.1:19278-28613 GCA_964250215.1 uncultured Acetobacteraceae bacterium | reverse complement strand
TCGGCGCGCTGACGCGATGTGTGCCGATGTTGCCCTAGCCGCGCCGTAGCCACAGCAGCAGGCTGCCGTCCGCCTGGCGCATTTCGCGCAGCACCTCATGGCCGTGCCGCGCGGCCGAGAGCGGCACGTTGCGCTCCGGGTCGGCGCCGCGCAGACGCACTGCCAGCACCTCGCCACGCGCCAGCCGATCGAGCGCCAGGCGGGTGCGCACGTAAGTCATCGGGCAAGTCTCTCCGGTGATATCGATTTCGTGCGCCGGCCTAGTCTTGCTCACCACTTGTCGCTCCAGGATTTTGTCTCGCGCAACTTGCGCGAAGCTATTGCAACGCAATATATGGTTCCGCTTCCGGCAGGTGGAGAGTGGGGGATATGGCTGAAGGGCCAGTGTCGATGGAGCTGCTCGGGCTCACGGCACAGATCGTCGCGGCGCATGTGTCCAACAACACGCTGTCGGCTGACGCGCTCGTGGAACTGATCGGTGAGGTGTATCGCACGATCGCGGCCATCGGCCGGGAAGCGCCGCAGGTGGAAAAGCCGGTGCCGGCCGTGCCGTGGAAAAAATCGATCTTCCCGGACCATCTGATCTGCCTGGAGGACGGCAAGAAGCTGAAGATGCTGAAGCGGCATCTGAAGACCGCCTATGATATGAGCCCGGAACAATATCGCGAGCGCTGGGGGCTGCCCGCCGATTATCCGATGGTGGCGCCGAACTATGCCCGGCACCGCTCGTCGCTGGCGAAGAAGATCGGGCTTGGCACAAAATCCACCTCCAGCCGCAAGCCAAGGTCGAAGGCGCCCCCCGCCGCTCCCGAAGCCTGACCCCCCTACCCTGGGCCGCTCCCTGGGCCGCCGGCCGCCCACACCTGCCACTGGCAACGGCAAACCGAATGGGCTACGCCCGCGGCGATGGAATCGCGCATCGAGCGGCTGTGCGTGGAGCAGGGCCTGAAGATGACGGGCCAGCGGCGGGTGATCGCCCGTGTGCTCTCGGAAGCCGAAGACCACCCCGACGTGGAGGAACTTTATCGCCGCGCCACGGCGCTGGACCGGCGGATCTCGATCGCCACCGTGTATCGCACCGTACGTCTGCTGGAGGAGCGCGGCATTTTGGAGCGGCGGGATTTCGGCGGCGGGCGGGCGCGCTACGAGCCGACCGAACATGGCCGGCATTACCACCTGATCGACATCGACACAGGCCGCGTCATCGAATTCGAGGATCGCGAGCAGGAGCGGCTGATGCAGCAGATCGCGAGCCGGCTGGGCTTCGAGCATGTTTCGACACGGCTGGAGATCTACGGCCGCCGGCGCGTGCCGAAGGCCGCGGGCCGCCCGGCCATGGCCGAGGAGCCGCTGGGGGAGGAGGCGCCGCGATGACGGTGGAGCTGAAGTTGGCCGCGACCGCACCGGACAGCCCGGGTTTCGGCGAGCTGCGGGCGGGCCATCTGGGCGTTCGGATCGCCACGACCGAGGCGGAGGTCGATGCGGTGCAGGCGCTGCGCTGGCGCGTGTTCTATGCCGAAATGGGGGCCGAGCCCTCGGAACAGGCGCGCGTGCTGGAACGCGATGTGGATGCGTTCGATGCGGTGGCCGATCATATGGTGGTGATCGATCACGCGATTGGGCCGGGGCCCGAGGGCGTGGTGGGCACATATCGCCTCATCCGCCAGGAGGCGGCGGAGCAGATCGGCCGATTCTACTCCGACGATGAATACGATCTGTCGCCGCTGGCCGGATTCCATGGCCAGTTGCTGGAACTCGGCCGCTCCTGCGTCGCCAGCGCCTATCGCAGCCGCGCGGTGATGCAGCTTCTGTGGCGCGGTATCGCGGCCTATGTGTTCCGCCATCAGATCGATGTGATGTTCGGCTGCGCCAGCCTGCCTTCCACCGACCCCGAGGAATGGGCGGCGGAACTCACTTTCCTCTACCACAACCACCTGGCCCCGCCCGCGCTGCGGCCGCGTGCGCTGCCCGAGCGCTATATCGAGATGCGGCGTCTGGACCCCGAGGATTTGGACCAGCGGCGCGTGATGGGCAGGCTGCCGCCGCTGATCAAGGGCTATCTCCGGCTAGGCGGTTTCGTGGGCGATGGCGCCGTGATCGACCGCCAGTTCAACACCACCGACGTCTGCGTGGTGGTGAAAACCGACCTGGTGACCGATCGCTACTACCGCCACTACGAACGCCAGTTGCGCGACGCGCTTGCCGAAGGCTGAAGTAGCGGCGTCTGCGGGCCACCGCCTCCGGCTTGTCCAGGGCGGCGCGCCGGCCGCCGGCGGCAATCGGATTTTCAACGGGTTGCGGGCGTTCCGCGGCTGGCGCGGCGATCTTGCCGCGGCCGGTTTCGGCGCCATCGCCGCGCTGGCCCTGCCGCCGTTCACGCTCACACCGCTGCTGCTGATCGCCATCCCCGGCCTGATCTGCCTGATCGATGGCAGCCGCGGCAGTCTCGGCGCATTCCGCCGCGGCTTGGCCTTCGGCTTCGCGCACCACTGCGTCGGCCTGTATTGGGTGACGAACGCCGTGCTGGTGCAGGCCGCCGAATTCTGGTGGGCGGTGCCGCTGGCCGTGCCCCTCCTGGCCGCGGCACTGGCGCTGTTCATCGCGGTGCCCTGCGCCCTGGCCAAACGGGCCCAGCCCGGCTGGCACCGGGTCTCTATGCTAGCCGGGCTTTGGGTGCTCGGCGACCTGGCGCGGCAATTCGCCATGACCGGCTTTCCGTGGAACCCGCTCGGCAGCACCTGGGAATTTCCCGGCTTCCTCGGCCTGGCCTTCATGCAGCCGGCCGCCTGGGTGGGCGTGCCGGGGCTCACGCTCGGCACGCTGCTGGTGGCGGCGATCCCGGTGCTGGGCCGGCGGCCGCAGGGGGTGAATTTCGTGCTGCTGCTGGGCTGGGGCATAGCGGGCGGCGCGCGGCTGCTTACGCTGCACCCTTCCCCCGCTCTCGCCCTGCACGCGGTGCTGGTGCAGGGCAATGTCTCGGAAATCGAGCACCGCGACCACTGGCGCGATCGGGGCTGGGCGCTGGGCGTGTTCGAGCGTTATCTCGCGCTCACCCGGCAGGGCATCACCGAAGCCGGCGCGGCACCAAAGCTGGTGATCTGGCCCGAGACGGCGAGCCCGTTCTGGCTGCAGCAGGATGCGCCGGCGCGCCAAGCCATTGCCGCTGCCGCTGCCGGCGCCGTCGCACTGGCGGGCGCGGCGCGGGAGGACGCGGCGGGCCGCGCCCATAACAGCCTGCTGGCGCTGGGGCCGGACGGCAGCGTGCTCGCCACCTACGACAAGCACCATCTGGTGCCCTACGGCGAGTATTTCCCGAGCTACCTGCCGATTCGTTTGGGCGAGCAGGGCTGGAGCCCCGGGCCCGGCCTGGTGACCTGGCACATCCCCGGGCTGCCCGCGATCGGTCCGCTGATCTGCTACGAGGCGATCTTTCCGGCCCAGGTGGTGTTGCAGCACGACCGCCCCGATCTGCTGGTGAACGTCACCAACGATTCGTGGTTCGGCAACTCGGCCGGGCCGCGGCAGCATCTGGCGGCGGCGCGGATGCGCAGCGTGGAGGAAGGCCTGCCCATGCTGCGGGCCGCGAACACCGGCATCTCGGCCGTGATCGACGCGCAGGGCCGGGTGCTGGCGCGGCTCGGGCTGGGTCGCCGCGGGGTGCTGGTGGCGCCGGTGCCCGGCCGACTCGAGCGCACGCCGTTCTCCCGCATGGGTCTGGCCGCGCCGCTGCTCCTGGCCTTGCTGACGGTGGGGATGGGGTCTGGCCTCACAAGGCAGCGCGAAAAAGCGTGACGACCGTCCAGTTTCTGTCGAAAAAGTTACCCGGACGTTCAAAATTCAGAATGGGCGTTGACAATTTATGGTTGCGTGGGTAGGAAAATCCGGCACGCTGACATTTTGATTGAGAGATTTTCGATGCCCCGTTCCCAACAAACCGTCGAAGGCGCCCCCGGCGAGCCCGGCGAAAGCCGTCCCAGCCCGATCGACGTGCATGTCGGTTCCCGCATCCGTCTGCGCCGGACGCTGATGGGCATGTCGCAGGAACGGCTCGGCGAAGCGCTGGGCCTGACCTTCCAGCAGGTGCAGAAATATGAGCGCGGCGTGAACCGGGTGGGCGCCTCGCGCCTCTACGATCTATCGCGGGTGCTCGACGTGCCGATCAGCTTCTTCTTCGACGACATGCCCGATGCCTTGTCCGGCCACGCCGGTCACGGCGTCGGCGGCATGGCGGAAGGCATGGAGGGGTTCGGCGGCGTCAACGATCCGCTCTCGAAGCGCGAAACTCTGGAACTGGTGCGCGCCTATTACCGCATCACCGAACCCGCCATCCGCAAGCGCGTGTTCGACCTCATCAAGTCGATGGGACCGCAGGACGGCTGAATCCTGGAGAGCTGGGGGATAAATTAGCCGCCCAGCCTTTCCAGGAATTTCAGAACGTTAGCTTGCCGCCGGCCAGGAAGGAGGCGCCGGGAATCTGGTAGCCGTTCACGGGTTCGAAGCGCGATCCGCCCAGGTTTTTCGCCCAAACGAACAGCTTCAACCTGGACGTGGCTTGCCAGGAAGCATTCAGGTTGAACAGCCAGCCGCTCGGCGAAAGGCCCGGCGAGTTCGCCGCGAAACCTTCGTCGTTCACGAGGTAATCGGCGAAAGAGCCGACATAGAGCAGCTCCGGTGTGATTGACAGGCGCGGCATCGGCGTGAGGCGCAGGTTCAGCGAAGCCTGATTGTAAGGCCGGCGCAACAGACGCGCGCCGGCGTCGAGATCCCGCGCATCGGTGTAGGTGTAGGCCGCGTTCGCCGCAATCCAGTTCGCCCAGCGCCAATCAAATGTCGCTTCCACGCCATGGGCGCGTGCGGCGCCGACGTTCACCAACGTACTCCCGGCCGGGGTGAAAGCGAATGTGATCAGCTCCCGCAGCCGGTTGGCGAAATAGCTTACCGACACGGTTGCGGCCCCAGCACCCCCCAGCAGAAAATCGGTGGCAAAGCCGAATTCCCAACCCTGCGAACGTTCCGGCTTGAGATTTGGATTGCCCATGAAGAAGGCTTCGATGCCGTAGCGGTCGAACAGCGCCGGCGCGCGAAAGCCCGTGCCGTAGGCCGCTTTCAGTCGGCTCGCAATTTCCGGCAGCGCCAGCGTGGCGCCGAGCCGCCAGGTGAAGGCATCACCGGCTATCGTGGTGGCATCCTCACGCAACTGTGCCGTCGTCAGCAGCCGGCCGAACAGATTAGACTCGAGCCCCGCATAGCCGGAGTCGGTATCGGCATGCGCATGCACCAGGCTTGTGAACGGGCCTGTGTAAGAGGTTTCATTTACCTTGCTGTCGGCCACGTCGTTGGCATGCTCGTAGCCGAATGTCAGCCGCGTATTGCGCGCGGCACCCCAATCCGGAAGCGTCACGACGTTGTTCCATGAGACATCGGTGCGGCGGCCGTGATACCGATCGTCGGCCGTGTCGCCCGTCGGGTCGAGCTGATCGAAGGCCACCGTGTAGCGGCGGTCATCCTGCAAACGCGTCAAATAGAGACTCGTGTTCCACGCGCCATCGAGCAGCTTGCTTGTCACGCCAAGGCGCCCGAACAGCGAGGCGTCGTAGCCCGTGGCGTTGCCTCCGTCATAGGTGGTGAGCAAGAAATTGGCGGGATCGGTGCCCTGCTCGTCGTAGCCGTATTTGGCGTCGCGCGCGCGCAGCAGCAGAGAAATACGCGTGTCCTGCACAGGCGTCACGCCGATCTCCAGCTCCGCCTGTTTGTTGCGGTCGCCATCCAGCTCGCCGGTATATACCCCGTATTCGCGCTTCGGCGTTTGATCGAAGCCGCGGATCGACTGGCTTTCCACGCTGCCGGCGTAATCCCAGATGCCAGTGCCGCCAGCCACATCCGCCTGCACCAGCCCTTGCAGCGGCAGGCCGCCGCCGAGCGTGACGGAGCCATGCGGCGCGCCCGCGCCCTTTCGCGTGATGATGTTGATCACGCCGCCGATCGCGCCCGATCCATACAGGCTCGACATCGGCCCGCGCACGATCTCGATGCGCTCGACATCGCCAAGCGTATCGACACCGAAATTGAACGCGCCGCCGGGATCGCCCGGATCGTTCACCGGCACGCCGTCGCGCAGCACCAGCACCTGGTTGGAATTGGTGCCGCGGATGAACACCGATGCCTGCGCGCCCGGGCCGCCGCTCTGCGCGATGCGAACGCCCGGCACGGCCGAGAGCGCATCGACCAAACTGGTGTAGCCGCGCTGTTCAATGGTGCTCCGGTCGATGATCGTGACGCCGGCGGGAATATCCTGCACGGCGGTCGGCGTTCTAGTGGCCGTGACGGTGATATCTTGCTCGTCCGGATTGGTCTGCCCGAGTGCCGCCACGGGCAGCACGGCAAGGCCAGCGGCCAGGAGAAGGCGCATGATGCAACGCTCCGCATTCGCCCGGTGCCAACCGGGCAAGCCAAAAAGGCGAATGCGGCCTGCGGTTTATCCCCCGTTGCCCCGGTGCACCCCGCCCGGAACGCGCGCGCAGTCTCGGTGCCGGCCGGTCTCCTGGCTTGCGGCCTGCCCGTGGCTTGGGCGCCTGCCCCGCCTTCTCGCCTTGCGGCAATGGCGTATGAGGCAAGCATGACCGCCTACAGTTGCGGGGGCAGCCGCGGCATCGAACCGCGTTCCCGAACACCGGCACCTGGCGCCTTCGTAGCCCGGCTGCCGCCGCGCCACCAGACCTATCGAAAGAAAGTTCTTTGCTTCTTTCTTTCAAGAAAGAGGAATCTTTCCTGATGGCCGATCTAGCCCTGGTCCTATGCGCCGACTGCTCCGCAAGCGTCACATTCGAGGAATTCGGCTTGATCGCCGGCGGCATGGGCGCGGCCTTTCGCGACCCTCAGGTGGTGGCGGGGTTATTGGCCGGAAAGCAGCGCGCCAGCCTGGCCGCCGTGCTGCTGTTTTCCGATCGCGATGCGCAGGATGTGGTGATCGATTGGACGCTTTTGCCGTCCGCGGCCGATATTGCTGCGTTTGCGGATCGTGTGGAGAACATGCCGCGCGTGTTGCGGCCCGGGCTGACCGCGACTGGCGAGGCGCTGGTTGCCGCCGCGGCCTTGCTGTCGCGCGCGCCGCAGCCGGCGGCAAGGCGCGTGATCGATGTGGCGGGCGATGGCAGCGCCAACGATGGCAGCGCGCCCGGGCCGATCCGCGACCGCATCGCGGCCGCCGGCATCACGATCAACGCGCTGTGCATTCTGCACGAGGAGCCGGATTTCGTGGAATATGCCACGCGCGAGCTGATCGGCGGGCCGGGCGCGTTTGCAATGCCGTGCGCGGATTATCCGGCGTTCCGCGACGCGATGCGGCGCAAGCTGCTGCGGGAAGTGACCGATACGCCGATCGCCTGACGGGTTGACACACGGCCCGGTTTCTGACGGGCTGCCGCTCCTGCAACGCTCGGAGTTCATGATGATCCGGAAAAGCTTGGCGCTGGCGCTCAGCCTCGCCGCCGCCCCCGCCCTCTGCCTGGCCGCCACGCCCTCCTACCACGTCATGCGCCTGGGCCCGCCGCAGCCGCCGCCCACCGGCGCCGCTTCCACCATGCTGTATTACGCCGGCCCGGTGATCGCGACTATGAAAGCCGTGGGCGTGATCTGGGGCAGCCATGTGAACAAGATCACCTCGTCGCAAATCGGCGGCTTCCTCGGCGCCATCGTCAATAGCACCTATGTCGATCAGCTCGCGCAGTACGATACGAACATCAAGGGCGTGAACGGCAGGAAGGGCACCGATCAGTCGATCGTGCGCGGCACCTATCAGGGCAAGTTCCAGATCACGCCGAAAAACACTTCGACAAAACTTACCGACGCCGATGTGCAGGCCGAGCTCGCCGGCCAGATCGCCGCCGGAAAATTGCCGGCCGCCGATCTCAACACGCTCTATCTTATCTATTTCCCGCGCAACGTAACCATCACGATCGCCGGGCTCACTTCCTGCGTGCAGTTCGGCGCCTATCACTCATCCAGCTCGCCCTCCATCACGCCGAACAACCTGTTCTACACGGTGGAACCGGATTGCGGCGGCGGGTTCTCGTATCAAACGGTCGCCTCCAGCCACGAATACGCCGAAGCCACCACCGACGCGATCCCCACGCCGGGCAGCCACCCGGCCTATCCGCAAGCCTGGAACACGAGCAACGGTTCGGAAATCGGCGATCTCTGCGAGGGCCACAACACCACGCTGAAAACCGCGAAGAAGACCTATACGGTGCAAGAAGTTTTCGACAATTCGCACAACCAGTGCGCTACAGGAACGTTCACCAGCCCCTGAGAATGCCTCCGAGATCCAGGGAGGCGGTGTCTTCCTGGATCGTCGGCGAGATTGGTCAGGCCCCAGCCCCCTTCACCAGATCCAGCACCGCCGCGCCGTAGCGATCCAGTTTCGAACCGCCGACGCCGCGGATCTGGCCCAACGCTTCCGCGCTGCTCGGACGCAGGGCGGCGATCTCCCGCAGCACCGTATCGTGGAAAATCACATAGGGCGGAACCGATTGCGCGCGCGCGACAATCAGCCGCCACTGCTTCAACGCGTCGAACAGCCGCGCTTCGGCGCCCCCCGGTTCGGGCCGTCCGGCAAATCCACTCTGCACCGTTTCCGGCCGCGCGCGCCCACGCCTTGGTTCGGCCGCTTCGGCCCGCGCATCCTCCTGCAGCATCAACGATTGCTCGCCGCGCAGGATCGGGCGCGCCGTCTCCGGCACCAGCTCCAAACTGGCGAATTCGCCATCCTTCACGCGCAGCGCCCCGCGCGCCACCAATTGCCGCAACACGCCGCGCCAGAAACCGCGGTCGCGCGCCGCGCCGATGCCGAACAGCGCCAGCTTGTCGTGCCCCCGCCGCGCCACGGCTTCGGTGCGCTCGCCGCGCAGCACGTCCACCACATGCTGCGCGCCGAAAATCTGCCCGGTGCGATAAATTGCCGATAGCGCCTTTTGCGCCGCATCCGTGCCGTCGAACAGCCGCGCCGGCGAGCGGCAGCGATCGCAGTGGCCGCAATCCTGCGGCATTTCCTCGCCGAAACAGCGCAGCAGCGCCCGCGTGCGGCAGGCGCCGGATTCGGCCACGCCGATCATCGCCTCCAGCCGCTGCCGCATCACCTCCTGCTGCGCGGCGGGAGCGGAAGATTGCGCCAGCCAATGCCGCGCGCGCGCAAAATCCTCGCCGCCATACAGCAGCAGCGCGTGCGCGGGCTCCCCGTCGCGGCCGGCTCGGCCGATCTGCTGATAATAGGATTCCGGGCTATCCGGCATGTCGAGATGCGCCACGAACCGCACGTCCGGCCGGTCCACCCCCATGCC
>CAXUEX010000019.1:13796-19178 GCA_964250215.1 uncultured Acetobacteraceae bacterium | reverse complement strand
TGGCGGCCAGATGCAGGTTCGGCCGATGAAAACTCGCGGCGAACACTTGCGCGTCCGACAACGCCAGCGCCTTCAGAATGTCGTCGCGCGTGCGCGCATCGGCCGTGGCGGTGAGTGCGATGCGCGGCACGCCGGGAAAAATTGCCGCGAGCTTCGCCAGGCTGCGGTATTCGGGCCGGAATTCATGCCCCCAGGCCGATACGCAATGCGCTTCGTCGATTGCGATCAGCGCCAGCTTGCGGCGGCGCAGCCGCTCCAGCGTGCCCGGCATCAGCAGCCGCTCCGGCGACACATACAGCAGATCGAGTTTCCCCGAATCGAGCTGGTTGCCGACCCGGATCGACTCTTCCGGCTCGAGTTCCGAGTGCAGCGCGCCCGCCGCAATGCCGAGTTGGCGCAGCGCCGCCACCTGGTCTTCCATCAGCGCGATCAGCGGCGAAACAATCAGCGCCGTGCCCGGCCGGCACAGCGCCGGCACCTGGTAGCAGAGCGATTTGCCGCCGCCCGTGGGCATTAGCACCAGCGCATCGCCGCCAGCCAGGATTTGCCGAACGATCTCTTCCTGCAAGCCGCGAAACGCGCGGAAGCCGAATACGCGCAGCAATATCTCGCCGGGAGTGGCCTCGCTGCCGCCGCGCTCTGCCGACAGCGCCCCGGCCATCACCGCGCGATCGCGATCTCCACACGCCGGCTCGCCACGCCGGCCACCATCTGCGCGCCCCTGGCCACAAGCTTCAGCCGCTCGGCCGGCACGCCATCGGCCACCAATCCGTCGATCACCCGTTGCGCCCGCAATTCGGTGAGATACAGGTTCGCCTGGTCGCTGCCCGCGCTATCGGCGTAGCCGGTAATGGTTGCATCAGCGCCACTTTGTTTTATTTGCGCAGCAGCCTGCCCGATCACGTTTTTCGCCGCATCGTCGATGTCGCCGGACCAAAGCGGAAAAAACACCAGCAGCACGGGCTGCGCCTGCGCCGCAAAACTCATCCCGGCCAGCACGGCCGCCAGCAACGCCACACGCCTCATGTTCGTCCCCTCATGCCGCCGCCGCGATCGCATGTCCCGCCGAGAGTCGCCAGATGCGGTCCAGCCGCTCCACGCCCAGCAGCCGGTGCGCAATCAGGATTACCGTGCGGCCACCCGTTTCGGCAAATAGCGTGGCGAGAAAAGCGCGTTCGGTAGCCGCATCCAGCCCGGCCCCGGGCTCGTCCAGAATCAAGACCGGCGCTTCCGAAAGCAACGCGCGCGCCAGTGCGATGCGTCTGCCCTGCCCGCCCGAAACCCGCGCGCCGCCTTCTCCCAGCCACGTATCCAGCCCATCCGGCAGGCTGCGCACCCAATCGCCCACCGCCGCGCGGTCCAGCGCGGCCCAAAGCTCGGCCTCCGGGGCCGCCGCGCGGCCGAGCCGCAAATTGCCGCGGATCGTGTCGTCGAACAGATGCGTCGCCTGCGCCAGCCAAGCCACGCAATGCCGCAGATCGGCGGCAGCGATCTCGGACAGATCAATGCCGCCGAGCGTAACACGGCCGGATTGCGGCGCCACCACCTTCAGCGCCAGGGCCGCGAGCGTGCTCTTGCCGCTGCCGGAAGGCCCCAGCAGCGCCACGCGCGCGCCGGCCGGAATTTCCAGCGTAAGCCCGGCGAAAACCGTGGGCGCATCCGGCGACCAGGCGAAATGCACGGCCTCGAACCGCAGCGCGCCACCCGGCGGCGCCGGCACGGGATGCGCCGGATCGGGCAAATCGATCGGCCCGCTCGCCGCGCCCAGCACGCGCCGCGCAGCGGCCGCGGCATTGCCCGCCACCAAACCGGCTCGCGGCAACAACGCAATCGATTCGAAGCCCGCGATCGTTAGGAACACGATCGCCACCTGCAACGGGCCGGCCAGGCCGGAGGCAAGCACGGCCAGCAGCGCGAACTGTCCCAGCAGCGTCGCCGTCGCCTGCGCCGCGGCCACGCGCCCCGCGATGCGGCGCTGCACCTGCAACAACCCGGATTCGGCCGCGCCGATGCGGGCCGACATGCGCGCCTCGGCGCCGAACGCACGCACCTCCCGCAGACCGGCAAATGTATCGAGCGCCGCGATGCGCAAACCGGCAGCCGCCTGCGCCAGCGCCGCCCCCTGCCCCGCCGCACCGCGCGCGGCCACGAACGGCAGCACGAACGCCGCGGCGCCCAGCAGCAGCGCGATCGCCACGCCGAGCACCGGCGATTTCGATCCCGCAAGAATTGCCGCCGCCGGCACGATCGCCGCTGCGGCAACCAGCGGCAGCAGAATGCGCAGATAAAGCCCGTCCAGCGCCTCCACATCGGCCACGAGTCGCGAGAGCATATCGCCCGCATGGCGAAAGCCGAGCCCGCCCGCCGAACGCGCCGCCAGACCGCGGAAAAACCACACGCGCAAATCCGCCAGCGCGCGGAACGTGGCGGCGTGGCTCACTAGCCGCTCGAAATACCGCAGCACCACGCGGGCCGGCCCGGCGATGTGCAGCAGCAGCGTGGCGGCCAGTGCCGTGCCCGCGACGATGGACGCCACCGCGCCGCCGGCGAACATCATCAGCGCCACGCCGCAGGCCACCGAGCCGAGCGAGACCGCAATGCCGAGCAGCAGCACGCCCGCATGGCCGCGCCACAGCCATACGATGCGCGCCAGCGCGCTCATGCCACCGCCGCGCCGCGCACCGCCCTGCCCTCGCGCAGATCGATGCGCCGGCCCCCGCACGCGTGCGCCGCGGCCGCATGGCTGGCCATGGTCACCGTGCGCCCCACCCCGCGCCGGCGCAGGCGGGCCAGCACATCGCGCTCGGTGGCCGGATCCAAATGCGCCGTGGGCTCATCCAGCAGCAGCAGCCGCGCATCCTTCAGATACGCGCGCGCAATGGCAACGCGCTGTGCCTGGCCGCCGGAAAGCCCGTATCCCCCCTCGCCCACCGGCGTATCCAGCCCGCGCGGCAAAGCGGCCGCGAATTCGCCAACCAGCGCAAGGCGCGCCGCCTCCTCTATTTCCGCATCGCTAGCTTCGGGACGCGCGAAACCGATGTTTTCGCGGATCGTGCCCGCGAACAGCATGGGCCGCTGGCCGATCCAGGCGGTCAGCGCCGATAGTGCCGATGGCGTAATATCCGCAATGTCGTGCCCGTTGAACCGCACCCGGCCGGAATCGGCGCGCACGAAGCCCAGCAGCAACTCGATCACGCTGGATTTGCCGGCGCCGGACGGCCCCGCCAGCACCAGCGTCTCCCCCGGGCCCACGAAAAAGCTGAGCCCGGCGAGTGCCGGCGGCCGGGCCGGATCCCAGCGCAGCCACACATCCTCCGCCGAAACCACCACGCCGCGCGCCTCCACCGTTCGGATCGCCGATTCCGGCACGGCGGCGGGCGGCACCGGCAAATCCATCAGCGACTCCGCCGCCCCCGTGGCGTGCGACTTGTCCTGATACGCGGCGGCAAAACCGCGCAACGGCGCAAAAAATTCCGGCACCAGCAGCAGCAGAAACAGCGCTGTCACCGGCGTGCCCATGCCGGCAGCAAGCGCGTGCCGGTAGCGCAAAGCCAGCAGGATCAGCGCCCCGGCCGTGGCGCAGTCGAGCGCGGCCGAGGACAGGAACACCACGCGCAGCACGCGCATGGTGCGCCGGCGCAATTCGTCGGCGGCCCGGGCCAGCGCGGCCGCCTCGGCCTCGGCCTGCCCGGCCAGCACGATCGTGGCAATGCCGCGCACACGATCCAGGAAACGCGATTGCAGCCGGGCCAGCGCCAGGAACTGGTTGCGGGAAGCGGCCGCGGCGCCGATGCCGGCCACCGCCTGGCCCACCGGCACCAGCAGGCCGAACCCGGCCAGGATCAAGGCGGCAAGCGGATCGGCGAACCCGGCCACCACCAGCACCAGCGCGGGCCCGGCGATGGCGAGCACAGCGGCCGGCACCCACCTTCCATACAGCCCGTCCATCGCTTCCACCTGATCCACCGCAGCCGCCGTGAGCGCGGCCGAATGCCGGCCGCGCAGTACGGCCGGGCCGCAGGCAAGCAGCCGGGCCACCACGTTCTGCCGCAGGCGCACACGGCCCGCCGCCCCGGCCGTATAGGCGCCGAGTTCCGCACCGTATTGCGCGAGCGCCCGCAAAACGGCGAGCCCTGCGAAAACCCCCAGCAACGGCCAGAGCGGCGGCGCGAAACGCGCCAGGCGCGGCCCCAGAACCGCGGCAAGGCAGAACGCCTGACCCACGCCGCACGCCGTGCCCAGCAGGCTCCAGGCGATCACCGGCATGGCCGCGCGCCGCCCGGCGCGGGCCTGTTCGCGGGTCCAGGCTCGGGCGGCTTTCTTCGGGTCCGTCATGGTCATCGCAATTCTAGCCGAAGAAAGGCTCAGGGGAACCGGCCGTTCCCCCCGGAACCGCCGTCTTCTATGAGAACCGTGTTGTGGCGGCAGCACGTCTTATCCCCAAGCGCGATGTGCGCCCGTTCCTCGAAGCGCTCGCCGCCGACCGGCCGGATGCCGAGACCGAGCTGCGCTTCACCACGCCCTACACGCTGCTGGTGGCCGTGGTGCTCTCGGCGCAGGCGACCGACGCTTCCGTGAACAAGGCGACGGCCACGCTGTTCCCGGCGGCGCCGGACCCCGCCGCGATGGTGAAGCTCGGCGTGGAAGGCGTGGGTGCGCATATCCGCTCGATCGGCCTGTGGCAGGGCAAGGCCCGCAACGTGGCGGCGCTGTCGGAAATCCTGCTGCGCGACCATGGCGGCGAAGTGCCGCGCGACCGGGTGGCTTTGGAAGCGCTGCCCGGCGTCGGGCGAAAAACCGCGAACGTGGTGCTGAACGTGGCGTTCGGCGAAAGCACCATGGCGGTCGACACGCATATATTCCGGCTCGGCAATCGAACCGGCCTCGCTCCGGGCCGCAACCCGCGCGAGGTGGAAGATGCGCTCTTGGCCCGCATCCCGCCCGATCTGCTGCGCGCCGCGCACCATCTGCTGATCCTGCACGGCCGCTACGTATGCAAGGCGCGGCGGCCGGAATGCTGGCGCTGCGCGGTGGCGCGCTGGTGCCGCTATCCCGACAAGGTTCTGCCGCCGCCTGCATGAAACCGGTTCACGCGAAGCGCGGCGCCGGGCTCTGGCGCAGCGCCGTGCGCAAACTGAACCCGATCAGCCCGGCCGAAGCCGCGACGAACATCACCACGCGCGGATCAGCAACATCGTGGAGCAACGCGCCGAACCTCAGGCACGATGCGATCCACGCCACCGTGGGCAAGATCACGAGCCACGCGAGAACGCGATCGGCCGGCCGAAACGACCGCAGCAGATGCAGCGCCCCCAGCGTCGCGCCAAAAGCGCCGGCATCGAGCGACCAGAGCAGCGTATCGGTGCCGCTGCCATAGGCGGC
>CAXUEX010000019.1:0-13696 GCA_964250215.1 uncultured Acetobacteraceae bacterium | reverse complement strand
GCGTGGTGCCGTCACCGCCATCGGTGAAGCACACCTCGACCTCGGTGAGCAGGTTGGGGTCGTATGTCCAGGTCGGGCCGATGCGCCAGGCCAGCACCAGCCGGGCCGGCGGCTCCCAGACCAAAACCTCGCCCCAGCGCATTTCCGTGCCGTCCTCGTGCCGGCTGAACCAGCGCCCGCCCACCCCCGGTTCCAGCACCGCGGCGATCATCGGCGAGGTCTCGATGCTGTGGGCTCTCGGCCACCAGCAGTCGAAGCCGGCCGTGAATAGCGCAAAGGCCCGTTCGGGCGAGGCGCGCAGCGTGAGCGACTTGCGGATTGCGGCCGGCGCGATGGTCAGACTCATGGGTTTTTCTCCTTCGGGTTCGGCGGATCGTCGCGTTCGATTTCGGCCTGAAACGAGTCCAGCGCCGTGGTCCAGAACCGGTCGAGCCACGCCCGGATCTGCCCCAGCCCCGCCGGGTCGATCCGATAGATGCGGCGGTTTCCCTCGGCCGAATCGGCCACGAGGCCCGCCGCCTTGAGCGTCCTGAGATGTTGCGAAACGGCGGGCCGGCTCACCGGCAGGCGGCTGGCGATATCGCCAACCGAAGCGGGACCATGTGCGAGGCGCTCGAGAACGGCGCGTCTTGTGGGGTCCGCAAGCGCGGCGAGGGCCATTCCGTAAGCCATGCCTTACCGTAAGCTAGGGCTTACATACGGTCAAGGGCTTTTTTTCGCCCGGCCCGAGATACGATTCACCCGGAGTGTAACAGCCGCGGCGAGGCTGCCGTTACTGGTTCGCAGCGGCGCCGCCACCATCGTAGGTGAGGCCGGGGGCAAGAAGATTGGCGCCGACGCAAACGGTGCCGGATAGGGTGCCGACCTGCAATTGCGACCCGTTGGCGTTGTTCGTGATCGCGTGGAAAGCGCATTGCTGGCAGCTATCCACTTGCAGGCCGGAACCGAAGCCGGTGGCGCCCGCCGCTTCGGCGAAAAACTGTAGATCGAACCGGGCGGCAGGCGCGGCCGGAGCGGCGGCGCCGGCGATGTGAAGAAAGGGATAGTACGGCGCCTGGTTCACAAGCTCCAGGCCTCGCCCCAGGATGTCGCTGACATCGAAACTGCCGGCATTCGGATCGCCGAGCAGGACCATGTCGCCGATCGAGTTCGGCGGCGGCGGCGCCACGGAATCGAAGCCGCTCTCCTCGCCTTTTGCGGTGAGGATGTTGATCCGCCGTGTGTTGGAGGTGGCGGTGGGACCGGCATGCAGCCACAGGCTCGTGCCGAAATTGTCGTAGAAGCGCAGGTTCAGCAAATCGATGCCGCTGGAGCCGGGACCGCCTGTGGCGCCGATATCCAGCGCCGCTACGGGCGCGCCGGTGCTCTGCGCAAAATCGCCGTCGACATCCAGGTAGACATTGCTGATGCGCGCGTTGGCGAGATTGCCGGTGTTGCTGGTATCGGCCAAGCCGGCGGCGATGGCGCGGCCCTTCACATACGAGATGCGCAGATCGTCGATCAGCAGGTCGCTCGTCGGACCGTAGAACGCGAGCGCGTTCTGTTCGGCGGTGCTGGCGCGGTCTCCCAGGATGGTCATGTAGCGGACGGCACTGCCGCCTTTGTTCGGATGCTGGCTGAGATCGGAGAAAGTCTGCGTGTTGCCGAAGGGGATTGATGAGCCATTGTTGTTTGAGTCATTCCACGCAAACAGGTCACCCGCTGTGTTCGGGATAATGAATATGTTTGAGTGGTAGTGTTCGTCACCCAGGAAGCAGCCATAGCCCTGCGCCATGGTCATGGATGTGCCGCTGCTGCCCAACGTGTTCACCACGCTGGTCAGGTAATTGCCCGCGGGAACATAGATGCATTTCGGGCTGCCGGCGGCGGCGGCTTGATTCATCAGGTTGATGGCATTTCGGAAAGCAGGCGCATTGTCGGTGCCGAAGGAGACCGTACTGGAATAAATTGTGCAGCTCAGGGTGAGACCGGTGCCGGAGTCCGAAGATGTGGTTGACCCGGGGTTACTGACAGTGCAGCTGGGCGCTCCGTTTGCGTTGTAGAGCCCGGTGCCCGGGGTAAGACGTTCGAGGACGACGCCGTATGCAATATTGAGTGTCGCGCCGGTAAGGCCGCCACAACCCGTGACGGGCTCCGTGTAAATGCCGCTCGAGGGCGTGGCCACGATTCCGGTAATCAAACCGGGATTGACGATTGTGCCAAGTGAGCTGATGGTTCCCATGGTTATTGTGGCTCTGACCTGAGTCGGCTGCTGGGCAAGCGCGGTCTGGTCTGTAACCGTAAGTGTACAAGCGCCTTTCGTTCCTCCGCTACCCCGGTTCGCGACGGCGGGCGTACCGCTGACGGATAGGATCACGGGCGTGCCGGTCGCAATCGCGAGAGCCGAGCAGCTGTCCGTACACGCCAAAGTCTGCGTGCTGCTGAACGTGTAGCCCGAGCCCTGCTGAACCGGCGACAGGCTGCCGACATGCTGAATTGGGACCGTGTTGATAGCACGGGCGGCTAAGACTGCCGTAGTACCCGTGCCGCTCACGAGAGTTGTTTTCAGGGAGGAGTAGTTTAGCCCGGCGTCATCAACTATCACGACCGTCTGCGTGCCGTAGTTTGAAAAATTCGCGCTAGGGCAGTTGAGAGATGTAGATGGTGGAGTCAGGGTGCACCCTGTAACACCCCATTGGGCGTCAGGCTTCGCCGCCACCCCCGTTCCCGGAGATGCGACATTGACATATCCGCTCCTTGGCTGCGACTCGGATGGTTGTGACCATGCCAAAGTCGCGGCCGCAAGAGCACTCGTGCGACAACGGAGGCGCATGAGATTTACAGCGGAGCAAAAACGAAGTCGAGCCCCAACTTATTTCCACCCGAAGAACTAACTCCGAAAAAGACGCGATTGTGGCGTAGCACTGCGCCTAAAGGACGATTGCCGAGAAATCCCTTTGGCGACAAGTTAAGCAGGTTGGTCTCCGTCCAACCTGAGTTCCCACTTGTTGGCGGTGAGAGGGTAAAGACAGCACCGCCCGGCATCCTGGCGCCTCCACCGGACGATGCGGTGCCGTAAATTAGCCCACGCGGTCCTTCAACCAAATCGCAAGAGCCAGTCGGATCGGACGGATTTTCGCCGAAGGTATACAACACGCTTTCATTCCAAGAAGAGCCAGCAGATTCTGATGGGGCAATAGCGAATACGCCACCTTTGCCAAACAACCCACCAGCACCAGAACCGATGAAACCACCGTGGCCGTCTCCTGCAAACCCTTGCGCCGTGGCCACTCCACCCACATCCCCGCTCTTGTTGAAGCTGTAAACCACGCGCTCTCGCCACGCGCCTCCTGCGTCCTTGCTCAAAGTGAAGACCGTGCCCGCGTTGCTTGTTCCGCCACCAAAAGTGGTTCCGACGAGCCGGCGACCGTCAGAAATGAGTCCTGATAGCGGTGCTAGCCCGTCGCTTCCGCCAAGGAAGTAATGCACAATTGCATAATACGTGGTGTCGCCTTCAGGAGAGAGTTCGAACGCCGTACCATTGTTACCTATGCCGCCGGTCTCGGTGACGCCAAACAGATTGCCATCTTGGCCGAACGCCATTCCGGTAAATAGGCCGACACCGTCTTGACCTTGGCCAAAGGAGTGAAGAGTTGTGAGGCTCCACACGTTATTGGTACTTTGTAACCGGAATGCTGTTCCGAGGTCATTGGCACCACCGACGCTGGTGACTCCATAAATGTTCCCGCTAGCGTCCAGTGTCAGCGGCCCCTCCGGAGAACTTCCATCTGGGCCGCTGAAACTGTAGAGAATCTCTTCCGTCCATTTTTGTCCGGACTGGCGCGTCAACCGGTATATGGCGCCTTTATTATTGGCCCCGCCCGACTGCGTTCCACCATAAAGCCGCCCCTGGCTATCCTGAACCAAGCCACCGGAAGGCG
Organism: uncultured Acetobacteraceae bacterium; assembly: GCA_964250215.1. GTDB lineage: Bacteria > Pseudomonadota > Alphaproteobacteria > Acetobacterales > Acetobacteraceae > DAIDJM01. The sequence goes on along the minus strand of CAXUEX010000019.1, from coordinate 9,776 downwards.
TCGCGCCATCCGGCGGTCCCGCGAAGCGATAGATCGGAAACGCCGGCACGCTCTGGCTCAGCGAAGCGGCTGGCGACGTTGCGGGGAAGCCGGCCGCGAACAGAAGGAGTGCGACAGCCAGTTGATGGGGTGAAAGCATTGTGTGGTCCTCCAGAATCCAGCGCATGTCAGCCAGAAACAATTGTGACGTTATTTGTACTGGTAAGCTCGAGCACAAGATTGATGCAAGTACCCGCGGTAATGGTTACCGGCAGACCCGTAATGCCGGTGTTGGGAGCAAGGGTGCCGGCGGAAGACGTGGTGTTGCAGTAACGCATGCGATAGACTTGGCCCGCCGCCGCGATGCTGCCGACGGCATTCCAGACATTCTGGCCCGTGTCCCACATGTCTGTGAAGTTTCCGCTGGAACCGGTGTGGATCACCGTCCAAAGCGGCGCTGTCACAGAAATTGTCACGTTTGCCGACGACGTGGTGCCGAAGGTCAGGGTGTTGCTCGTTCCCGAAACTTGCGAAACCACTTGCCCGATCGGCTCACCGGGCGATGTGTTCGCCAGGCTGCCGTTGGCGAGCAACTGCCGATTGGGAAACGCAATAAGACCCACCGACAGCGGATCGAGGCAAGTGCTCAGCGCGGATTCCGCACCCTCGCCATCATAAACCAGGCCGGTGCCACCCAAGGCCGACTGGCCGCCCACGCCGGCGCAGCTCGGCGGCGATGATCCGGCAGTAAGCGTGCCCACCATCAGGTTCACGTCCTGCGACGTGTTCGCGGCCATCGTGATCTTGCATTGCTTGCAGGCTTCGATCATGGCGCCGCGGCCATAATCGACAAGGCTGGGTGCGGCGTTGGCAGAAAGCGTGGCCGGTTCGCTGATGATGCTGCCCTCGCAATCGATGTTGCTGGCAATGCCGGGCGGGGTCGAAGACGTGGTGATGTGCAGCGCGGCGGCGCCCAGGACCGGATTGACCAATTGCAGGTTACGGCAGGTGACGTCACTGAGCTGGCTGGCGCCGGTATTCTGAGTGGTCAGCAACAGCAGATCGGGCGGGGGCAGCAGGTTCGTGCCGAGCAGGGATTGGCCGGTGCCCTCGATGCGTATGTTGGTGAGCCGGATCTGACGCGGACCGCCGCCGGAGAGGTTTTCCGCGTGGATCGAGATTCCAGGTCCGTAGGGGTAGGTGATTGCCAGGTTGGTCAGATCAAGGTTGTTCTCGCCCACCGCTTTGTTCGATCCGATATCCAGTACCGGCGCGCTGCTGAGCCCGTATCCGTCGTGATCGAAGCTTGAGTTAAGCAAGCGCGACTCGATCAAAGTTGCGGCAGGCGTGCCGATGCCGATATATCCCGCCCCGAAGGCATGGCCGAGCATGTAGGACACGGTGACGTTGTCCACGAATACCGACGACGTCCGGCCGTAGAACGACATGGCGTTCTGATTGGATTGGGCGGCGCGATCGCCGATGATCGTCAGGTTGCGCACGGCGCTGCCTGCCTGATTGCCATTGCCGGCGCTGGGATTGGAGAAGGTTTGCGTGTTGCCAGCCTGCGGCTGCGAGCCGTTGTCGTCGGCGTTCAACCAGGAGAACAGGTCGGCCGTGGGTGTGCTGGAATTCGAGGATGGTATGACGAAGAGATTGCTGTGGTTGTGTTCATCGCCGAACCAGGCCCCATACCCGACCGCTATGTTGGCTTGGCAGATACCTGAACCTGAAGCACAGAAATTCGTGCAAGTGCCCACGGTGGTGCACGTCGGCATGCAGCTCGCACCGCCAATGCTGCATGTGCCAGCTGAGCCGCTGGCGCCCGCCGTGTTCAACGGCTGCAGCAGATAATTGCCGGCCGGGATGTAGATCGGGCGAGGGTTGGCGGTGCTGGCGTAGGCGTTCGCATCCGCCAGCGCGTGCTCGAAAGCGATCGTGTTGTCGGTGCCCCAGGACGCGGTACTGGTGTAGTTGCCGGGACAGAGAACCTTCAGACCGGTTCCATAGTCCGATGAAATGGTCGTGCCGGCGTTCGAGCCGGAACACGACGGGTTCGAGTAAATACCCACTTGGGTTACTTGTTCTAGCACCACCCCATACTGGAGAGTGATTGTCGGAGCCATGCTGAATCCGCAGGTGCCCGCACTCAGCGGATGAGTGTAGGTTCCCGACGACGATCCTACGCTGTCCGCCGTAATGGCTCCCCCATTGATTATTGTGACAGGAGTTGTGGCAGAGCCGCCCGAACTTACGGGGAAGGAAACAACGGTTTGCTGGCCCGGAAAGGCCGTCTGTCCTGGTATTGTCGCAACGCACGTCGTGTTGGGCATACCCCCCGAACCGCCTCCGTTCACAGCGATCCGCGGCGCCTTGGCGGTCAGCACAGACGTCGTGCCCACAACGGATGTCGTACAGCCACCGCCACACTGAAGCGTCTGCGTCGTGCCAAAACCGTAACCTACTCCGGCGCTACTGACTTCAAGCACAGGTATGTGGACGATAGGAACTGCAATCGAAGTTGGGTTGGATATGGTAATTGTGTGACTGGACCCTATGCCGTTGATTGAACCGACGAGCGGCACGCCGGCTCCGCTTCCGTCATCGAGGATAATGGCCTTGCCGAGATCGGTCGTTGTGAAAGACTCCAAGACGCACGTGATGGACGAGCTATGTGCTGCGGCGCTGCAATCGGTTACACCCCAGACAGCGTCGGGCTTGGCGCCATAGGTTGCATACACGTCGAGCGGTCCGGGCGCACCGCTCTGGGCCGCGGCCGAGAGCGGGGCGGCAGCGAGCAGGAGGGACTCTGCCAAAGTGCGGCGCCGCATGACGCCTCCCGAAAAGCCCATATCGCAGCTTAACCCGAAACGATGCTGGCTGCCAAGCAGCTGCTGGCTCAATTCGGCACTTCCAGCCGCTCCCGCTGAGCCTATTTTTCGCGGTGCAGCGCCTAAGACGAGCCCGCCAGTGTAATCGCCATCCCATCCACCGCCGGCTCCACGTCCAACGGCAGATGCGCCCGCAGCCAAGCCCAATCCATGTCCGGACCCATATGCGTCAGCACGGTGCGGCGCACACCGAGCCGGGTGCGCCATTCCAGTACCAGATCGAGATGCGCGTGCGTCAGGTGCGGCGCGCGCTGGAAGCAGCCGACAACCCACGTGTCGATCCCCGCCAACGCCGCGAACGCCGCCTCATCCAGCCGCACCACATCCGTCGAGTAGCCGAAATTGCCGACGCGCAGGCCGAGCGTGGACGTAACATAATGATCCTGCAAGAAAGTTTGCAGCCTCAGCCCCGCGGCCACGATCGCGTCGCCCGGCAAAATGCGCGTCGGCAGCAGCACCGGGCGGTAGAAACCGGGCGGCTGCCAGGGGCGGAACGCGTAGTCGAACCGCCGCTCGATCTCCTCCATCGTGGCCGCGAGCCCCCAGGCCGGGATCGGCGCGCCGCGCACACGGTTCAACATGCGCACGTCATCCAGCCCGGTGATGTGGTCGGCATGGGCGTGCGTGAACACGATCGCATCGATCCGGGCGATGCCGCTGGCGAGCAACTGCGCGCGCAGATCGGGCCCGGTATCCACCAGAATGCGGCCGCCTGGCCCCTCGATGACCAGGCCGGAGCGAGTGCGGCGGTTGCGCGGCTCATCAGGGTCGCAGGCGCCCCAATCGCCACGCCCGTCGGCACCGCCCAGCGCCGGCACGCCCGTGGAGCCGCCGCTGCCCAGGATAACCACACGCATCATGCCGCTTCGGTGCGGTCCGCTTTCCGGAACAGGCGAAAGAAGTTTGCCGTGGTCAGCGCGTGCACGGCTTCCGGCGCCACGCCGCGTACGCGCGCCAGCACGGCGGCGGTGTGCACCACATGCGCCGGCTCGTTGCGCTTGCCGCGAAATGGCACCGGCGCCAGATACGGCGCATCGGTCTCCACCAGCAGCCGGTCCGCCGGAAGATCTGCCGCGATCGCCCGGAGTTCCTGCGATTTCGGGAAAGTCAGAATGCCCGAGAAACTCACATGGCCGCCCAGCGCCACCCCGGCCTCGGCCAGCGCCCGGCTGCTGCTGAAGCAGTGCAGCAGAAAATCGAACGGCGCCGCCGCGTGTTCCTCCCGCAGCACCGCTGCCGTATCCGCCTCGGCATCGCGCGTGTGGATACACAGCGGCACGCCGGCCAGCCGCGTGGCACGGATCTGCCGCCGAAACGCTTCCATCTGCACATCGCGCGGGCTGCGATCGTAGAAATAATCCAGCCCGGCCTCGCCGATGCCGATCACGCGCGGATGCGAAGCCAGCGCCGCAAGCGCCTCGATTTCCGGCAATGCCTCCTCCGCCGCATGGTGCGGATGGGTGCCGATCGTGCACCACAGCCGGTTCCGCTCGGCCAGCGCGATCTGCTCGCCGGCCCGAGAGGCACGCGTGCCGATCGTCACCATGCCGGCCACACCAGCCTGGCGGGCGCGGCCAAGCACGTGAGGCAATTCGTCGTCCCGGAAATAATCGAGATGGCAGTGCGAATCGATCAACATCGGCGGTCTATGCGGCTTGTTCGATGTAGCGTGGAAAGATGCCCTGCGGCGGCGGCAGCGGAATGCCGGCTTCCAAAGCTTCGGCCAGCGCCGCAAAATCGCGGGCGCCACCGGGCACACCGAGCTGATCCAGCATATGGCCCATGCTGCCGGGCATGAACGGTTGCAGCAGCGTAGCAATAATCCGGATCGTGTCGGCCAGCACCCGCAGCACCGCTTCCATGCGCGGCGGATCGGTTCGGCGCAGCGCCCACGGGGCCTCGTGGTCGATATACGCGTTGGCGCTCCGGATCACGCGCCAGATATCCTCCAGCATCTCGTGCAGCGCCTGCCGCTCGAGCTGCGCGCGAAGCCGCCCCGGCAGCGCCTCGGCTGCCGCCAGCAGCTCGGCATCTTCGTCGGTCCGCGGCGCCTGGGCGGGCAATTTCCCGTCGCAATTCCGGGCCACCAACGAAAGCGTGCGCTGCGCCAAATTGCCGAGATCGTTCGCCAGCTCGCGGTTCATCCGGCCAATCAGCGCCGCCGTGCTGAAATCGCCGTCATTGCCGAACGGCACCTCCCGCAACAGAAAAAACCGCACCGCATCGAGCCCGTACGCATCCACCAGCGACAGCGGATCAATCACGTTGCCGATTGATTTGCTCATCTTCTGGCCCTGCACGGTCCACCAGCCATGGCCGAAAATGCGCTTCGGCACCGGCAGGCCGGCCGCCATCAGAAAAGCCGGCCAGTAGATCGCGTGGAAACGCAATATGTCCTTGCCCAGGATATGCAGATCGGCCGGCCAGAACTGCCAGCGCGGATCGGCTTCGTCGGGAAAACCCAGCGCGGTCAAATAATTCGCCAACGCATCGAGCCACACATACATCACGTGCCCCGGGTCTCCCGGCACCGGGATGCCCCATGTGAAGCTGGATCGGCTTATCGAGAGATCGGTCAGGCCGCCGCGAATGAAACTCAGCATCTCGTTGCGCTTCGCCGGCGGCCCGACGAAATCCGGGTTTTCTTCGTAATGCCGCAGCAGCGCGTCCTGCCATTGCGAAAGCCGAAAAAGGTAATTGGGCTCGCGCACCCAAGCCACCGGCGCGCCGGTCGGCGCCAGCTTCGTGCCGTCCGGCAGCACGGTGAGCTCGTCCTCGGCGTAGAAATCCTCGTCGCGCACCGCATACCAGCCCTCGTAATGGCCGAGATAAATCTGGTCGCGCGCCTGCAGCCGCCGCCACAGGGAAGCGGCGCCTTTCTTGTGCCGATCTTCGGTGGTGCGGATGAAATCGTCGTGCGAGCTGCCGAGCCGTTCCGCCATCGTGCGGAAATCGGCCGAGAGCCGGTCGGTGAAGGCCTGCGGCGCGACACCGGCTTCGGCAGCCGCCCGCTCCACCTTCTGGCCGTGCTCGTCGGTGCCGGTGAGGAAATGCACGCGCCGCCCATCCAGCCGCTGGAAGCGGGCAATCACGTCGGCCGCGATCACGGTGTAGGCATGGCCGATATGCGGCGCCGCGTTCACGTAGAAAATCGGCGTGGTGAGATAGTATGTCGAGGTCATCGCAAAACCGGGAAAGAGCGCCTCCGGCCTAGCGTAGAAGCGCCAGCCCCGCCACCACCGCCTGCCGCCGGTCCAGGCTGATCCGTTGCGTCTCGTCCGCCAGCGCGCCGAGCTGCGCCCAGATCTCCACCCATTGCACGGCCGGCTTCAGCGCCGCCAGCCGCGCCTGCGCTGCATTGGCGGTGCCCCGCGCCGCGCCGATCACCGCGCTGGCAATGGCGCGGCGGAGCAGTTGGAAGAAGGTCTCGAACGCCGCTTCCTCGCGCAATTTGTCGGCCAACTCATAGCCGCGCAGCAAGCTCACATCCGGCAGCTCGGCCAGCAGCGCCTGCACCGTCGCCGCGAAATCCAGCCCGCCCTCGAACGCGAGCTGCACCGCGCGGCCCGGCGAGCCGTCGGCCACGGCGGCCAGCGCTGCCCGGTCCGCGACGGAAATCTCCGGCAGGATGTGCGCCAGCGCCAGCAGCATGGGCTTCGGCGCCAGCGGCGCGAGCGGCAGATGCCGGCAGCGGCTGCGAATGGTGGGCAGCAGCCTGCCGGGCGCCGCGGAAACCAGCAGCAGCGCAGCACGCGGCGGCGGCTCCTCCAGCACCTTCAACAGGGCGTTGGCCGAATGCTGGTTCATGTCCTCGGCGCCGTCCAGAACCACGACGCGCCAGCCCCCTTCGGCGGCCGTGAGATGCAGAAAGCCCGGCGCCTCGCGCACCGAATCCGCGGCGATGTCGCGCTTCAGCCGCTTCCTCTTCTCGTCCCATTCCCGCTCGATGGTGAGTAGATCGGCATGGCTGCCGGCCGCGACGCGGCGGAACACGGGATGCGCCGGGTCCATCGCGAACGCACCTTCGCCGGCCAGCAAACGCCGCGCGAAACGGAAAGCCAGCGTGGCCTTGCCGATCCCTTCGGCGCCGCTGATCAGCCAGGCGTGATGCAGCCGGCCGCCGGCCATCGCATCCCGCAATTCGCGCTCGGCGGCTTCGTGGCCAAAGAGCATGGGATTTTCGCGCGGCGCGATCACAGGCGCGCTTCCACCACGGCAAGGATCGCGGCCGCAACCTGATCCTCGCTGCCGTTCGCATCGATGCACACGCAGCGCCCGGGTTCCGCGGCGGCAATCGCGCGAAAACCCGCGGCGACGCGGGCATGAAAGCCCGGGCCGAGCCGGTCGTAGCGGTCCGTCGCCCGGCCGCGTGCCGTCTCGCGCGCTGCGGCGACGGACTCATTCACATCCAGCACCAGCGTGAGATCGGGAACGATGCCGAGCATGGCGGTGAGCGCACGAATCTGCGCCAGGTCGGCGCCCTGTCCATAACCCTGATAGGCGACAGTAGAATCGGCGAAGCGGTCGCACAACACCGTGGTGCCGGCCGCAAGCGCCGGGCGGATGGTTTTCTCCACATGCTCGGCGCGGGCCGCGAAATGCAGCAGCATTTCCGCGCGCGGCGCCCAGTCGTTACGGCCGGAGAGCAGCAGCTCGCGCAGCAATTCCGCGCCGGGCGCGCCGCCGGGCTCGCGGGTGCCGAGCACGCGCAAACCGCGCGCGCGCAGGGTGTCGGCCAAGCGGCGAAGCTGGGTGGATTTGCCTGCGCCTTCACCGCCTTCGAAGGTCATGAAGCAACCGGAATCGACGCCTTTAGCCAAGTATCGCCCGCAAGTTCGATCGAAGCGAGTCCTTGTCCGCAGTCAGCAATGTTCCTAGCTGCCGACGAACAAGCCGCTTTTCTAGGGTAAAGAAAATCGGTTTGATCACCGATGGCTTGAGCAAACCGGACTCCTGCCAATGCGTGACGAAAATGCTGCCGGTTCCGGCGAATTGGATGCGGCTTGTCACTGGCATCATGACCAGGTCGTGTCGCGTTTCATTGAAGCCGCCCCGGCTGACCACTACCGCCGGCCTCTGCTTGCTGCCTGGCGTGTCGGTGAAGGGAAACGTCAGGAGCAGGATGTCGCCGAAATCAAACGGCGTCGTAGATGGCATCTTCTGGATTGTCCCAGACAGCTGCAAGGCTGCGCTCACTCGCGGTCGCCACGGCCCGCGATAGCTTGAACTCCGCTTCCCGCGCGCGGAGGAATTCCACAAAATCGGCCACCTCGGCAAGGCGCTCAGGTGGAAGATCTAAAATCCACGCTAAAAGCGTATGCGGATCAATCTGGTCCATGACTCCCTCCGCGATTACGCCCCCGTCACCATATGCGAAAGCACCGCGATCGCCCGGCCGCCGATCGGCATGCGCCCGATATCCGCGCCCGCCAGCAGCGGAATTTCGGCCTGCGGCACGCCCTGCCCCGTCACCGTCAGTTTACCCACCACATCGCCGCGGCGGATCGGCGCCGGGATCGGGCTCTCATACGCAATCGCAATCCGCGCATGCTGCTTCCAGCTCCGCGGCATGGTCATCACCAGATCGCGCCCGCCCACCAGCGGCACCGAAGGCCGGTCGCCGAGATAGACCGGCGCGTTCTCCACCACATCGTTGGCGGAAAATAGCGTCACGTTCTCGAAATTCGCGAACGCCCAGCCCATCAGCCGAATGCTTTCCTCCACCCGAACCTTCGCACTCGGCATGCCGTTCAACACCACGATCACGCGCCTGCCGTTGTGATTGGCACTGCCCACCACGCCGAAACCCCCGGCATCGGTATGGCCGGTCTTCAGCCCATCCGCCAGGCCACGCTGCACCAGCGGATTGCGATTATATTGAACGATGCCGTGGTACGTGAAAGTTTTTTCGGAATCGTAGTGATAGTATTCCGGAAAATCCTGGATGATGCGCCGCGCCAGCGTCGCGATATCGCGCGCCGACATGTGGTGCTGCGGATCGGGCCAGCCGGTGCAATTCCGAAAATAGCTGTGCGTCAGGCCAAGCTTCCGGGCCTCCGCATTCATCATATCGACAAACTGCTCTTCCGTCCCGGCAATGCCTTCGGCCAGCACGATGCAGGCGTCGTTGCCGGACTGGATGATCATGCCGCGCACCAGATCCTCCACCCGGATCGTGCCGTTCAGCTCCACGAACATCTTGCTGCCCTGCGTGCGCCAGGCCTTCTCGCTCACCGGCAGCATCTGATCCAGCCGCAACGTGCCCGCCTTGAGCTTCGCATACACGATATAGGCCGTCATCAGCTTGGTCATCGAACTCGGCGGCATTTCCGCATCGGCCTGCTTGTCCAGCAACTCGGCGCCGGTGTTGAAATCCACGATGAACGCCCATTGCGCCGGCGTATCCATCGGCCCCAGCGGCGTGCTGGCGGGCGGCCCCGCGGCGGACGCAAAATCGGCGCCGCCCTCCTCGTCCCCCGGCGCTCCGGCGGCGCCCTTCGGCTTCGCGCCGATGTGCTCGCGCACCGCGTGTTTGGGATGCGCCCAGGCGGCAACGGCGACCAGGCTGCCGGCGCCAGCGAGCAGAAACCGTCTTCCAGGGAAAAATTCGCTCATTCGATCACCAGTCTTGCATCCAGGATGCCGGCGCGCATTGCCATCGCCAGAGCCGCGTCGGCCGCCGCGATACTCCGGAACGGGCCGGCGCGCACGGCAAAAACCGAACTCCGGCCCTCGCGTGACCGCACCACATCAGCGCCGAGTCCGGAAAGCGATGCGGCGCGTTCGTTCGCATATTCGAACCGGCCGAACCGGCCGGCATCGAGGAATATCTCGCCGCCCTCCATGGGCAGTTGCGCACGATCGGCGCCGAGGCCGCCGAGGACCAGGGGCCGCCTGTGCCGGACC
>CAXUEX010000018.1:0-29210 GCA_964250215.1 uncultured Acetobacteraceae bacterium | reverse complement strand
ATCCTGGCCGCCACCAACCCCGCTCGCGAAAAACCGCTGAACCCGGCCCACGCCTAAGCACGCCCATATTGTTCCGGTAACAAAATTAATGCCGTGTCTCGTTGCGCATGACTGGAGATACCGTGTTCGCCCTTGGAAGCGGCGCTTCCGTGTCGGCGTTGCGGTGATTTCAGGCGGCTTATGATCGCGGAACTCAACCCAGTTCCGATGCCGATTGCTTCTACACCACGCTTCGGGACACGATCATAACAAACCGGCATCCGCTCATCATGAGACGCTTGGATCCGGCTTCGGGCCTGCCTCGAAATCGATGTGGCTGAGCGTTCCGTCGAATAGCGCGCGCGCTTTGAGCACGCGCGGGCGCAGTGCTCGGCGCTCCTCGGACGCAAGCATTCGGTCGAGATCGTCCCTGCTGGCAAACTCAACGACGACCTGGAGAGCGACGTTTGGCGGATTGTCCTCCCGCCGCCGGGGCCAGAGCGCGTTGACGGCGGCCACGCCGGGCAGGCGGCGCAGGCCGGGAACCAGCTCCTCCTCCATCATGCGTTGAAAGGTGCCCTCTTCGCCTGGCTTGGGTGATCCGACCCAATATGCCGACCTCACCCACATGCGGTCACCGTTCGGTTCAAACGACTGTCACAAGCTTGCCGAGACGCTGGCCGGTGCCATGCCGGATACTTGGCGGAGGATATCGTGTTCCCACAACTCGCCGCGCCAGGCTACATGCTGATCGGGCCGCACCAGGGTGAGCGCCGCATCGAAGAGCTCACGGACGTCCACACCGTCCGGCGTGACGATCTGAAGTGGGATATTTGACGCTGCCGCCTCTTGCGCGGCGAGAGCCGCTCCCGTCTCGGCACCTTGCGCAACGACCAGCGCGAACCCACGACCAAACAGATCGTACAGCGAGCTTCCGTCCTCCATCCAGGCGTGCGGTGCCAGGCAGCCAGGATGAGCGTCCGGCTGGTAATTCTGGCCCATTTGCGGCTTAGGCGCCGTCCCGTCGTCGATGATCACTGGCGAATTGGTGTAGCAGGCGCCAAGCACGGTGGCGAGCGTGCGGAACTCACGCGTTTTTGCCTCGACGATTCGCCGGCCCACCTCTTCGCGTATGGCTTCGCCCTCCGGCGTTGCATCCTCCAGGCCCTCGCGCCAGAGCTGCCCACCAAGCACCGCGTGGTTGGCAACCGCTTCGTCCATGACCTGAATATGCACGGGACGCCTTTCGATCTCGTAACTGTCTAGCAGGGCAGCCCCGCCCCAGCCGCCCAGAACGGCGGAAAGTTTCCAGCCGAGATCGACTGCGTCACCGATTCCCATGTTCATGCCATAGCCGCCGAAAGGTGGATGGAGGTGGCAGGCATCGCCCGCAAGGAACATGCGGCCTTTACGGTAGGTGTCGGCGATGAGGCGGCTTGCGACCCACTCATCCGCGCTGAGTATTTCGTAAGGCAGGTCGATACCCGTCGCCTTGGAAATCGCCGCCGCGGCTTCCGCGCTGGTTAGCGTCTGTCCCTCCTTCATACCCGTGGGCATGAAGAACCAAATATCGCCCTCGTCCATCGGGCCAATCAGGCTAGCGCCGTCACTGTTGATTTGCCAATACATGACGCCGGCGCCGTGCGTATGCGCCTGAGCCAACCCCGGGGCGCGAAATACGACGTTGTAATTGCGCGACAGGCCATATTGCCCGGTCATCGCCGCCCCGATCAAATCCCGTATCAAGCTGCGCGCACCGTCCGCGCCGACGAGGTAACGCGAAGAGACTTCGTACTGGGTGCCGTCGGCACAATGAAGTTTTGAGACAACGCCGTCTTCATCCTGCTTTGCGGAGGTGAATGCCATGTTGAAGCGCAGTTCCACGCTGGACAGCTCTGCAACATGCTCGCGCAAGACGCGCTCCAGCTTATATTGCGGAATCCACTGGCCATGTTCCGGGAAAGCCGGCTCGCGCACGGGCGCAGCGTTGAAGCCGTTCCGTATGCACGCCAGCTTGTAGCCACCCAGCCTGGTTACGAAGAACACGTCATAGGGGTAGTTCACGCCTAATGGCGACGCCTGGGCCAGCTTGCCGGCAAGACCCCAGCGGCGGAAATGTGTTCGGGTACGGACATTCGTGGTTTTCGCGCGCGGTGCATAACCTGCCCGCTCGTTGCGCTCGACCACGAGCGCGCGAAACCCGCGCATGCCAAGTTCGACTGCCAGCGCCAACCCCACTGGCCCCGCGCCTACAATCAATACGTCGGTTTCAAAGTTGGTCGGCAACGGCATAGCTCTCCTGAGGACCGCACCATCGTGGCCGAGACAGCTTTAAGCCCCAGTTATGGCCCGGTTGAACATGTTTGCGAGGCGACACTCTCCTGTAAGGGGCGTTCGGACCCGCTTGCTAGATACGATTTGCAACCTCGCGATACTCAAGCTCTATCGCATTGCGTTTCTGTTCGGTCTGCTGCTGGCGCCAAACCGGGTCGATTGATACGACGCGACTGATTCGCATGTCCCTGCTCAAGAAGATACGTCGCCAGATCGAGTGCCGTGCCGCTGGTTTCACCGGTTATAAACGAGATTGCGATGGGATGCGCAATTCGCCGCAGAATGGTCGTTCTGGGCGATAATGCTTCGCTATCACCTTCCTGGAAATACTATCTGCCAAAATCCAGGAGCCCGGATTAGCGGTTGCGCATCGATCCCGTCACGCGCGGCAGGTCATCGTTTGATGCTCATCTTGCTATCGGGCCTTTAGGTCGGCGTTCGGCCAACCAGGGTTTGGCGGCCGGCTCGTTTGCGAAGTTGACGAAAAAAGCACCCGAATAACGGGTGCGTTCGGGGGGCCACTTGTCTAGATCTTTCGTGCCTTCGTCGGTGTCGATCTTCGTTCTGCTTGCATGCGGCCTGGCGCATGCGGCGTGGGCCGATCCGGCCGCCGGTCCCGCACCTTCGGGGTCCGCATCCTCTTCCCAGCCGCCGGCCGATGCGGCGCAACCAGGTCCGTTGCGGCCGGCGCAGAACGTTGCCCCTCCGGCAAAGCCGGGCCAGGCGGCGCCCGGGCTGCAAGAGATCGTCGTCACCGCGCAGCGGCGATCGGAGAACCTGCAAAAGGCGGCTGTCTCGGTTGATGCTGTCTCGCAGGCCCAGCTCGTCGCCAACGGCATCACAGACTCCACCCAACTGAGCCGGCTCGTTCCGGGCCTGGTCGCGCCAGCCAGCGGCGCGGGTGCGATCAACTACTTCATCCGCGGCGTCGGCAATTTCGTGCAGGAACCCTTCAGCGATCCTGCAATAGCCTTCAACCTGGACAACATCTATATAAGCCGGCCGTTCGCCACCGGCGGCCCATTGTACGATCTGGAACGGGTCGAGGTTCTGAAGGGGCCGCAAGGCACGCTGTATGGCCGCAACGCTACCGGCGGCGCCATCAACATCATACCGGAAAAGCCGTCCACCACCGATCAGGGCGGCTACCTCAGCGCCAGCTACGGCAATTACAACGCCTACGACGTTGAAGGAGCCTACAACCAGCCGATAGGCGACCGCAGCGCCCTGCGCATCTCGGGCACGGCGGTGGGCCATGATGGCTATCTGTCCGACGGCACCTCCGACCAGGACACGCAGGCCGCCCGGCTGCAATTCGTCACTCGACCGACCGACGACCTCTCCATCCGCATTTCCGGCGACTGGGCCGATCTTTCCGGTGCCGGTATAGGTGCCAACTACTACGACAGCTACGCTTACAATCCCGCGCTTGGCCGCTACGTGGTCACACCCGGCCTGCCAAGCCAGATCGGCACCTACGATCCCCAATCCCAGGCGTATTTTCGGGGCCTGCTCGCCGAACCGGCAGGGCGACACTTCGAAACGAACCTGCCGCGCGGCTTCCTCAACAACAAGCTCTACGGGGTAAACACCGAGATAAACTACGACACGCCGCTCGGCCGCGCGACGCTGATCGCCGGCTGGCGGCCCTCAACGATTGCTTCCGGCTATTCCAATCTCGGCACCCCTGCCCAAACCCGCGAGCACGATGAGCAGTTCAGCACCGAGTTCCGCTTCCGCGGCGACCGGATCGGCATCTTCGACTACTCGTTCGGCGCGCTGTATTTTCACGACCGTGAGAAGGGCACGTTCCTCGTCGACCAGTACACGCTGGCGGCATACCAGGATTACAGCCAGCGGCTCGATTCCTATTCCGGCTTCGGCCGCATAACCGCGCACATCACCGACGAACTAAGGCTGGTCGGCGGCATACGCTACACGAGCGACAACAAGAACTTCGCCGGCTCCTCGGAGTCGTTGGCGGTGGTGTGCCTGTTTGCTTCATGCCCGGAAGCGCCGCTGCTGGGTTTCAGCAGCACGCCCGCCGGTTCAGGCCTGCCGGTGCCCTCCGCCAGCGGCCGGATACTTCCGTTGATCGGGCCAAAAGGCTTCACGGGCGCAATCATCGCGCGATCCGACACCATCGTTCCGCAATCGACCCTGGCCGAGAACCGGCCGACGTTCCGCGCCGCGATCGAATACGATGTCAGACCAAAATCGCTGCTCTATGCCAGCTACGAGACCGGCTTCCGCACCGGCGGATTCAACCTGGCCTCGGGCTACACCACCTACGACCCCGAATACATCGACGCGTACACGATCGGCAGCAAGAATCGCTTCCTCGACAGCGACCTGGAACTGAATGGCGAGCTCTTTCTGTGGAAATACCGCAACCAGCAAGTTGCCCATCTCGGCGTCGATCTGGCTGGCAATCTCAATAATTTCACGCAGAATGTCGGCCGCTCCACCAACCAGGGCGCCGAAGTGGAAACCCGCTACCGGCTGACGCCCAGCACCGTGCTGAACGCGAACGTGCAATATCTCGAGGCGGCATACGATCAGTTCGCCTATCAGGAGCCGTTGCAGGGTTTCCCGCCCTATACCGGTTGCAACCTCTCGTCCGTCGCCGGAAAGGCCGGGCTGGTTGACGTCAATTGCTCCGGGAAACCCGCGTTCAACGCGCCGAAATTCACCATCAATCTCGGCATCGCGCAATCCTATACCTACCGCGGCTACAAATTCGCCGGGCTGATCGATTCCCAATATCTCGGCAAGCGTTTTGTTGGGTTCGACTATCAGCCGGCCGAGCAGGCGGGCGGGGTTTGGGAAACGAATTTGCAGTTGTCCGTCACACCCGAGAGAGGCGGCTGGACGGCCGCGGTCTTTGTTCGCAACATCGAAGACAGACGGTATCTTCTGCAGACGGCAAACTTCACGGCCGGCAACTACCTGGCGGCGGTCACGTCGCCGCCTCGCACCTTCGGCCTGCGCGTTTCAACGAAGTTCTGACGCTGCCGGCGCGGCTGGAATCATTGCGACCGTCAAAACCTTCCGGGGCGCCTCGGTGATCGAAAAGCGGGAACAGGCAATCTCGCAGCGGGTTCAGCCATTTCGCAGCCGCCGCCGCACTGCAATCGCTCCGTAAGGACAAGCCATGAACGACAGCTCCAGCGACCCATCGACCGTCCGGCGCACAACGCATTTCATCGATGGACGGTGGTCGGCGGCTGGCGGCCGCACCTTCCCGGTATTCAACCCCTACAACGACGAGGTTGTGGCCGAGGTGGCGGCCGGCGGGAGGGTCGAGGCCGAGGCCGCGGTCGCCGCCGCGCACGCGGCCTTCCCGGCCTGGGCTGCCATGACGCCCGGCGAACGCCAGCGTCTGTTCCTGCGGGCGGCCGACATCATCGACCGGCGCACGGAAGACATCGTCCGGACCATGGCCGTCGAAACAGGCTCCAGCCGCGCCTTTTCAATGCTGCAGATCCGTTGGTCCTCCAACCTCATGCGCCAGGCGGCGAACTGGGGATATTTGCCCTGCGGCGACGTGCTGCGCAGCGATCAACCCGGCCGCTTCGCCATGGTCACGCGCAAGCCGCTAGGCGTGGTGGCCGGCTTCACGCCCTGGAACGGGGCCTTCAACCTGGCCTGGCGGACGGCTATCCTGCCGATGGCGTTCGGCAACACAGTGGTGATCAAACCGTCGGAGGAAGCGCCGATCTCGGCGGGCCTGCTGCACGCCGAGATCGTGGACGAAGCCGGTTTCCCGCCCGGCGTGATGAACGTGGTGACCCACGCCCCGGGCGACGCCGCCCTTGTCGCCGACGTGTTCTTTGCCAGCCGGGCGGTGCGCTGCATCAACTTCACCGGCTCGGACACCACGGCCCGCGTCCTCGGTGCGCGGGCGGGCCAGGCGCTCAAGCGCAGCGTGATGGAGCTTGGCGGCTATAATCCGCTGTTGGTGCTGCACGACGCGAATTTGGACGAGGCGGTGAACGCCACGGTGTTCGGCGCCTTTTTCCACCAGGGCCAAATTTGCATGAACACCCGCAAGGTGCTGATCGAGCAGCCAATCCACGACCGGTTCGTCGAAAGGCTGGCAGTCCGGACCCGCGACCTGAAATCCGGCGATCCGCGCCTGCCGGAGACCATCATCGGCCCGCTGATCAACGACCGGGCGGTGACGGCCGCGGCGGCCGGGGTGCGCGACGCCGTGGACCGCGGCGGCACCGTTGTGACCGGCGGCACCAGTGCGGGCCGCGTCTTTGCCCCCACCATCCTCATTGGCGTTCCGCATGACGCCCTGGTGTCCGACCAGCGCCACGAGACGTTCGGACCCCTGCTGGTGGTGGAGGCCGTCGCATCGGCCGAAGACGCTCTGGCGCGGGCTCAGGCTACCCCCTACGGCCTGAGCGCCGGCATCATGACCGGCGACCAATCCAGAGGTCTGGACCTGGCGCAAAGGTTCGACACGGGCATCGTCCACGTCAACGCATCGACCATGGGGGCGGAGCCCTCGCTGCCCAACGGCGGGGTGAAGGACAGCGGCTGGGGCAGGTCGGGCCATTATTCGATCGAGGATTTTACCGAGATCCGCCTCACCACGCTGACACACGGGGCGGCGCGGTATCCTTTTTGAGCGGAAGCGCGCCATCGACATGACCGGCCGGATCATCGACATCTACACGCATTTCATGCCGCCGGGACACTTGGAAAAATACCAGGCGCTCGGCCGAGAGCCCGGGCTGGTCAAACGGATCGCCTCGATAAACACGCTGCACGATCTGGAAGCGCGGCGGCGGCTGGTGGGCCGGTGGGAAGGCTACCAGCAGGTGCTGGCCCCAGCCCCACCCCGCCCGGAGAAAATGGGCGGCCCGCAAGACCACGCGCCGCTCGCCCGCTTCATCAACGAAGGCCTGGCGGAAATCTGCCGCCGATATCCCGACGCTTTCCCGGCCTTCGTCGCCGCCTTGCCGTTGCATGACGCCGATGCCGCGATCGCGGAAATGGCCTATGCCGCGGACCATCTGGGCGCACGCGGTGTGCAGATCTACACCAACGTCGCTGGCCAGGCGCTGGACGCACCGAATTTCGACAAGCTGTTCGCGGCGCTGTCGGCGCGAAGCCTGCCCGTTTTCTTGCACCCGGCCCGGCCGGCATCGTTCGCCGACTACGCCGGCGAGCCCGCATCCAGATACGAAATCTGGCAAGTGCTCGGCTGGCCCTACGAGACGGCGGCCTGCATCGCCCGGCTGGTGTTCTCCGGCGTGCTGGATCGCCATCCGGGCCTGAACATCGTCACCCACCATCTGGGCGGCATCATCCCGTATCTGGAGGGACGGATCGGCCCATTATGGGACCAGTTGGGCAGCCGGACCGACGGTGCGGAAGGCGATTCGTATCGCGCCATCCTGAGATCGCTGAAGCTGCGGCCGGTCGATTATTTCCGGCGGCTCCATGCCGATGCGGCGGTGGGGGGCAGTGCCGGCGCGCTACGTTGCGGGATCGACTTCTTCGGACCCGACCGCGTGATGTTCGCCTCGGACTGCCCTTTCGACCCCGAAGGCGGACCGGGTTTCATTCGTGACGGGTTGCGGGCGTTGGACGCACTCGGCCTGGAGACCGGGCCGCGCAACCGGATTGCGCATGGCAACGCCTGCGCGCTGTTGCGCATAGCGTAACGAGGACCCATTCCGGCTTCGGAGCCCTTCAGGTGCGCACATGCGCCGCGCATTGCAGCGCGAAGCCGAGCTGCTGGACCTGGAACGCCGCCCCATCCCGATGAAAATCGATGCAGTGGCCAGTGCCTTTCTGCATCGCCCAGTCCACGTGCGGCGCGGCGGCAAGCGCCCGGGCAAAACCCGCGACTTCCGCTTCGTTCACGATCCACAATTTGTCGATTTCCGCCTGGCGGTAGTGCACCGGGACGCGGATGGCAGCGAGAATGTCGGGGGCCGCGTCGTGCCAGGTTTGGACGATGTCCACGATCTCCGCCCGGGGCACAGGGGCATCCGCCAGGTGGCTGCGCGCGGGCATGTCCGCCGCATAGCTGCCGGCGGGACCGAACATGAGCTCGTCTTTGAGCGGCGCGGGCAGGTCCACATGAACCGTGTCCGGCAACGCCGCCCAAGCTGCGCGCGACTCGTCGGGCGTGTGCAGACCCACACCGGAAACCGCCACGCCCAGGAGTGGCCAGTCCAGTTGCCGCCCGGCGATCATCAAGGCAATGCCTGCGCCGATCGAATGCGCGACCAGCACAATGCCCGCAGCGCCGGCGCCGTGCGCCCGCCAGCCCTCGCCGATCGCCGTGGCCAAAAAATCCGCATTGTCCCGCAGGGTGCCCCCCGGCAGGAGCGGCGTTTCGCCGTAGCCGGGGCGGTCGGGGGCCAGCACCGGGATGCCAAGCGCCGCCGCACGGCGAAGCAGCGAGTAACCCGGCACGTCGAAGTAGCGCGAGCTATAGGTGCCGCCGTGCAGGGCCACCACCAGCGGATAGGGCTCGCTGCCCTTGCCCAGGCGCGGCACCTGCCTGCCGGACAAGCCGGCAAACAGCGAGGAGACATAAAGCGTTTCCCGATCCGACAGGCTCATCGCCGCCCCCCTTCCGCCGGCGCCCTCTGCCATGGCCGTTGCGGATTCGCTCCAGAATCTCGAATGGCATCAGGAAGCATCATGCACCTGTTCCCGAGCAAGGCTGCGGCGTTCGTGCGACACCGAACCCGCTATTCAACATAGGCGGGATTGTTGCGCGGCAACAGCGGGTTCTTGCCGGCAGGGATAACCGGCCGGCCTCGCTGCGCGCGTGTCTGCGCCACAAGGGTTGCGCCAAACGTGCCGGAGGCGTCGCCGCTCGTCGTGCGATGCGGATGCGGCATCGCCAATGCAATTAGAGCACCTCCCGCGCCGGTGGATAGCGAGTAGGCTCCAGCATTGCTTCCGCTTGGAGACAGATGTTGACCGGCAGCCCGATGCACATCACCCAATGGGGCACCACAGGCCCGCGGATCGTCATGGTGCACGGCAGCGCGCAGGGCAGCGAGGTTGGCGGCGACCAGCATTTTTCGCGGCAGAAGGGGCTGGGCGCCGAGGGTTTTGAAATCATGGTTCCGGACCGGCCCGGACATGGCCGCAGTCCCAACCCCGGCCGGCCGGACGATGCCGAGGCCGATGGAGCGTTGGTCGCCGATCTGCTGGAAAACGGTACGCATCTGGTGGGCCACTCGTTCGGTGGCTGCGTTGCCTTGTCGGCGGCGGCGCGCAAACCCGCTTCCGTCGGCTCGCTCACTTTGATCGAACCCGCCGTGATGGCACTCGCGGTCAAACGGCCGGAAGTTCGAAGCATGCTCGTCAAGATACTTGCCACGACCTACCTGACCTTCTCCGATGCAGAGCGCATCAAGCGGTTCTCTAAGCTTCTGCACATTCCGGACGAGATTCGCGGCGGAGCGGATGCGGCGACGCTGAAGCGTATGGGCAATGCGATCAAGGCGCTCAGGCTGCCATCGCCGCGACGCCTGCGAGAGCAGGTCGAAGCGGTAAAGAGCGCGGGCTTTCCGTTCCTCATCGTCACGGGCGGATGGAGCCCCGCTTTCGAAGCGGCAGCCGACGCTGCGGCCGAACTGGGCGGAGGAAGACGCCTGGTGGTACAGTCGCCGCACCATTTTCCTCAGCTCGTTTCAGACGAGTTCAACAAGGAATTGATCGCCGTGGTGCGGCACGCCGAGGCTTCACGACGTGGCGCTTCTGCCGGAATTCGGTGATATTTTGGGCATAGCGGTAACGGCCCATTCGCAAGGTTGCGGTGCTCTGGAGCGGTCGGCGTGCCGGCTCCCCCGATCATCGATCGCCAGCGGGGTTCTGGTGAAGGCGCGCCTGCTGGCGAACGAACTCGGCGAAGGTTGTCGGCTGCCGGCCAAGCAACCAGGTGAGCACGTTGGGGTTGCCGATGAAATCGTGGCTGGTGTAGCGCTTGCTCAGTGCACGCAATACGCGCGCCTGGTGCTGCAGCAGGCTTCGGTCGCGCTCGCCGAACCAGGCTTCGAGGTACGTCTCCGCATCGATTTCCGCGAGGCCGATCGGGCGCCCAAGGACTTCGGAGATGATGCGTTGCAGATCGTGGCCGGTGTGGCGTCCGGGGCCTGCCAGCTCGTAGGTGGCGCCGGCATGCCGCTCAGGGTCGAGCAGGACGGCGGCGGCAACCTCGACAATGTCGCCGACGTGAACCAAAGATTGCCGCCGCTCCACCGACCAGGGCAGGCGATAGACCCCTTCGCTGAACACCGGCCGCATGCGCAGTGGCAACATGTAATTCGTGGGCTGCAGAATGGTGAATTCCAGCCCGGAATCGAGCAGGTGCTTTTCGACGTCCCGCTTGATCTCGTGCTGGACGAGGTCGGTGAGGATGGCGTGCAGCACCGAACTGTAGACGAAGTGGCCGACGTTGCGCGCCCGCGCCGCGTCGATCATGGAAATGCCGATTTCGCGTTCGCGCGGGTCGGCTGTAGGGCCGATATGGTAAATCACCGCGGCACCCGCCACCGCATTTTCCGCCATGCCGGGCTCACCCAGGTCGCCGACCAGCACGTCCTCTACGCCGGCCGCTCGCAAGGCTGCGGCTGATGCTTCGGAGCGGACGCAGGCGCGCACCTGCAGACCCGCCGCGACCAGGCAGGGCACGAGAAGCTTGCCCTGGTTGCCGTAGGCGGATGTGACGACGTGCATTGGCGGCTCCGCCTGGGCCGGAGCGACAGCACTCCCCCGTATGTTGCAGGGTGTAAAGCGGGGTGCTGTGCCACCGAAGATGCGCGGTGGCCGGAACCGATGCCCCGCGGATATCGCAAGCCCTGCACGGCTGCGACGAGGGATGCCGGAACATAATCGCGAGACGGGTTTCCATATCTTTCCACTCGACGCATGTTCACTACGGTGGCCAGCGCGGGGCGCCAGCCCGCCGCCCAGGAGCACACCTCATGATCAAGCCAGCCCTGCACCACATCACCTTGCGGACGGGGCGCCTTTCCGAAATGATCGATTGGTACAGTATCGTAATAGGTGCGGGATGCAATTTTCGGGCCGACGAGGTGGCCTGGATGACCAACGACGCAGCCAACCACCGAATCGCTTTCCTTGCATCCAAGCAGATCGATGACGATTCCAACCGCCGCTACCATTGCGGTTTGCACCATAGTGCTTTTGAATACGCGAGTTTCGACGATCTGATGGTGTCGTGGAAGCGGCTGGACGAAGCCGGCATCAAGCCCGCCTTCAGCCTCGATCACGGACTCACTTGCTCGATCTATTACCGCGACCCGGACGGGAACTACGTGGAGTTGCAGAGCGACAATTTCGGCGACTGGGTAAAATCCACCGCGTTCATGCGCAGCTCGGCCGATTTCGCCGCCAATCCGATCGGCACCTTCTTCGAACCCGCGCACGTTTACGCGGCGCACAAGGAGGGGATGGCTTTTGCCAAACTGCAGAAGCGAATGCGTGCTGGAGAATTTGCCCCCGCCGAAATGCCGGACATCGGCATGCCAGTTTGATACGGCCGAGCGCGAGAGAGCAGGAGACGCTAGCATGAGGCTGCTGCGCTTCGAGCAAGCGGGGGTGGTCCGTCTCGGCGTGCTGGACGGCGAGACAATCGTGCCTTTGGACGGGCTGGCCGGGTTGTACCCGACCATGCGAACGATTGCTGCCGGCGGCCCGGACGCGCTTGAGCGCGTGAGTCGGTTCCGCAGGCTGGCGCGAGCGCGCATACCGCTCGCGGACGTGCGCCTGCTCGCGCCCATCGAACGGCCCGGAAAATACCTCGCCATCGGCATGAACTACCGCAAGCATGCCGCAGAAGCGGCGAGGCTTGGGGTGATCATTCCTGAGAAGCAGCTTTGGTTCAACAAGCAGACCACCTGCATCACCGGACCGTACGACGACATCGTGCGCGGCGTCACCGAAAAGCTCGACTACGAAGTCGAACTCGGCGTGGTCATCGGCCAGCCGGCCAAGCGCGTGCCGGAAGCGGACGCGCCGGCGCATGTGTTTGGTTATCTCGTTGTCAACGATGTCTCGGCGCGGGACTGGCAGTTCCACTCAAGCACGTTCACCATGGGCAAGTCTTTCGATACGCACGGCCCTATCGGCCCCTGGATCGTCACTGCCGACGAGATCCCCGATCCTCACAACCTTGCAGTCAGAACCTGGGTCAATGGCGAGCTTCGGCAGGAGAGTTGCACCAGCGAACTGGTCTTCAACGTTTGGCAGCAGATTGGCTATCTATCGACCGCCTTCACCTTGGAAGCCGGCGACATCCTTGCAACGGGAACACCGGAAGGCGTCGGGGTGAGTATGACGCCGCCGTGCTTTCTTCAGCCTGGCGACGTGGTACGTTGCGACGTGCAGCAGATCGGGGCGATCGAGAACCGCGTGAGAGCCTGACGCTCAAGCCTTTTTGGCGGCAAAGTCAGCCGGGTGAGCGCGCGCGTAATGTCCCGCCACGCGGCGCACGATGTCGGATAGGCGTTCCGCCAAGGGCGTCAGGGGGATGGCACTCTGGCGCACCATGCAAACCGGCGCCGCACTGACTGGCGGAATGACTGGCAAAGCTTCCAGCCGGCCCGCCAGCTCAGGAAGTTCGAGCCATTGCCGCGGAACCACCGTCAATAAATCGGATGCAGCGACTGCAAGGACTGTTTGCAAAGCAGACCGTGTGTGCATGACGACCTTCGGGGACGGAAGCCCCATCTCGCGCAACCAGTCGGCAAAATCCGCTTCCAGGCTACGGTCCGTCAGCGCCGGCCGAAGCCAATATGCCGAGCCCAGCTCCTGGATCGACGATGCTGTTTGCAGCGGGTGCCCGGCGCGAGCGACGATCAGGCGTTGGTTTACGAACAGCTGCTCGACCACCAGACGCGGATCGCTCACTGGGGCGTTCAGCGCGCCCGCATAGAAATCGACGCGGCCATCGATAATGTCGCGCTCAACCGGCTGAAAAAGCCCTTCCGATACGCGCAGCAGGACGGACGGGTTTTCCTTGCGGAACGCCACCAGCGCGCGCGGCAGGATGGCGATCGAGGCTGCGATCGACATTACTACCGAAACCTGGCCGACATCCTGCCCACGCAGCTGATCTACCTCGTCCTTGGCGCGGCGCAGCTCGTTCTGCACCACCGCCGCGCGGCGCACGAAAGCCTCTCCGATCGGGGTTAGCCGCACCCCCTTGGCGTGGCGTTCGAAAAGCGACGCGCCCAGCTCGTGCTCGATTTCGCGGATGCTGCGCGTGATGGCTGGCTGGGCCACGCCCAACTGACGGCCAGCGGCGCGCAGGCTGCCGCAGTCTGCGACCGCCAGGATGTCACGGATGTGGCTGAGCTTCATCGGCTCATGCCACTACCAAACCCAGTCATTGTGCGTTGCCGCGGGTTGCATTGTATCTCTGTCCGCCGAGGCAACGGGGGCGTCAAGGCTGGGCCGCCAAAACTGTCAGATGACGCGTGTCACCGGGCGGCCGCGGTCGGCAGACAATGCCACAGGTTTTCGTCCAGCGCGGGTCGTCATTCCGGTATCGGACTCATACCGGCGGTCATCGCGAACGAGCGTTCGTATCAAACCAGCAATCCGCCGCCATCGACGGGCAAGATCTGTCCTGTCGCATAGCCGTTCAGCATGAGATAGACAAAGGCCTTCGCGGCTTCGGCAGGTGAGCCGCCACGGGGCAATGGCAGGGGCGCCACCATCGCCTGCAACATTGCCGCAGGCATTTCCTTGGCATGATCGGTCAGGACGAGGCCCGGACACACGGCGTTCACGCGCACCGGGGCGATATCCATCGCGAGGCCACGGGTCAGGTGTTCGACCATTCCCCCCATAACCGTCGCCATCGGCGCGCCTTTTCTCGGTCGATGCGCGAGCATGCCGCTCGTCAACGTGATCGATCCATCCTGGGCGATCCTACGGCAGCCATGCTTGACCGCCGCGAGTACGCCCCAGAAACGGACTGTCAGAAGCTCTCGCGCCGGTGTCAGGTCGAGGTCCCGGACGGAGACGAACATTGGGCCGCCCCAGTCACCTGCCGTGATCGCCAGGTGATCGAACGCCCCGAGTTCATCGAAGAAACCCGCAACGCCGGCTTCTTCGCGCAGATCGACGGCACGGCCGATAGCGCCCTGAAGTCGCTTGGCGGCCGCAACGACCTTCGCCTCGCTGCTCGAACCGATGACGACGGTGGCGCCCTGCGCATGAGCGAGTTCGGCGATGGCGTAGCCGATCCCCGACGCGCCGCCGATGACAACCACACGCTTTCCAGCGAGCGACATTGCCGGGTCGGTCATTGTTGCAACGCTCCTGCCGGTGACGACTTGGCGCCGAATGCCGGGGTCATCTTACCCATCTGATTGAGCATGAAACCCGGCGCCATCCGGCTCATGATCTTCAGCACGTTGGCAAGACCTGGCCGAATTTCGAGCTTGCCGGCTTCGATGCCCGCAACGGCTTTTCGGGCGAAGACATTCGCGTCCATGCCGTTCGGCACTTTCATCTCCTTGGTGAACTCGTCATTTCTGAAGAGCGGCGTTTCCACACCCGGCGGGATCAACTCCACGACCGTGACGCCGGTGAACTTCAGTTGCACGCGGAGCGATTCGGTGAAGGAGTGAACGGCTGCCTTCGCGGCGCTGTAGACCGGCGATATCGGAAACGGGATCAGGGCGGCCCCTGAGGAGACGTTGACAAGCAGCGCGCCCTTTCGGGTTTTGAGATGCGGCATGAACTGCTGCACCATTCGGACCGGCCCGATGAAGCATACCTCGATTTCACGGGTGATGTCCTCCATCTCCTGATCTTGGTTGAATTTCTGCACGCGCATGATCCCGGCATTGTTGATGAGCGTGTCCAGCGCCGGAAACCGCGCGATCACGTCCTGTCGCAGCAAAGCGATCGCAGCGGCGTCGCCGACGTCGCTTTTGAACGTGTGCACGCCGGGAAGCGCGCGTTTCGCGTCTGCAAGTTTCTCATCGCTTCTGCCAGTGACGATGACGGTGTTCTGGCGGCCACGTTCGAGAAGCTGCCTGGCCAGCTCAAGGCCCATGCCGCTTGTGCCACCGGTAATCAGTATCGTCCTGTTCGTGAGTTTCATGTGAGGCTCTCTCCTCTTCGGTTTCCTTGCGACGACAGGGTTCCTTCGCTTCCGCACGCCAACGGCCGAAACGGTGCGGGCGAACGGCAGTTCACGATTTGAAATAACTGTTCGAGCGTTCAAGTTCGGCCAGAAGTCGGGGCTGCGTCGCCGTCCAGCCCAGCCGTTCCTGAGTAAGCTTGCTGGAAGCGGGGCAGTGGAGCTGGGCAAATTGCGCGAACCAGCCGATGTGTTCAGCCGCTTCCTCCGGGGATTTGGCAAAGACGGGGACGTTCAGCCGCCTTCCGATGATTTCGGCGATGTCGCGGAAGGCGATTCCCTGTTCGCCGACGGCGTGATATTTGGCGCCCGCGGAACCATGCTCGAGTGCGAGTCTGTAGAGATGCGCCGCGTCGAGCACGTGCACGGCGGTCCACTGGTTGGCTCCCCCGCCCACATAGGCGGACACGCCCTTGTCGCGAGCGATCTGGATGAGGGTCGGCACGAAGCCGTGGTCGCCCTCACCGTGGACGGATGGCGAAAGGCGGACCAGCGACACGCGCAGGCCCTGCTCAGACAACAAGAGGGCCGCCTGCTCGGTCGCAACCCGGGGGAAGTCCTCAGGGGTGAAGATTGACACGTCTGTTTCGGTCGCGATGCGGCCCGGCGCCACCAGCGCCGTTCCCGATGTGATGAGCAAGGGTCGCTGCGACCCGGCAAGGGCGGCGCCGAGGGCCTCGATCGCACGACGCTCGACGTCGCAGACTTCCTTGAACCTTGCGAAGTCGTGGATGAAGGCGGTGTGAATGACGGCTTCGGCGGAGGCGGCGCCGCTGCGCAGGGATGCGACGTCCTCAAGGTCACCGCGGTGAACTTCGGCGCCCGCGGCGATGAGCGCCTGGGCGGCCGCGTTGGAGCGCGCCAATCCAAGCACCTGATGGCCTGTTCGAAGGAGTTCCCGGACAATCTCGGATCCGACAAAACCTGTAGCACCGGTAACGAAAACACGCATATCGCGTCCCCTCCAGACCGTGATGGTTTCCTCTCGACCTATCTCGGACGCTGACTTACAATGTTAAAGTAGTGAAGTTTAACCAGTATAAATGCTAATAGGATCAGCCATGCCGCTCGCCAGCGAGGATAACCTGCTTGGGGTCTATCTCCGGGACCGGCGCGCACGGCTGGATGCCGCGGCCCTGGGCCTGCCTCACACGCGCCGGCGCACGCCCGGACTGCGGCGGGAGGAGGTGGCGCAGCGGGCGAATGTCAGCGCGACCTGGTACACGTGGCTGGAGCAGGGAAGAGGCGGCGCGCCGTCGCCTGACGTGCTCGACCGTCTCGCCCGCGCGCTGGCCTTGTCTGTCGCCGAGCGTGAGCATCTTTATCTGCTCGCGCAACGTCGGCCGCCGGAGGTTCGTTACGAGGCTGCGGAGCGCATCAGCCCGCGTCTGCAAGCCGTGCTCGACGCGCTGGCGTTCTGCCCGGCCGTCGTGAAGAACAACATCTGGGACGTTGTCGCCTGGAACCGTGCCGCTTCTGCCGTGCTGACCGACTACGGCGCGATCCCACCAGAGCAGCGCAATGCGCTGCGCCTTCTCTTCATGGATCCCCGCATACGGGACGCCTACCCCGATTGGGAGGCCAATGCACGCTTTGTTGTGGCCGTTTTCAGGGCGGACACGGCAAGGGCTGGCGCTTCAAAACGAGCTGAAAAACTGGTGATGGACCTCTGCCGCGTCAGCCCTGAATTCAAGGCGATGTGGCACGACAACGACGTTCGCATTTCTCAGGAAGACAGCACCAAGCACTTCAACCATCCCACGCGAGGTCCGCTCGCCCTGGACTACTCGGCGTTTGCCGTCGATGGCCAACCAAGCCTTACATTGATGACCTTCACGCCAGCGACCCCGGCCGACGCGGATCGGGTCAGGTCTATTCTCCAGGAATGAACGAACGGCGCGCGGCGTGTTCGCATGGCACTCATCCGCTTGAGTAGGCTCTTATTGCGTCGATAATACAACGAACCGCTGGCGCGATATGCCGGTTGCTCGGATAGCAGAGATGGAAGCCGGGGAAGGGTGCGGTCCAACTCTCCAGAAGTGTTTTGACGCTGTTCTGCGGCGAGTAGGCTGCGATCGCCTGCTCCGCCGCAAAGGCGATGCCGACCCCGTCGGCCGCCGCGCGGATCGCAGCCGGGATACTGTCAACGATCAGCGATCCCTTAACGGCGACTTCGAAGGTGCGGCCGTCGTTGTGGAACTCCCACTTGTAGGGAGACCGGTGCCCTGGCCACCGCCAGCGAATGCACCGGTGGTCGAGCAGGTCATCGGGTGTCACGGGACAACCATGCTCGGCAAGATACGTGGGTGAGGCGATCGCGACCTGCCGCAGATCGGGGCCGAGGCGGACAGCAACCATATCGCGCGCGATGACCTCTCCCAACCGGATCCCGATGTCGAAGCCGTCTGCCACAAGGTCCACGACGGTATCGTCGTAAGCGATGTCGAGGACGATATCGGGATGCGCCGCCGTGAAAGTGGGGAGTATCGGGGTTAGGAACAGTTCGGCAGCCAATCGGAAGGCGTGGATGCGCGCAGTGCCGGCAAGACGACCACCGCTCTGGCGGACGGCCGCAAAGGCTTCCGTCAGTTCTTCCAGCATCGGATGCGCACGGTCGAAGAGCGCTTGTCCCGCCTCCGTCAGAGAAACGTTGCGCGTGGTTCGGTGGAGCAGTCGCGCCCCCACGCGCTCCTCCAGTCCGCGTACCATTTGGCTCAACGCCGACGCAGAGACACCGAGCACGCCCGCCGCACGCGAGAAGCTGAGCGCCTCGGCGACGGCAAGAAAGGCGCGCAGCGAGGAGTAGTCGGTGGGCGCGAGCATGACGCCGGATAGCATTATGAAGATCAGCTTACAATTGCTTGAAGGAATCCGGACATTATCCCGGGCCAACCCTTCAACCCGTCCTCCGTTTAGCGTAGGTGAAGCAGACCCGGGACAACTGGAATTTGGAAGGCAAGGTCGGCGCCGTCACCGCGCGCGGTTGCGGTCGAGCTGCGCTCCACTCGGTGCGTGCCCGCGGTGCGCGTGATGATCGCCAGCGATCTGTCCGAGACCGTGCGTGAGCTGCGAAGCGTGGGGTATCGCTACACTCGTCGGCAACGTTGCGAGCGAGGACATCGCAAGATCGCCGGCCTAGCCGACCTCAGCCGAAGGCAAGAGATCCATGACGGAGACGCGATACGAGAGGGGGTTGCGGGCACTATCTGAGATCGACGGGCATGCCGGACAGGATGTGATCGACGCTTTGGCGGATATCGCCCCAGACTTTGCTCGCTACCTCATTGAATTCCCGTTCGGCGATATCTACTCGCGTCGAGGTCTCGATGTTCGCAGCCGAGAAATCGCAACGATTGCCGCACTCACGGCGATGGGTAACGCCACAGCCCAGCTGAAGGTCCACATCGAGGCTGGTCTGAACGTTGGCCTGAGTCGTCAGGAGATCGTGGAGATTGTCATGCAGATGGCGGTCTATGCCGGATTTCCGGCAGCACTCAATGGATTGTTTGCCGCAAAAGAGGTGTTCGCCCATCGAACGGCGTGATGGATGAGCTACTCTCGTATGGCATGCGCTGTGTGGTCAGCCGAACGTGAAACAAACGCGGCCGAGCTGCCCTGCGCACCTCATGCACCTTCCCTTTGCTCGATGAACAACGCATGGGTGGACGCCGACGCGGCAAACACGTCGCTCACCGCCGACGTCCGTCAAATCGTTGTCCTCACCGTCGGAGCAGTTTGGCATTCAGCTTACGAAATCTATGCGCACGCACGATCGGCCGGCAGGCGGGTCTCTCCGAGGTGACGATCCAGTCCATCACCGCCGGACACGAGCCGGGCGGATTGTCGCTGGAGGCAGCTGCCGCCTACCGCTTCACGAAGGAATTGGTTGAAACGCGGTCGGTCGGCGACCGTCACTACAGCGCAGCGGTTGATGCACTTGGCATCCAGGGTGTCGCCGACGCGGTAAATCTGATTGGCATTTACCTCGCGACCTCGGTTCTCCTAAACACATTTGAAGTCCCGGCGCCTTCGGAGCAACACGCCGACACCGAAAGACCTGAGCACTCCGGCCGCACGCGAAAAGCTGAGCGCCTCGGCGGCGGCATGGAAGGCGCGCCGTGAGGAGTAGTCGGTGGGCGCGAGAACAACGCCGGAAAGCATTGTGAAGATCGGCTTACAATGGCTTGAAGGAATCCCCCCACTATCCCGCGCCAACCGTTCAACCCATCCTCCGTTTAGCGCACATGAAACAGATGCCGGACAACTGGAATTTTGAAGGCAATGTCGCGGTCGTCACTGGCGCGGCGCGCGGTATCGGTCGGGCTGCGGTTGACTTGTTGCGTGCCCGTGGCGCCCTGATCGTCGCCAGCGATCTGTTGGAGTCGGTCCGCGAGCTGGAGGGCGGAGATATCGCGACGATCGTCGGCGACGTCGCCGACGAGGAGGTCGCGAAACGGACGACGGCGCTGGCAACCGAGCGCTTCGGGCGGCTCGACATCCTGGTCAGCAATGCCGGGCGGACGCTCAACAAGCCTCTGCTCGAGACGACCGTGGAAGAGTGGGACGCGGTCCTCGCCACCAACGCGCGCGGCAGCTTCGTGCATGCACGTGAGGCCGTTCGGGTGATGGCGGCCAATGGCGGCGGCGCGATCGTCTCGGTCGTGTCGGTCGTGGCCTCGGTCGCCATGAAGGAGATGTCGGCCTATGCGGCCTCCAAGGGCGCGATTACTCAGCTCGTCAGGGTCATCGCCGCAGAGTATGGCGCGCAAGGCATCCGCGCCAATGCGGTCGCGCCCGGGGTGGTCGAGACCGACATTCTTCAGAGCACCGGCGTCGAGGATAGCCGCGGGACGCTCGCCGGCTATGCTGATGCGCACCCGATCGGCCGCGTCGCGCAAGCGTCGGAGATCGCCGAGGTGATCGCCTTTCTTGCCTCGCCCGCATCCAGTTTCATAACCGGCGCGCTGGTGATGGCCGATGGCGGCTACACCGCGATCTGACCTGGAACCCGAGATGCCCAACGCTATGCTGCCCAAATCCTTTCTGATCACGCCGACATCGATGTGACCTACGCGGGCCACATTGAGCCGTTTCTCGTCCGCCCGCCTGGTGAGCGGATGAGCCTTTGTTTCAAATCCCGGAAGAAAAGGGCCATGACATGCCTGACGCCCGCCAACGCCCGCTCGCGCTCGTCACGGGTGCCTCATCCGGCATCGGCTTCGAACTCGCCAAGATTCTTGCCATTTCGGGTCATGATCTCGCCATCGCCGCTGATCGCCCGCTCGCTAGCGCCGAAGCCGCCATCAGAGCCTCCGGCGCCGAGGTCGCGTTGTCACTGCAAATCGACCTGTCTCAGGCTTCGGGCGTCGACACGCTATTCAAGAAAGTCCAGGCGCTCGCGCGCCCGGTGGACACTCTCTGCGCCAATGCCGGCCATGGGCTCGGCCAGGCGTTCTTCGATGAGGAACTCGACGAGGCTACGGCCGTGCTCGCAACCAATATTCTCGGAAGCATCCGACTGATTTGGCATGTCGGACGCGCCATGCGCGACCGCGGCGCAGGTCGCATCCTGATCACCTCGTCCACCGCCTCGCAGACGCCGGGGCCGTTCGCGGCAGTCTATTTCGCGTCCAAGGCTGCGCTACAGAGCTTTGGCCAGTCGCTGCGCGTCGAATGCGATGGCACGGGCGTCTCCGTCACGTTGCTATTGCCGGGAGCGACCGAAACCGAGTTCTTCAAGCGCGCGCGCTCCACCAACACGAAGGGCGCCCAGGGGCCGAAGGATAGCGCGGCCGATGTCGCAAAAGCTGGTTACGAGGCGCTGATGGAGGGCCTGAGCGACATCATCTATGGCGAGCAGAACCGCAAGGCGATTCAGCAGGCACGAACCCAATCCGAGGTCGAAAATGCCAAGCAGTCCGCCGAAGTGCTGCGGCCAATTTCGTCGAATAGCTGACTCCGACACTCGGAGACGTCGTCGATGGTTAAGCCGCCCATCTCCGCCGCTGCGATCCCGGTCGGGCCGGCGAATTACAGCCAACAAGGCGAGGCGGCAAACCTCGCCGTCGTCCGGCAAGCGTTCGAGCGATGGAAGCGCGGCGAGGGCACGGTGTTCGACCTTCTTGCGCCCGACATGACCTGGACAATTGAGGGATCCTCACCGTCCGCCGGCCAATACAACCGAGCGGGCCTGGACGAGTTGCTGAAGCCGTTCAACGCGCACCTGGCGAAGCCGCTTGTGCCGCACGTGCGCGAGCTGTACGCCGATGGCGATCGCGTAATCACGCTCTTCGATGCGTCCGCTATGAGAACGAACGGACACCATTACGAAAACAGCTACGCCTGGTTCCTGACCATGCAGGAGGAGCGGATTGTCTCAGTTACAGCGTTCCTCGACTGGCGGCCTTCGACGCTGTCCAGGAAGATCGTTGAGTCGGAGCCGAACACGAGTGCATGGCGTGGCGCGTCGTCCTTGCCGCGACGTACCACGAGTCGCAAGCTTGATGAGATCGTCAAGGGGATCTCCAGCGCGCAGGCGGGCCAGCGACTCCTCACGTCGCCGCTCGACGTCGCCGATGGCAACCAGACCGAGGCCGCGGTTGTGACGCTACAGTCGCTCGCTTCGGCCGCATCGACGTTGTCGTCAACCTGCTCACCTGTATGCCATGCCGTGCAACGTGCCCGGCAGCAAGGGGCCCGGCGTCTACATGCATCTCACGTTGATCATTCTAAACCTAATCGCGTCGCTGGCTTCGGCGGTCTTCGCCGCGATTGCGTTGGCCAAGCCTCAATTTCTCTCGCGATCAAGCGTCGTCGAAGGGGGCGAGAGGTTTTACGTCCGCATGTACGCCGCCCGATCCGTGCCCCTTGCCCTTGCGGCGGGGCTTCTGCCGTTCTTATACAGCGGGCCTCCTGTGTCTTTATTTGTGTTCACGGCAGCCTCGATTCAGGGTGCGGACGTTCTGATCGCCGCCGAGAGGAAGGAGGCAGGCATGATCACGGGCGCAGCCGTCGGCCTGATCGTTCACGTCCTGTGCGGTCTGGCAATCTGGTAAGCTCGCCTGCACCGACGACCGGGGTTCAATGGTCCTCGGACAGCAGCTGGATGTAACGTTGCGCCGATTTCTCGATCGCGGCGCTGCCGTTTTCGCGAATCTGACGCCCGACGGAGAAGCCGTAAACGCGATCCACGCGCCATCGCTTCAGGGTGTCGGCAATGCGCCTGACTGTGCCCGCGGACAAGGGAATCATATTGGGATAGCTCCACATGAAAGTCACCCGGTTGGGGTCCGCGACGACCTGCAGCGTGTCGCCGGTGAGCAAAACCCGGTCCTGGTTAGCGGCACCCGTCGCCCAGTACAGCACAGCGGCTCCGGGAAAATGCCCGCCGAGCCGGATCAGCGTCAGTTCGGGACCGAGCACGAGCGTATCGCCTTCCCAGAACCGGATCGCGGGGTCCGGCCGCATCACCCATTGCCGGTCGGCGGCATGGAGGTGGACGGGACAGCCGAACGCCGCAGCCCAGTCCTGGCAACGCGTGTAGTAGTGAGGATGGGATATGGCGATGCCTGCGAGCCCACCCAGCCCCTTGATAAGCTCCACCGTCGCATCGTCGATCAGGGCGATGCAATCCCACAGGAAGTTTCCGGCAGGCGTTCGGATCAGCAGCGCCCGTTGCCCGATCGCGAAGTCGGGCTGCGTGTGGATCTCGAACAGATCCCGCTCGAGTCGCCGCCACGCGTTGACATGCGCTGCGCCGAGTTCGTCCGGCGTCGTCCAGTCCTGTCCGGTACGCGGAACGTATTGTCGCTCGTCCTCGCAGATCGGGCAACGCTCAGGCGGCGACCGCGTTGCGGCGTAGGAAGTGCCGCATGCCTTACAGATATGGACGGGCATTCACCGCGCACCTCCATGCGCCAGCGCCGCGCCGGCTGCGTACCGGCCCGCCTGTTGCGGCGGCGAACGGCGTGACGAGCGCCGGGATCGATCCGGGAAGCATACGTCAGCCAAAGAGCTTGATCGCGGTGCGGGCGACGAGCTCACCCTGATGACGCGCGCCGGCGAGGTCGATGGCTGAGGGTTGGCGTGAACCGTCGCCTCCGGCGATCGTCGTTGCACCGTATGGCGCACCCCCAACGATCTCATCGAGAGTCATCATGCTCTTGTGGCTATAGGGCAGGCCGACGATCACCATGCCGAAGTGCAGCAGGTTGGCGATGATCGAGAACAGCGTTGTCTCCTGGCCGCCGTGCTGGGTTGCGGTGGACGTGAAGGCCGCCCCGACCTTTCCTTCAAGAGCGCCGCGCTGCCACAGGCTCCCGGTCTGGTCGAGAAAGGTGGCCATCTGCGATGATATTCTGCCGTAGCGCGTGCCCGTGCCCACAATGATGGCATCGTACGCCTCGAGTTCGCCCACCGACGCCACCGCGGCCTCCTGGTCAAGCTTGAAATGGGCTGCGCGGGCCGCTTCTTCGGGGACCGTTTCGGGCACACGCTTGATGCTGACCTGCGCCCCGCCATTCGTTGCACCTTCGGCGATGGCCTTCGCCATCTGCTCGATATGACCGTAGGACGAGTAGTAGAGAACCAGAACCTTCGCCATGTCTCCATCCTTTCTTCAAGCTAACCGTAATAGAAGTGGTTGTCGGCGTGGCCGAATACCGCGTGCGGGCGTCGCCTGCCTTTCATGTTGCTCGGCCTGGCTCCCGGTGTTTTGTTCGCCGGGCGCTACAACAGCGGGGCGACCGCGGACGCGATGGGTATCTCCAGCACCGTCGGCCCCGGTCGCCGCAGAGCATCCTGCAGGGCCTGGGCGAGGGCATCCGACGTCGCCACCCGAAACGCGGCGCAGCCGTAGCCCGTTGCCAGGGCGACGAAGTCGATACCGGGAAGGTCCATGCCGGGCACGCCGGGTGTAAGCTGCTGATCGGCGAACGACTTGAGGATGCCGTACTCCTGGTTATTGAGCACCAGGAACACCACCGGCAGATGGAGCTGAGCCGCCGTGTACAGCGCCTGTATCGAGTAATTCGCGGCACCGTCGCCGAGGATGGCGAGCACCGGCCGGTTGCGTCCCGTGTCCCGCTCCGCCAGCGCGAAGCCCACGGCCGCCGGCAACGCCCAGCCCAGCCCGCCGCTGGCGAACAAGGAGAACGAGTGGGGCCGGGTTATCGGCACCCATTCATGAAACGCCGCGGTGTTCGAAGTGGATTCGATCAACAGCACAGCATCCGCTGGACGGCTCGATTGCAGCGTCGCGAACACCTCGGCCGGCGCGAGCGTCGCGCCGGGTGGGTCAGGCAGGTCGCGTTTCCACGCGCGCCGCGGCACGGCAGGGTATTGCCCCGGCTGCACCCGTTCCAGAAGGCCTTCCACGGCCAGGCGGGTGTCGGACAGCAAGCTGTCGCCCACGGGCGCGCGAGCGGCCTCGGCCGGGTCGTCGGTGATGTGCAGCAGCCGTGCCCCGGCGGGCAGATACGAACCCGGAACATGAGGATAATAACGAAACACGGGCGCGCCGATCACCACGACCAGGTCGTGCCCCTTCAGCTTCTCGCTCAACGGCGCGATGGCGAAGGGCAGAAAACCCTGGAATAGCTGGTGCGCCTCCGAGAACACGGCGCGCTCGGTCTCGGGTGGCGCCCAAACGGGTACATTCAGCTTCTCGGCAAACCGGTGCACGGCGTCCCAGCCGTCCGCGCGGTCCAAGGCGGCGCCCAGCACAAGCGCCGGGCTCCTGGCCTCGCTGATCTGCCGGGCGAAGTCCTGCAAGCGGAACGGGTCGGGCCCGACGCGCTGGCTTTGCGTGCGCAGGGCGGCGCTTTCCGGCGCTGGCTTGGCGAAGTCGTCCATCGGCAGGGACAGGAACACCGGCCCGGCTGGGGGCTGCACCGCCGTCGCCCAGGCCCGCATGAACGCGGCGGGCACGTCGGCGGCGCGGACAGGCTCGTAGCTCCATTTCACCCAGGGGCGCGGCGTCTCTGTGGCCTGCACGTTGGTGAGGTACGGCTCCAGCAGCAGCATCTCCCGAGTCTGTTGCCCGGCAGTAATTATCAGGGGTGTCTTGTTGTAGAAAGCGCAGATCAGGTTGCCGATCGCATGGCCTACACCCGCGAAGGTATGCAGGTTCACCAGCGCCGGCCGGCCGGTCGCTTGCGCATACCCGTCGGCCATTGCCAGCACCGAGGCTTCCTGCAGGCCTAGCACATAGGTGAAGTCGGCCGGGAAATCCTGCAGGAAGGGTTCTTCCGTGGAACCCGGATTCCCGAAGATCGTGGTGAGGCCCAACTGTCGAAGCAGATCATACGTGGTTTCTCGAACGGTCGCCGGCATCGGCAAGCTCCCGGGCGCGGGCGTTGGATAAAGCGCTTATTGCCGAATGAACTTTTGCGTATCGGCGATCATCTGGTCCGAGTTGGTTGCGTAGAAACCGTGAGGGTGGCCCGCGTATTCGATGAGCTGAGAACCGGCAATCATCTTGTGGGCGCGCCTGGCGGTTGCATCGATCGGTGCCGGCTTGTCCTCGGTCCCGTGCAGGATGAGCGTCGGCACGGTTATCGCAGGCGTGTCGCCCGTGAAATCCCCGAAGGTGAAGTTGTGCGGCATGGCGGTCATTGCCCGCATGCCGCCCATGAGCGCATCGTTCACGGCGGCTTCGATCACGTCGTCGCTGGCGGCGTGGGTTGCGCCGAGAAGCGACTTGACGCCCTTGCCGTAAAATGGCGGCAGGAACGTATGCCGATAGAACGCGGCCGCATCCTTCTCGATTCCCGCAACGATGTCCTCGTAGTCGGCGGGCGTGTGACCTGCCGGATTGTCGTCGGATTTGAGCATGCCCGGCACGACCGAGGCATAGAGGCCGATCTTGATGACGCCCTTGCCACCGTGCCGGCTCATGTAGCGGGCGGCCTCGCCGCCACCCATCGAGTAGCCGATGATCGTGACGTCCTTGGTGGCGCCCGTCGCATGCATCACGTCGGCAAGGTCGTCGGCGTAAGTGTCCCAGTCATAGCCCTGCCAAGGCTGGCCCGAGCGGCCGAAACCACGCCGATCGTAACTGATCGCGCGATAGCCCGCCTCGGCGAGCTTCATCGCGGTGCGGTCGAAGCTGTCCGCATTGAGCGGGTAGCCGTGGATGAGAACGACAGGGCGCCCGCCCGGATCCCCCCAGTCCTTCACATAGAGATCCGTCTGGTCACGTGTCTTGATCCAGGGCATCTGTCACGCCTCCATCGACATTGCGGGCTCACGTTCCGAACCCGGCTCCGCGAACGCCTTGGCGGGCTCGTCAGGGCTGGGCTCAGCGATGATCTGTGGAGCGTGCGAGGCTAGGAAAACCGAGATAAAATCGACGAAAACCTTCGATGATTGCGAAGTCATTGCCGGCGGGTCTTCAACCGGGTTGGAGCGAAACCTCGATACTTTGCGACTTATCCTGCCGCCGCGTTGACTCCTGCCATTCTCGATTGGCGCGCGCGCGCGGCGGAACTCCCTGCGGACGAGGCAGGGGGTGCGCATTCCGGTAGTTTAGAGCAGGCATTCGACGCCATCGCCGCGCTGCTCTCGGCCACCAGCTACACGCGGCGCTTTGCGTGGGATATCGAAGAGAGTTTTGCGCATGTCCCTTTCCCGGCCGCTCACGCCGATTTCGCCGAAGCCGCGAGCATCGGTGCGCAAATCCGGGCACTGGAAACTTTTTTGCGCAAGCCGGCCGATACGCACCGCACCGCGACCATGGAGGGCCGGGCCACCGGCCTCACGCTGGATAGCCCCGGTCCGTTCCAGAAGGATGGGCGCGGCGGCGGCAGTATCGGCTTGCAGGAAAACCAGTCGCTGCGCTTGGTGGGTGTTCCTGTGCGCGTGTGGGAATTTTGGGTGAGCGGCTATCGCGTGCCGCGGCGGTGGCTGGAAGCGCGGCGGGGCGAGGCGCTGGATGCGGCGCTGTTGCGCGAGATTCTGGATGTGGCCTGGCGCATCGAGGAATTGCTGTATTGGTTCGACACTGCCGATTTGATGTTGCACCGCGCGCTGGCGGCGCTGCTGACGCGGGCGGTGCTGGGGATGGGCGGGGGTGGAAACTCGCGGACGCCGGCGCTAGATTTGGGCGCATGAGCGTGATCCGGCCGCAGCGCGATCTGTTCGAGACGCAGCCCGATTTGTTCGATGGCAAGCCTGCGGCGGCGGATGTGGGGCCTGACCTGGCCGAAATCCGGCGACGGCTGCATGCGATGCTCGATGGCTTGCGGGGGGCCGAGCGGATGCCGTGAGGGGCGCAGGACGCGCGCGTGAATGCGATCCTTTTTCCGCAGATGGCGAACTGGCTGCCGGAGCCAGAACGGGAGGCTCTGCGGGCCGCGTTTGCCGAGGCAATGGCGCGGCTTTCGGGGCGCGGCTGAGTCGGCGCAGGGTATTCGGTTTCGGCAACGATATTATTTAGCCGGCGGCCGACCGCCCCCTCCGTCGGCTTCGCCGACACCTCCCCCGTTTGGCGCGGCCCGCTTGGCGCGGTGGAGAATCTGGCCTTGTTTTACTTGCAGCCGGGGGCAGTGGGGTGGGTGCCGCAGCCGCCGGCGGTGGCGTTGATTTTGCCGTGCGCGCCGGTTTCCACCGTGCCGTCCTCGGTGGTGCCCTTCGAGACGCATTCGCAGAAGCCGCCGACCGGCATGGTGGTGGCGCACATGAGTTTGCCGGCGTGGCAGACATTGGCGTGCGCGGGGGCGGCGCCGAACAGGGCGGCGGCGGCGAGCGCGGCGGTGAGATAGGCGGCGTGTTGCATGGCACGGGACTCCTTATCTGTTGCGTGGGCGATAGTCTTGCGCGGCATGACGCGCGAGAGGGCGCGGGGTTCGCGGGCGCGTGATCAGTTGGGATTTTTGTAGCGCAGCACTTTCGCCAGGTCCTTGCCGCGGACGATGCCGGCGGAATGGTAGAACAGGCCGTAGCTGTCGATGCTGGAGAGATCGGGGAAGATGCAGGCGTCGAGCACGTCGGCGGGGTTGGTGGCGAGCACCCAGCCACCGCCGCCGGCGTTGATGCCGCCGAACAGATCGGTGCCGCCGAGCTGCGAGCAGTAGCAGGAGCCGGGGCTGCCCTGGCAGTTTGCGCCCTGGTAGGGCACCTGCGCGTAGTAGGCGAGCGCGGCCAGCGTGGGTTTCTGGGTGATCAGCGTGGCCAGGAGCAGGTGGATGGAAGCGCCGGTTTTATCGGTGTAGGCGCAGAATGGCTGGCTGCCGGCGAGGCGCAGCGGGTTGGAGCCGTTGGTGCCGTAATACGGCAGGCGGGTTTCGAGCGTGCCGCCGGTTTGCGTGCAGTAGGCCGGCGGACCGGCGAAGGCCGGCGTGGCGAGCAGGGCCAGGGCGGCGGCGATTGCCGGTTTGGAGCGGGCGGCTTTTTTCAAGCGGAACTCCTGCGGGGAACGTTGCGTGAGCGGGAGTGTGCCGCGATTGCCGCGGGGCGCCAAGGTGGGGGAACGCTGGCGGGGAACGCGGGCGCGCTTGCGGGCGTTTTGGCGGTTCGCTACGGCTCGGCACCCGGGCCTGCCCCCCTCGAGACGGACCCCGATATGCCGATTCCGTTGCGCATTCTGTATGGCGCCGCGCCCGGGCTTGCGCCGGACGCTGGTGGCGGGTTTTCGCACTGGCTGATGCCGCCGCCGGTGCCGGGCGTGCGGGACGGCGACCGGTTTTTGGCGGCTTCGCTACGGGCGGCGCTGGAGCCGGCGGTGGCGGCGGCG
>CAXUEX010000017.1:0-30110 GCA_964250215.1 uncultured Acetobacteraceae bacterium | reverse complement strand
GGTGGCGGGGGTGCTGGCGGCTGGAACAGCGCATAACGGAAGCCGAGCAGGATCGTGTGGTTGAAATCGTTCGTGAAATGACGATTGCCGGTGACGATGACGCGCTCAAAATGCGGTGGCGTGCCCGGCGGGATCAGGCCGAACGATCCGGGGATGGGTGCGGGCGTCGTGCCCGGCACGAAGACGGATCGCTGCACGGTGAGTTGCAACGCGGGCATGGGATCGAGCAGACCGATGAAGCGGTAATCGGCTGTGAAGGACAGGCCGGGCACCCAGGGGACGGGTATGGAAACGCCGGCTATGCCCTGATAGGCGAAGGCACCGACGGTCTGGCGACCATAGCCGAGCCGGGTGCCGGGCGGCGGCGGCACCGGGACGATGCCCTGGATGTTCTGGTTGAAATCGTGCCGCTCCACTTCCTGGCCGCCGGCGCCGACGCCGAAATAGGGCTGCACGGGCAGACCGAGATCGAGATCGTAAATCACGTTCAGGAAGCCGCCGTATTTCTGTTCGGTACCTCCGGCGCGGCGCGGTGGGCTATTGCCCGAAAGCAGGGTTGCCTGCGCGCCGCGCACCACGTTGTCGATGTAGTCGCCCTCGATCTCGGCGCGCAGGTGGAACGGCAACTGCCAGCCGGCACTGGCCTGACCGGCGAAACCGGGGTGGAACGTGTAGATCACGTTCTCGTTGAAGCCGAGCGCCGGGGCGGGTGTGACGATCTCGTTCTGTTGCAGGTTCACGCCGGCACCGAGGCTGACATAGGGTCCAGGAGCCAGCTGCGCGCGGGCCAAAGCCGGCACGAGCAGAACTGGCCACAAAGCGATCGCCCGGTATTTCACGCGTTTGTCCTTCGCACCGCGCACCGTTCCGGTGGCGCGCTTCGCGCATACATGGCGCGATCCGACGCCGCAAGCGGCACGGGTGCCAACCCTATACGCGGGCTCGCGCGGGAGGTAGCGTTGTTGCGATGGCGCCACACGGGCCCGATGCGGAATGGCTGGAGCCGGATGGCGCGGGCGGGTTCGCCTCCGGCACGGCCGGGCTGATCCGCACGCGGCGCTACCACGCGCTGCTGTTGACCGCGACGGCGCCGCCGACCGGCCGCAAGGTGCTGGTGAACGGCGTGGAGGCCTGGATCGAGTACGGTGGCCAGCGGGTGGCGCTGAGCAGCGCGCGCTATTTGCCGGATGTGGTGTATCCGGATGGGTGCGAGCGGATTGCCGCGTTCGAAGCGGTGCCATGGCCGCGCTGGCGTTTCGCGTTGCCGGATGGGGCGATGGCGGAGCACGAGATTTTGGTCGATCCGGTTTCCGGCGACGTGGTGCTGCGGTGGCGATGCAGCGTTCCGGCGCGCCTGGCGGTGCGGCCGCTGCTGACCGGCAGGGATTACCACGCGCTGCATGCGGAAAACGCCGATTTCGATTTCCTGCCGATGTTGCGTGAAAACAATGTTTCCTGGCGGCCCTATGCCGGGCTGCCGGCGATCACGGCGCTGAGCAACGGCAGCTACCGGCACGCGCCGATCTGGTTTCGGCGCGTGCTGTATGCGCAGGAGCAGGCGCGTGGGCTGGATTGCGTGGAGGATCTGGCCTCGCCGGGGGAATTCGCGTTCGATTTGCGCGGCGACGATGCGGTGCTGGTGCTGCGCGCTGGCGATGCGATGGCGCCGGAGACGGCTGCGTATGCCGCGCGGATCGTGGCCGCGGAGGCGGCGCGGCGCGGCGAGAACCCGGAAATGCGCGCGACTTGCGCCTATGTTGTGCGGCGCGGCACGGGACGCACGATCGTCGCGGGTTATCCGTGGTTCACCGATTGGGGTCGCGACACGTTCATTGCCATGCGCGGGCTGCTGCTCGCCACCGGGCAGATTGCCGCCGCGCGATCGGTGCTGCTGGCGTGGTGCGATCTGGTTTCCGAGGGCATGTTGCCGAACCGGTTCGCCGATGACGGGCCGCCGGAATACAACACCGCCGATGCTTCGCTGTGGTTCGTTGTGGCGGTGCACGAAACTTTGCAGCAGCCGGGAGTTGACAGCGCGGATGCGGTGCGGCTGCGGGCGGCCGTGGACCAGATCGTCGCGGGGCATATCGCGGGCACACGGTTCGGCATTGGTGTGGATCACGACGGATTGCTGCGCGCCGGCGAGCCGGGGACGCAGCTTACTTGGATGGATGCCCGTGCCGACGGTGTGGCCGTGACACCGCGCGTGGGCAAGCCGGTGGAAATTCAGGCACTTTGGTACAACGCGCTGTGCATCGCCGCGGCGTGGAATGCGGCGCTGCGCGAACGGGCAGCCGCGGTTCGGCGGGAATTCCCCGCGCGATTTTTGAATGCCGAGACAGGGGGGTTGTTCGATGTGCTGGATGCCGACGGTGTGGCGGGCGAGAACGACGCGGCATTGCGGCCGAACCAGATATTTGCCGTGGGCGGCTTGCCGTTCGCGTTGCTGGAAGGCGAGCCGGCGCGGCGCGTGCTGGAGATTGTGCAGCGCGAGCTGCTGACGCCGATGGGGTTGCGCACGCTGGCCCGCGGCGATCCGCATTACGCACCGTGCTATGCGGGCGGGCCTGCGGCGCGGGACCGTGCGTATCATCAGGGCACGGTGTGGCCGTGGCTGATCGGGCCGTTCGTGGAAGCCTGGTTGCGCGTGCATGGCGATCGCGCGGCGGCGCGGCAGTTCCTGGTGGCGCTCGATGGCTGGCGCAACGGCCCGGGCTATGGCCATCTGCCGGAAGTGGCGGACGCGGAGCCGCCGCACGCGCCCGGGGGCTGTCCGTTCCAGGCCTGGTCGCTTGGCGAGTTTCTGCGTGCCTGGAAGATGACGGAGACGGAACGGAATGGCTGAATCGGCGCTGTTCGCAACAGCCGAGGGGCGGCGGATGCTGGCGATTGCGCGCGGCGTGGGCTGGCGGCGCTGGGGGCCGTATCTAAGCGA
The DNA here is from genome assembly GCA_964250215.1 of uncultured Acetobacteraceae bacterium. Lineage (GTDB taxonomy): Bacteria > Pseudomonadota > Alphaproteobacteria > Acetobacterales > Acetobacteraceae > DAIDJM01. The sequence goes on along the minus strand of CAXUEX010000017.1, from coordinate 27,175 downwards.
GCGGCAATGGGGAACGGTGCGGGAGGATTACAGCCCGTTCGGCAATGCATGGGAGTATTTGCCGCACGATCACGCGCGCAGTCGCGCCTATCGCTGGGGCGAGGACGGCATTGCCGGGTTCGGCGATGACCGATTGCGCTGGTGCCTGGGGCTGGCGTTGTGGAACGGCCACGATCCCATCCTGAAAGAACGGCTGTTCGGGCTGACGAACGCGGAGGGCAATCACGGCGAGGACGTGAAGGAGCACTACATCTATCAAAGCTCCGTGCCGACGCACAGCTACAACCGGATGCTGTATCGTTATCCGCACGCCGCCTTCCCCTACGACTGGCTGGTGTCCGAAAATGCTCGGCGGGGCAAGCACGATCCGGAATTCGAGATCTACGACACCGGCGTGTTCGCCGATCACGCGTATTTCGACGTGATCGTGGAATACGCGAAAGCCGATACCGACGATATCCTGATGCGGGTGACGGCAACCAACCGTGGTGCGGCGGCGGCGGAGCTGCATCTGCTGCCGCAGTTCTGGGCACGGAATTTCTGGTCGTGGTCCGGCCGCAACGGGCGGGCGCGCATTGTGCGGCAGGCGGATGGCAGCCTGCTCGCGCAGCGCCAGGCGGTGGCGGATCTGCGGCTGGAAATCGAGGCCGCGGACGAGGTGCTGTTCTGCGAGAACGAAACCAATCTGCCGCGTTTGTTCGGCGCGAACGCAGCCGGCCCGTTCAAGGACGGTATTCACGAGGCCATCGTGCTCGGGCGCCGGAGCGCGGTTGCAGCGGATGCTGGCAGCAAGATGGCGGCGCATCGCCATGCGCGGATCGGGCCCCGTGCCGAGAGCGTGATGCGGCTGCGTTTGCGGCAGGACGGGGCCGCTGGCTCGCCGGCGTTCGAGGGGTTCGACGAAACGATGGCGATGCGCGCCTTCGAGGCCGAGCAGTTCCATGCGGCGCTGGCGCCGGCCGGCGCGGATGCGGAGGCGCGCAAGACGCTGCGACGCGCATATGCCGGGCTGCTCTGGTCGAAACAATTTTATTATTACGACGTGCCGCGCTGGCTGGATGGCGATCCGGCGCAGCCCAAGCCGCCCACCACACGGCACCGCAACGAAAACTGGCGGCACCTGAACAATGCCGACGTGATTTCCATGCCGGACAAGTGGGAATATCCTTGGTATGCGTCGTGGGACCTGGCTTTCCACTGTGTGGCGCTGGCCAGGATCGATCCGGAATTCGCCAAGTCGCAACTCACGCTGCTGACGCGCGAATGGTACATGCATCCGAACGGGCAGCTTCCGGCCTACGAATGGGCCTTTGGCGATGTGAATCCGCCGGTTCATGCCTGGGCGGCGCTGCGCGTGTATCGCTGCGACGCGCAGCTCACGGGCAAGCCGGATCGGGCGTTTTTGGAACGCGTGTTCCACAAGCTGCTGCTGAACTTCACCTGGTGGGTGAACCGCAAGGATCACGAAGGGCGGAACATCTTCCAGGGCGGCTTCCTCGGGCTCGACAATGTCGGGATTTTCGACCGCTCGAAGCCGCTGCCGGGGGGCGGCACGCTGAACCAGGCGGACGGCACGGCTTGGATGGCGATGTATGCGCTGAATTTGCTGCGCATCTCGCTGGAACTGGCGGAGGACAATCCGGTCTATCAGGATCTCGCCTCGAAATTCTTTGAGCATTTCCTGGCGATCGCGGCGGCCATGTCGGATATGGGCGGCCGCGGCATGGGATTGTGGGACGACACCGACGAATTCTTCTACGATGTTCTGAGCCTGCCGGATGGGCGGCAGTTGCCATTGCGGCTGCGCTCCATCGTGGGCCTGATTCCGATCTTTGCGGTGGAGGTGCTGGGGGCCGGCGCGTTCACGCGGTTTCCGGAGTTCGGCGCGCGGGCCCGCTGGTTCCTGGCGAATCGTCCGGAGCAGGCATCCCTGGTGTCGCACTGGAACGTGCCGGGCAAGGGGGACAGCCATCTGCTATCCATGCTGCGCGGCCACCGGCTGAAATGCCTGCTGCGGCGCGCGTTGGACGAGTCGGAATTTCTATCGCCGTACGGCATCCGTTCGCTCTCGAAGGTCTATGCCACGCCGCATGTGGTGGAGGTGAACGGGCAGCGCTACGACGTCGCCTACGAGCCGGGTGAATCCGATACCGGCACATTCGGCGGCAATTCCAATTGGCGCGGCCCGGTGTGGTTTCCCGTGAACTTCCTGCTTATCGAATCGCTGCGCGAATTCCACGCGTATTACGGTGACGATTTCCGCGTTGAGTGCCCAACCGGCTCAGGCATTCAGCTTTCGCTGCGCGACGTGGCGGCGGAGCTTTCGCGCCGGCTGCAGGCGCTGTTCCGTCGCGGTTCCGATGGCCGCCTGCCGTTCTGCGGCAATGGCCCGGGTGCTTGCATGGAAGGCGGCGATTTGCTGTTCCACGAGTATTATCACGGCGAAACGGGCAAGGGACTGGGGGCTGCACACCAGACCGGCTGGACCGGGCTGGTGGCGTCGTTGATCGCCGGTTGACGGCGCGAAAAGGAAGATGATGCAACTCACGCCGCAACACGAAGACCTCCGGCGCACGGTGCTGCGCTTTGTGGAAAGCGAAATCAACCCGCACGTGGACGAGTGGGAACGCGCGGAGATTTTTCCGGCGCACGAAGTGTTCCGCAAAATGGGCGCGCTTGGGCTGCTGGGCGTGACGAAGCCGGAGGAGAATGGCGGGCTCGGGCTCGACTGGTCGTTTTCCGCCGTGCTGGCCGAGGCGATGAGCAGCGTGGCTTGCGGCGGCATTCCGATGGCGGTGGGTGTGCACACCGATATGGCGACGCCGGCGCTGGCACGTTTCGGCTCGGCCGAGTTGCGGCGCGACTATCTCACGCCGGCGATCGCGGGCGAATGCGTGAGCTGCCTTGGCGTGTCGGAGCCGGGTGCGGGATCGGATGTGTCCGCGATCCGGACGCATGCGGTGCGCGACGGCGACGATTACGTGATCAACGGCTCGAAGATGTGGATCACCAGCGGCACGCAGGCCGATTGGATGTGCATGTTGGCGAATACCGGGGAGGGGCCTGCACACCGCAACAAATCGCTGCTCGTGGTGCCGCTGCTGGAAGACGGAAAGCGTGTGCGCGGCGTGAGCGTGGGCAAGAAACTGCGCAAAATCGGCATGCATTCGTCCGACACCGCGCTGCTGTATTTCGAGGATGTGCGTGTGCCCGCGCGCAACCGCATCGGCGAGGAAGGCCAGGGTTTCACGTATCAGATGATGCAGTTCCAGGAGGAGCGGCTGTTCGCGGCCGTCACTTCCGCCGCGGGCTGCGAGCGCATGTTGGCGCAGACGATCGACTACACGCGGCAGCGCCAGGCGTTCGGGCGGCCGATCCTGAGCAACCAGGTGGTGCATTTCCGGCTCGCGGAACTGGCGACCGAGGTGGAGGCGCTGCGCGCGCTCGCCTGGTGCGCCATCGAGGTGCATGTTGGCGGCGGCGACTGCACGAAGCAGGCTTCCATGGCCAAGCTGAAGGGCGGAAGGCTGGTGCGGGAGGTGGCCGATGCGTGCCTGCAATACTGGGGCGGCATGGGCTACATGGACGAAACGCCGATCTCCCGCGCCTTCCGTGATTCCCGCCTGACCTCGATCGGTGGCGGAGCGGACGAGGTGATGCTGGGGATTATCTGCAAGCAAATGGGGACGCTGCCGAAGGCCTGAGCGCACCATCGGACCGCGGTGATGCCGAGTTGGCATAATATGTCTTCTGCCGCTTTCGCGCGTGGCCGACGGGATGGCCCAGCCTCCGCATCCCTCTACAACCCGACGCGCGCCCGCAGCTTCTCGATTACGCCGCCCGTGCTGGCCGCCTCATGCTTCAGGAACGCCGCCACCCGATCGGTCGCCAGCCCGGCCGCGGCCCACGCGTCCTCCATCGACTCATGTGCCCGCGCCATCAGCGCCGAGCGGTGCGCGCTACTCCGGATCCGGCTTTCCAGATGGTGCGACAGCCCGAACAGCGATGCCTTGAAGCCGCGCAGCACCGGCTCGCGCAGCGCCCCTGCCACATCGTCGCGCACCGTCGCTCGCGGCAAATCCGCGCGCGGGCTTGCCCGCCATTTCAGGCAGGCCAGCGGATTGCGCGCCGCCGCCGCCCGCCGCCCCAGCGGCTGCACGCCCGGATAAAGATCGGCGCACATCCGCAGCAGGCTGGTGTGGTCGAACACTTCCGAAATCACGCCCGCATCCAGCCACGGCGAGATCAGAACGCACGGCACCCGGAACCCCAGCAGATCGAAGGCAAAAGTTTTTGTATGATCGTCCGGCGGGATCGCGGCCGGCGGCACAACATGGTCGCAGAACCCACCATGCTCGTCATACACCACGATCAGCAGCGTCTTCGCGAAAACCTCCGGGTTCTCTTGCAGCGTATTATACACCGCGGCAATCAACGCATCGCCGCGCATCACGTCATGCGGCGGATGCTGGTCGTTTTGCCCGGGCCCGAAATACGTCGGCTCGATGAAAGTGTAAGCGGGCAGATCGTCCGCCGCCACATCCACGGCGAAATGCCCGAAATGCCGGTAGTTCCGCAAATGCGTGAACTGATGCGCCAGCACGAGAGATTGCGGCACGTCGCCGAAATAGATGCGCCATGCCACATCAGCATCGGTGAATTCGTCGTACAGCGTGCGCTCGTCATACAGATGCAGCTTGGCGCTGAACAGGCTGTTGGGTTCGCTCACATGCCCCTGCGAGCTGCCGGCGTGGACAAACAGCCGGTTGATCCAGGTTGGGCCGGGCAGCGATGAAAACCAGCGGTCGCAGAGCACGAAGTTCTCCGCCAGCATGTGCAGGGCCGGCAGGAAGCCGCGCGGGTATGCGCCCATGATCTCCTGCCGCTCTTCCGGCGTGGCGCGCGGATACATGCGCGCGAAATTCGCGACGAAGCCCTGGTTCGTGCCCTTCGCGTACTGATCCAGGCTGTCCGGCAGCGTATGCTCCGGATCGCGGTGGATGCTGCGCGTCTCGGTCGGCACTTGCGCCACCGCCGTCCCGTCCGGCCCAGGGTTGGTGAAGGGGCGCGCGAAATCCACGCCGTCGAACGGCGCAGCGGCCCGCACCGCGCCCACCATCCGGTCGAATGATCCGTTCTCCATCATCAGCACCACCACGTGCTGGGTTGCCGCACTGCTCATCGCGTCCCCTGGCTTCCTGATCCCCCCGCACGTAGAAGCGCACGCGCACGTGGGGAAGACCGGATCGCATGATCACGTTCCTGGCCGGCTGGATCACCGCCGCCATCTCGGCCGCCGGCTATCTGGGCGTGGCGCTGCTCATGGCGGCCGAATCCGCCTGCACGCCGCTGCCCTCGGAAATCATCATGCCTTTCGCCGGGTATCTGGTTTCCACTGGCCGCTTCAGCCTGATCCCGGTGGCCCTCGCCGGTGCCGTCGGCTGCAATCTCGGGTCCGCGGCCGCCTACGCCGTGGGCGCCTGGGGCGGTCGCCCGTTCATCCTCCGCTACGGCCGCTACGTGCTGCTTACCGAAGCCGATCTGCGCCGCGCCGAATGGTTCTTTGCGCGCTTCGGCACGCCGGCCATCCTGATCGGCCGTTTGCTGCCGCTGATCCGCACCTTCATCGCCCTGCCCGCCGGCATCGCCCGGATGCCGCTGGTGCCGTTCCACGCGCTGACGTTTGTGGGCTCCTTCGCCTGGTGCCTGGCACTCGCCTATGCCGGCGAGGTTCTGGGTCATCGCTGGAACAGCGATCCGCGCCTGGCCGCGATCCTGCACCCGCTGGAGGGCATTGTGGTGGCGGGCACCATCCTGCTGATCGGCTGGTTCGTGTACACGCGGCTCCGCCGGCCTGCGGCCGGGTAACAAGCGTCATCTATCGCCGGGCAAGACCCCCGCCAGCACTTCCCTGGCCGTGTTCTTCAATACGCTGACCAGTTCCGGCTCGCTCACCGTCATCGTCATGAAGTTTTTTGCATCCTTCAGCGTGATGTGCGGCGGCAGCGGCGGCACGTTGGGATCGGCATAGATGTTGAGGATCACCGGCCGATCGGCGCTCAGCGCTTCTTCCCAGGCCGCACCGATGCGCTCCGGATCGCGCACCTCGATGCCCTTCAGGCCGATCAACTCGGCATAGCGGTGATATGGCATATCGGGAATGCTCTGGGTCAGGGGCGTCTTGCCTTGCCCCAACTGCACCCGTTCCTCCCAAGTCACCTGGTTCAGATCCTGGTTGTTCAGCACCATCAGGATGAACCGCGGATCGCGCCATTCGCGCCAGTATTTCGATACCGTTATCATCACGTTCAGGCCGTTCATCTGCATGGCGCCGTCGCCGATGAAGCCGATCACCACGCGATCCGGGAACGCCATCTTGGCCGCCATCGCATACGGCGTCGCGGCGCCCAGGGAGGCCAGGCTGCCCGAGAGCGAGCCCTTCATGCCGCGCCGGATTTTTATATCGCGGGCATACCAGTTTGCGACCGATCCGGAATCGCCGGTCATGATGCAGTTGTCGGGCAGGCGCGGCGAAAGCTCCCAGAAGATGCGCTGCGGATTGATCGGCTCCGCCGGCTGCATGGCTCGCTCTTCCAAGGTCTTCCACCAGCTCGCGACGTTTTTCTCGATGCTTTGCCGCCAGTGTCCGGCGGGTTTCTGCTGCAGCATCGGCAGCAGGGCGCGCAGCGTGGTGGCGGTGTCGCCGATCAGGTTGGATTCCATGGGGTAGCGCAGGCTGGTCCGTGTTGGATCGAGATCGATTTGCACGCCGCGCGCCGATCCCGGTTTGGGCAGAAATTCGCTGTAAGGAAAACTCGAACCCACCATCAGGAACGTGTCGCAACCCTGCATCATGTCCCAGCTCGGTTCCGTTCCTAGCAGACCGAGCGAGCCGGTGACGAACGGCAGATCGTCCGGCACGGCGCATTTTCCGAGCAGCGCCTTGGCCACGCCCGCCTGCAACTTGTCGGCCACCGCGATCACCTCGTCGGTCGCCGACAGGGCCCCTGCCCCCACCAGCATGGCCACCTTGCTGCCGGCGTTGAGAATTTCCGCTGCCTGCCGCAACAGATTTTCGGCGGGCAGCAGCGCGGGACCGGCATAGCCCACGCCGGTATGCGTGGTGCCGTGCACCAGCGGTGGGTCTTCGTATTTCATGCCTTGCAGATCGTTCGGCAGGATGACGCAGGTGACGGTGCGGCGGCTGCTGGCGATGCGCACCGCGCGATCGATCAGGTGCCGCACCTGCGTCGGCTCGGTGCCCATGATTACGTATTCGGATGCCACGTCCTTGAACAGCGAAACCAGATCCACTTCCTGCTGGTAATTCGCGCCGAGCGACGTGCGCGCCTGCTGGCCGACGATGGCCACCACCGGCACGTGGTCCATCTTGGCGTCGTAGAGCCCGTTCAGCAGGTGGATGGCGCCCGGTCCGCTGGTGGCGTAACAAAGCCCCACCTCGCCGGTGAACTTGGCATGGGCCGAGGCCATGAAGGCGGCCATCTCCTCATGCCGCACCTGAACGTATTGAATTTTGTCCTGAACACGCTGCAGCGCCTCATCCAGGCCGCCCACGCCATCGCCAGGGTAGCCATAGACGCGCTTCAGCCCCCATTCCGCCAACCGGTTCCAAACAAATTCGCTCACGCTCTGGCTCATGCTCGCTCTCCGGCTTGCGTGACGTTCTGACGCTTGGCCGGGCATCGCGGGTCCGAAGCCCCGTTTCACGCTTTCGCGACTTCGTCTCTTGCGCCGGCGCGTGCCGCTTGCCACCCAGGGGCGCATGTTCGCCGCCCTGGTATTCGACCTGCCGTTTCAGCTTCTGGTGTTCGTGCCGCTGCTGGTATGGGTGATCGGCCCCGCTTCGCTGCACCCCTATGTGCTCGCGGCTACCGTGCTGGTGGCGGCCATCCTGGCCGGGCCGCTGCTGCGCCGGGCCCGGCGGCGCTATCTGGCGGCACAGGCCGAGGTGCCGCCCGAGGATGGCTGGCGCTGGCCATCCGGCCTGCCGCCGGCGGGCTTCATCGGCCGCTGCACCGTGTTCCTGCGCCAGCATGGCTGGCGGGTGACGGAAAGTCGCATCACCGAGAGCGGCGATGCCGAGCTGGTGGCGCAGAAGGACCGCGCCCGCATCCTGCTGCACTGCCTGCGGCCGGACGCCGAGCCGGACGATGGCGATCTGGCGTCGCTGGCGGCGGCACGGCCGAAAGCCGGAGCAACGCGCGCGGCGCTGGTGTGCACGGGCAAGCCGCCGGCCGCGATGCTGGAAGCCGCCAGCCGCCGCGGCGTGCTGCTGCTGCGCAATACCGAGCTGGAAAAATACGAGCCGCTGCTGGCGGAGCGCTGATGGCGCGCCTCAAGCCACGCTCCGCTCCTCCACCACCACCGTCTCGTCGATCTTGCCTTGATCGTACAGCCATCGCGCCAGCAGCCCGGCCAGCACCGCCCCGGCCACCGGCGCCAGCCAGAACAGCCAGAGCTGCGCCAGATACGGGCCGCCGGCGAAGATCGCGGGGCCCGTGCTGCGCGCCGGGTTGACCGAGGTATTTGTGACCGGAATGGAAACCAGGTGGATCAGCGTCAGCCCCAGCCCGATCGGGATGCCGGCAAAACCGGTGGCCGCGCCCTTGCTGGTGGTGCCGATGATGATGAACAGAAAGAAGAAGGTCATGACGAATTCGGTGAGAAAGCACGCCGGCAGCCCGTATTTGCCGGGGCTGAGGTCGCCATAGCCGTTCGAGGCGAAGCCGCCTGGCACCCAGCCCACCTTGCCCGAAGCGATCAGCCACAGCACGCCGGCCGCGGCCACCGCCGACGCCACCTGCGCCGCCACATAGGGCAGCACATGCTTGTTGGCGCAGCGGCCGCTGGCCCACAGGCCCAGCGTGACGGCCGGATTGAAATGACCGCCGGAGATGTGGCCCACCGCATAGGCCATGGTGAGCACCGTGAGACCGAAGGCAAAGGCGACGCCGAGGAAGCCGATGCCGAGCTGCGGAAATCCGGCGGCCAGCACGGCCGAACCGCAACCGGCGAAAACCAGCCAGAATGTTCCGAAGAATTCCGCGACAACGCGGCGCAGCATGTCGGATTGCATGGCGCAGAACTCCGTTCAGGTTTCAGCGTCGTATCGGTCTGGCCTCGCCCGGGGTCAAGCCGCGCTGGCTTGGTTGCTGGCAGGCGGGCCCAGGCTGCGGCATAGTGGCGCGTGCGATGAAGCGGCACCCATCCATGCTTGCCGGGCTTGCCATGGCCACGATGCTGGCGCTGTGGCTTCTCTCGGGGCTGACGCAGGTGCCACCGGACGGGCGCGCGATCTATGAGGAGTTCGGCACGCCGGTGCGTGTACTGCAGCCGGGTCTGCATGCCCTGCTGCCCTGGCCGGCCGGCCGCGTGCACCGGCTGGATTACGGCGCCGTGCGCGAAGTGCCGCCAATTCGGCACGGCACGGCCGAAATCCACGTGCTCTATCGCGTCGGGCTGAGCGATGCCGACGCAAGGCAAGCGGTTTCGCTGCGCGACGCGGCGGCCCTTGTTCAGGCGGAAGCCGAGCGGGCGTTTTGCGCGTGGCCGGCGCCGAACGCGCTGGGCAAAGCAGCAACGCATCAGGCCTTGCGGCTGCGGGGCGATGTTCAGGCGGCGCTGCGCACGCGGGCGAGCGGGCTGGAGGTGTTGGAGGTGACGGTCGGGGATACCGGCTCGGCCGATCCCGGATGGCGCGCGGCCGATATCGTCGCGCAAACCGCGTTGCAAGGCGCACGGGGCGACGCTGCCTTCGTGGCGGCGACGGCGCGGCAGGAGGTGTTCGCGCGCATTGCCGACGCGCGCGCCAGGGCAGCCGAAATCGTGGCGGCCGCCCGCGCGAACGCGGTGGTGTTCCAGGCTGATCAGCAGGCGGCGCGCGCCGGCGGCCAGGCGTTTCTGCTCGAACGGTATCTGGCAGCACTGCAGCGTGCGCTCGCCAAAGCGCCGAAAACCATCATCGATCACCGGCTGAACTGGCCGGAGGCGCCCGTTCTGGATTTGCGCCCGCTCTCCAGCGCCGCATTGACGGCCGGCGACGGCAAGGAGGAATGAGCTTGGACCACGCGCCCGAAGCCATCCCGCTCGACAGCCAACCCCCGCCCACCGCCGCGCCGGGGCGTCGTCGGGCGCTGGGCTGGCTGCTCGCCGGGGCGGCGTTCGTGGCCGTGGGATTGGCGGCGTGTGCGGCGGTGGTGCCGGCAGGAACGGCGCTGCTGGTGACGGAATTCGGGCAGCCGGTGGGTGTGCTGAGGCAACCCGGGCTGGCTTGGAAACTGCCGTGGCAGCGCACGCTGAAAGTGGACCTTCGCGTGCGCGTGGCTAGCGCGGAATTGCAGGAAATCGGCTTGCGCGACGGCAAGCGCGTTCTGTTGCAGGCTTTTCTGGTGTGGCGGGTTGGCGATACGGCCGCCGATATCGGGCAATTCGTGCGCGCGGCGCGCAACGATGCCGATACGGCGGCGGGGCAGTTGCGCAGCCTGGCTGCCGCCGCGCTGGAACGCGCCGCCGCCGGTTTCGCGTTCGCCGACCTTGTGAATGCCGACCCGACCCAGCCGCATCTGGATGCGTTGGAAGCCCGGCTGAAGGCAGAGATATCGCCGGAGCTACATCGCGACTACGGAATTGCTGTGCTGCAAGCGGGCATTGAGCGGCTGAGCCTGCCGGAGCCGGTGCTGCAAGCGCAGGCCGCGCGGGTGCGTTCGGAGCGCGAAACTGCATGGCAGCTGCGCAGCGCGGAAGCCGCCGGCGAGGCGGCGCGGATCCGGGCGGAAGCGTCGCGGGATAGCCGGATCATGCTGGCGGATGCGAATGCCGAAGCGGCTTCCATCGAGGCGGGCGCGCGGCGCGAGGCGGCGGACATCGAGCAGAAAGCGTATGCTGCCGACCCGCAGCTCTATTCGCTGCTGCGCTCGCTCGATACGCTCGCGGCCGTGGTGGGGAGCAACACGCGACTGGTGCTGCGCACCGATGCGGCGCCGTTCTCGGCGTTGGTGGCGGGGCCGCCCGGCACGGGCGACACGCAGAAATGAGGGCTGTTCTGCGGGGTTGGCTTGCCGCCTTGTGCCTTGCTGTGGCGGCGCATGCGGCCGAAGCACCGCAATCCGGCGAAATCGCAGTTCCGGCCACGGCCTATCTCACGGCCGGCGGAGATGTCGTGCAGCTTGGCGGCGCGATCGCGTGGCGCGCCTCCGATCCGGCATCGGGCGCCAGCGATGCGATAGCCCCTGCCCTGCTCTGCATTTTTCGGGCCGCGGCGACGTGGTTGGCGCTGCGGCACGGGCCGGACGATCTGCTACTTTTGCATTCGGGAAAGCCCGATGCGGCGGGCGCGGCACTGCGAGATGAATTTCTCGGGATGGTGAACGACCGCGGCCGCGAATTTGGCATCGAGGTGGCGGACGCCGAACTGACGGCGTCGGTGCCCGGAGCGGCCGAAGGCGGCGTTGAGGCCGCAACGCTACGTGCGGCGCAGACGGTTGCGGCGGCCCGCGCCGATGCGGCTGCCATGCGCGCGCAGGCCGCCCGCGCGGCAGATGCGCAGCGGATGGCGGCCGCCGCATCCAGCGCCGAAAACATTGCCGCTTCCCGCACGCTGGTCGCGCCCATTCTGGCACTGCAACATCGTGACGGCAACGCGGAGCCCGCACTTCTCGATCAGCTCTACCACGATCGCATCGGCGCGATCCTGGCGCAGGCGGGATCGGTTACCGCAATCGACGCCAAGGCGGTAAGTCGCGTGATCCTGCCTGGCGCGGCGCCGAGATGAGAGGTGGCATCGCATGACAAGCGTGACGCAAGCCAATTTGCCGCCCGTGGACGAAGAACTCGATCTGCGCAACCTTCGCATTACCGGCGAGCTGCCGCGGCAACTGCGCGGCACCCTGTATCGGAACGGCCCAAACCCGGTGGTGCCGAACGCCGCGATGCATTGGTTCTTCGGCAACGGCATGGTGCATGCGCTGCGCATTGCCGATGGCTGCGTGCACTATCGGAATCGCTGGATGCGCACGCAAGCCTGGGCGAGCGCGGCCGGCTGCGATGCCTCGGGCCTGCCGGAGGGCGTGGCCAATACGAGCGTGGTTTCGCATGCTGGCGCGCTGCTGGCGTTGGAAGAAGCGCATATGCCGGTGCGCCTCCATCCGGAAACGCTGGCGACGCTTGGCACCGAGGATTTCCAGGGCACGCTGCCGAAGGGCACCTTCACCGCGCATCCGAAGCGCTGCCCGCTCACCGGCAGCCTCGTTTTCTTCGGCTATGCCGCCGAGGGGTTCTTTTCCGATGCGATCCGCGTGGGCGAGATTTCCGCCGCCGGTGAGCGCATCTGGCTGGAACATATCCGGACGCCTTATCCGGGTGCGATGATCCACGACTTTGCCGTGAGCGAGAACTTCATTGCGATTCCGCTTTATCCTCTCGTGCTCGACCTTGCCGCCGGCGGATTTGCGTTCCATCCCGAGCATGGCAGCTTTCTTGGCGTGATGGATCGCACCGCGGGGCCGGCCAGCCTGCGCTGGCATCCGGTCGCGCCCGGCTTTGCGTTCCATGTGGCCCAGGCCTGGGACCGGGATGGCGTTCTCACGATCGAACTGATGCGTTCCGAGGCGCCGCCGTTGTTTCCGGGATCTACGGCGAGCACCACCGCTTTCCTTACGCGCTACGAACTGGAACCGGCCGCGGCCGCGGGTGGGGTGCGGGAGAGCCGGCTGACCGAAATGGAAGGCGAATTACCGCGCATCGACGAACGTTGCGCCGGATCGCGAGCGCGAAACGTGTTCTGGACGACCGGGGAGGCGATCTGCCGGCGGGACGATCGGGATGGCGGTTTGGCCAGCTTCGCGGTCTCGCCCGGCGATACTGTTTCCGAGGCGGTATTCGTGCCGCGCTCGGCCGGGGAAGGCGATGGCTGGCTGCTGGCGATGATCTATCGTGCAGCGGATCATCGCTCCGATCTCGCCGTGCTCGATGCAAATGATCTTGCGGCGGGGCCTGTTGCGCTCGCACACCTGCCTTGTCGCGTGCCGGACGGATTTCACGGCGCCTGGCTCACCGCGAGCGGCTGATCGGCGATGGCTGACGACGCGTTGCTGGCCTGGGCACGGCGGGAACTCATGCCCTGGCGCCTGCGGCCGGTAAGTCGGCAGCGCGCGCTGGAACTCTACGGCGCGCTGAATGCCGAGGATTCCGGGATGTACGTGTTCGCGATTTCCGGCGGCGAGGCGGCGATTGCGGAGAAGCCGGCGAAGCTGGAGCGCATCCCCACCTTCCTGGATCGCGCCGAGCGCTATCGCCGGTTGCTGTCGCAGGCGGCCGGACGCCTGCCGGCCGATTTCGCCGCCATCCTGTGCGTGAACGTCAACGACATGTGTTTCCGCCATTTCGATGCACCGGTTTTCGTGTTCCAGCGGCCCTGGTTTCGCACCCATGTGCTGCTGCCCGATCCCGATCTGCTGCGCTTCGACTACTTCGAAGCCGATTTGTATCGCGACAATCTGCCCTACGATGAAAAGCAGGCAACCGGTGTGTTTGCGGGTGCAACCACAGGCCGCACGATCCGGGCGCGAGACGTGGCCGAACGCGGCGTGCCCCGGCTTCGCGCGGCCGAGTATTTTCTTGGCAGCCGGCTTGTGGATTTTCGGCTGCCTGAAATCGTGCAGTGCGAAAACGCGGAGGCCGAGGCGATGCTGGCGGCGCGCGCTTATACGCAGACGCCCCGGCTTTCCATGGCCGAGCAGTTCGCGCACCGCTTCCTGCTATCGATGGACGGCAACGGCGCCACCTGTGCGCGTTTTGCGCTGGCCTTGCGCAGCCGCGGCGTTCCGCTGAAATTCGCTTCCGACCATATCCTGTTCTATTTTCACGGATTGCAGCCCTGGCTCCACTATATCCCGATTGCCACCGACGACGAAGTGGAGAAACTGATCCTTATGGAGCGCGACTTGCCCGGAAGTTTCCGGGCTGTTGCGGATGCCGGTCGGGAATTCGCGAATGCCTACCTGACGCGCGAGGCTGTGCTGCGCTATACATCGCTGCTGCTGCGCGAGTACGCCTGGTGTTTCGAGGATGCGGCGGCGCAAGAGCCTGTTGCCGCCGTGGCATCCATCCCGAGCCTGCCAGGCGAATTGATTGCGGTGGCGCATGTGCAGGATGTCGGCGATTGCGCGCCGGATGCGTCGGGCTGGTCCGGACGGCGAGGCAGCGGCAAGTGGATCGAGGGTTTCACGATCCAGACGCGATCAGGGTTGAATGGCGTGGGGGTGGCCGCGCAGGCGATGCGGCCGACCGGCGCATTGACGGCGGAAGTGCCGGCCGACGAGTTCGTCGGCACGCACGGCCGGAACACGCCGTTGTTGGGCTTCTGCCTGCGACTGACCGGATCTCGAGGCGATGAGTTTTCACTGCACTACGAAGCCAGTTTCGTTGACGGAACCCATTCTCCGCTCGTGCCTGCCGGCACGGTATGCCGCGCCGGGACGTTGGCTCCGCTCGAAGCGATGCGGCTGAGCCTTGCCCTCGCATGACCGCCCTGTGCGGTTTGCCGGTTGCCAAGCCGCGCGCCGCCGCGTCACGATATCCAAAGCATCATCGGTCTGCATGACGCGGATGGAAAAGGGAGATCGTATGCGAGTTCGTGCGGCAGTGGCCGGGTTCACGGGATTGGTGCTGGCGGCGTTGCCGGCCGCCGCGCAGACGCTGCCGCGGTTTCCGAACCTGCATGGCGGCAGCGTGGTGTTCGTGGCGGACGGCAATCTGTGGCGCGTGGACCGCGCCGGCGGCACCGCCGCGCGGCTGACCAGCGATCCGGGGCAGGACTGGATGCCGCGCTTTTCGCCGGACGGCAAATGGATCGCCTACACCGCGAGCACCGAGGGCAATCAGGATGTGTATGTGATGCCGGCCACGGGCGGCATGCCGACGCGCCTGACATTCCATTCCGATGTCGTGCCGCAGGCGCCGGACCGCTGGGGGCCGGACAATCTGGTGGTGGCGTGGACGCCGGATTCCAAGAACATCGTGTTCCTGTCGCGCCGGACGGCGGAGACGAGCTGGAACATCCGGCTGTTCGAGGTGCCGGTCACGGGCGGGCTGCCCACACCGCTGCCGCTGGACAGCGGCAGCCTGATGAGCTTCGGGCCGGATGCGGACCACATCGCCTACACGCGCATCTTCCGCGATTTCCGCACCTGGAAACGCTACGACGGCGGATTGGCGCAGAAAATATTCACCTACGATTTCGCCAAACGCGAGCTGCGGCAGATCAGCGATTGGAAAGGCACCGACACGTCGCCAATGTGGTATGGCGGCAAGCTGTATTTTCTCTCCGACCGGGACGCCAACCGGCGCGCCAATATCTGGTGCTACGATTTCGCCACCAAGGCCGTGCACGAGGTGACCCATTTCACCGATTACGACGTCGATTTCCCATCGCTCGGTGATTCCGGCATCGCGTTCCAGCAAGGTGGCGCGCTGTATGTGATCGATCTGCCCGGCGAGACGCTGCGCAAGCTGCCGCTCGCGATCCCCGATGACGGCACGCGCCGGCTGCCGCGCACGGTGCACACGGATCACGCGATCCGGGATGTGGATACGGCAAACAACGCGGATTACGATATTGCGCCGAACGGCAAGCGCGCGGTGTTGAGCGCGCGCGGCGACATCTTCACCGTGCCGGCGGAACACGGCGCCACCCGCAATCTCACGGCGACAAGCAATGCCGATGAGGACCATCCGGCCTGGTCGCCTGATGGTGCCACGATCGCCTACACCACGGACGTGACGGGCGGGCAGCAGATCGCAATGCGGCCGGCCGAGGGCGGCGCGGAAAAAATACTGACGCATTTCCCCGGCGGGTTCTTCTACACGCCGCTGTGGTCGCCGGACGGCAAGAAGCTCGCTTTCGCCGACGCCAATCACCGGCTGTGGTGGCTGAGTGTCGCCGGCGGCGATCCAAAATCTCTCTACCAGGACCCCTACAACGAAATTCACGACGCGCATTGGTCACCGGACGGGCGCTATCTGGCGTTCAGCGCCGGCCGCCCGAACCAGCAATCCGGCATCCATATCGCCGACACCGATAGCGGCCGGGATGTGCTGGTCAGCCAGCCATTCGACAACGACGCAAATCCGATGTTCTCGCCGGACGGCAAATACCTCTATTTTGTTTCAAACCGGCACGAGAATCCCACCTTCTCGCAATCAGAAACCAATTTCGCGACGCTCAAGACGGCGGGGATTTATGTCACAACCTTGAAGAGCGACGCCCCCTCCCCGTTTGCGCCGCGTTCCGATGAGGGCGCGGTGAAGAAAGAGAACGCAAAAAATTCCGACGATGCGAAAAAGCCCGACAAGACGGTGCATATCGATTTCGATGGGCTGATGGCGCGTGCGGTCCCCGTTCCGGTCGAACCGGCGAATCTTGCGGGCCTCGACGCGCGGGACGACAAGCTGATCTATCAGACCAATCCGCCGCAGATGATCGAGGGCACCCTGCCGGGCGAAAAACCGGCGCTGCACCTCTATGATCTCGCCGAGCGCAAGGATGCCGTGATCGCGGACGGGCTCGACAATTACGCGCTCTCGGCCGACGGAACCCGCGTGCTGATCAAGCAGGACGACAGCTACACCATCACCGATGTGAAGGAGCATGGCGGGAACGAAAAGAAACTCGATCTCGCCAACATGCGCGCGCGCGTGGAGCCGGCCCGCGAATGGGCCGAAATGTTCGAGAATGCGTGGCGCTTGGAACGGGACCTGTTCGTGAACCCGACCATCAACGGCGTGAACTGGCAGGAGGTGCACGACAAATACGCCAAGCTGCTGCCGCTGCTGGGATCGCGTGAGGACCTGACCTACCTCATCGGCCAGATGCTGGGCGAAATCGACAACTCCCACACCTATGTGGGCGGCGGTGACGACCAGAACCCGACCGAGCCGGTGTTCACAGCTCTGCTGGGCGTGGACTTCGCGCTGGACACCGGAAGCGGGCTCTATCGCTTCGCCAAGATTTACCCGGGTGACAATACGCGCACAAAATATCGCAGTCCCCTGACGCAACCGGGGCTGGACGTGCACGAGGGCGATTACCTGCTCGCTGTCGATGGGCACAATCTGAAAGCGCCGGCCAATCCGTTCAGCCTGTTCGTGGGCGCGCAATCACCGCTGAAGCTCAGCATCGCCCATGCGCCGGACGGCAAGCCGCGCGACATCCTGGTCGAGCCGGTAAAAACCGAATTGCCGTTGCGCGAACAGGCGATGATCGACCGCAACCGCGCGACTGTCGATCGGCTGTCGGGCGGGAAGATCGCCTATATCTACCTGTCGAACATGGACGCGCTGGGGATGGAGCAGTTCATCCGGCAGTTCTATCCGCAGATCGACAAGCAGGCCCTGATCGTGGACGACCGCTGGAACGGCGGCGGCTTCATCGACCAGATGCTGCTGGAACGGCTGCGCCGCGTGCTGGTGGGAATGGACACCAACCGCGAGCGCGGCCTCCAGACCACGCCGAACCAGGTGCTGACCGGCCCGAAAATCTGCCTCCTCAACCATTATTCCGCCTCCGATGGCGATATCTTCCCCTACTATTTCCGCAAATACGGGCTGGGACCGCTGCTGGGCACGCGAAGCTGGGGCGGCGTGCGCGGAATTCGCGGCAACTGGAAGCTGCTGGATGGCGGCTACATTACGATACCGGAAGACAGCCTCTACGGCCTCGACAGCCAATGGAAAATCGAGAACATCGGCGTGCGGCCCGATATGGAGGTGGAGGACACGCCGGGCGAACTGGCCGCGGGACACGACAAGCAGTTGGAAACCGCGGTTTCCTACCTGCTCGACAAGCTGAAGGGGCAAAAGCCGGAACTGCCGCCGGCGCCGGCATGGTCGCCGGCCTATCCGCCGCAGCCGAAATGAGGGACTGACGGCGTCGAACCCGTTCCCGATTCTTTGGTGCCCAATTCTTTGGCAATCGTGTCAATCCGCTGCAGTTGCGCCAGTATTGCCGCCATGTCGCGCAGCGCCACCATCGTCGGGCCATCGCTCGGCGCGCGATCGGGATCGGGATGGGTTTCCATGAAGATCGCGGCCGCACCCACCGCCAATGCCGCGCGCGCGAGCACCGGCGCGAAGCGGCGGTCGCCGCCCGAAGCGATTCCCATGCCGCCCGGCTGCTGCACGGAATGGGTCGCGTCGAACACCACCGGGTAGCCGCTCTCCGCCATGATCGGCAGCGCGCGAAAATCGGTCACCAGCGTGTTGTAGCCGAAACTGGCACCGCGTTCGGTGAGCAGGATGCGATCATTGCCGGTGCCGGCGATCTTGGCGGCGACATTCTTCATGTCCCACGGCGCCAGAAACTGGCCTTTCTTCACGTTGATCGCGCGCCCTGTTTCGCCCGCCGCGATCAACAGATCCGTCTGCCGGCACAAAAACGCCGGAATCTGCAACACATCCAGCGCTTCGGCCGCCGGCTTGCACTGTTCCACCGCATGCACATCGGAAAGCACCGGCACGCCGAAGCGCGCGCGCACTTCCGCCAGAATCTCCAGCCCCCGCGCCATACCGATGCCGCGCGCCGCACCGGCGCTGGTGCGGTTCGCCTTGTCGTAGCTGCTCTTGTAAATCAGCTTAATGTTCAAGCTGGTGGTGATCTCGCACAGCGCGGCGGCCACCTCCATCGCGTGATCGCGGCTTTCGATCTGGCAGGGCCCCGAAATCAGCACGAACGGCAGATCGTTGCCAACGCGCACCTTCCCGATTTCGACGATCCTAGACAAGCCGGGCCTGCCGGACGGAAGCCGCAATGAAGCCGGCGAACAGCGGGTGCGGCGCGAACGGCTTGGATTTCAGCTCCGGGTGATATTGCACGCCGATAAACCATGGATGGTCAGGATATTCGACGATTTCCGGCAGCACGCCATCGGGCGACATGCCGGAAAAGCGCAGGCCCGCCTGCTCCAGCCGCTCGCGGTACAGCACGTTGACTTCATAACGATGGCGGTGCCGCTCGGAAATTTCGTCCGCCCCGTCATAAATCGCGCTGACCAGCGAATCGGCGGCCAGCATCGCGGGATAGGCGCCCAGCCGCATGGATCCGCCGAGATCGCCCCCGGCGGCGCGGCGTTCCAGCATGTTGCCGCGCGCCCATTCGGTCAGCAATCCCACCACCGGCTCCTGCGCCGGACCGAATTCAGTACTGGAAGCGGCATTCAGCCCTGCGAGGTTGCGCGCACATTCGATCACCGCCATCTGCATGCCGAAGCAGATGCCGAAAAACGGCACACGGCGTTCGCGCGCGAACCGCACGGCCGCGATCTTGCCTTCCGTGCCGCGCTCGCCAAATCCGCCCGGCACCAGAATGCCGTGCACGTCCTCCAGCCGCTGCACCGCCTCGCCGCTTTCGAATATCTGGCTATCCACCCAATCCAGCCGCACGCGAACGCGGTTCGCGATGCCTCCGTGCGCTAACGCTTCGGAAAGGCTTTTGTAACTGTCGAGCAGATTCGTATATTTGCCAACCACGGCCACACGCACCTCGCCCTCCGGCGCGCGCACCACATCGACGATGTTCTGCCAACGCGAGATATCGGGACGGGCATCGGCAGGCAGATCGAAGTGGCGCAGCACTTCGCGATCCATGCCCTCTTCGTGATAGGCGATCGGCACGGCATAGATGCTGTCGGCATCCAGCGCCGCGATCACGGCGCCAGGGCGCACGTTGCAGAAAGAGGCGATTTTACGCCGCTCGTTGTCGGGAATCGGCCGGTCGCAGCGGCACAGCAGCATTTGCGGCTGAATGCCGACGTTCAGCAGCTCCTTCACCGAATGCTGCGTCGGCTTGGTTTTCAGCTCGCCGGCCGAAGGAATATACGGCACCAGCGTGAGGTGCACGAACATGGTGCGCGCCGGCCCCAGCTCGTTACCGAGTTGCCGGATGGCTTCCAGGAACGGCAGGCTCTCGATATCGCCCACGGTGCCGCCGATTTCCACCAGGCAGAAATCCAGATCGTCGGTATCCAGCGTAATGGCGGCGCGGATCGCATCGGTGATGTGCGGGATCACCTGCACGGTGGCGCCCAGGTAATCGCCGCGGCGCTCGCGCGCGATCACGTCGGCGTAGATGCGCCCTGTCGTCGCGTTGTCCGCTCGCGTGGCGGGAACGCCCGTAAAGCGCTCGTAATGACCCAGGTCGAGGTCGGTCTCCGCGCCGTCGTCGGTCACGTACACCTCGCCGTGCTGATACGGGCTCATCGTTCCGGGATCGACATTGAGATAGGGATCGAGCTTGCGCAGGCGCACGGAATAGCCGCGCGCCTGCAGCAGCGCCGCCAGCGCCGCCGAAGCGATCCCCTTGCCAAGTGAAGACACCACGCCGCCGGTGATGAAAACGAACCGCGCCATGGACGGCCGTTCTAAACCGCTGCGCGTGACCGAAGGAAGGGGGGTGCGGCAAGCAGTGCCTCGGCCGTCCCGACCCCGCTCGCATAGGCACCCCCCACGGTGCCCGCCATGCCGTCCGGCGCCAGCGCCTCGCCCGCGAACCGCAGCCGGCCTTCCCACACCGGTTCGCGCAAAACCGCTCGGGCGCCGGCGCAGCCAGGTCGCGCATACGCATACGCGCCGCCGAAATGCGGATTCTCCACCCAGCCGGCAACGACGCCTTCGGCCAACAACGCTCGCCCGGCGCCTTGCCCCAGCAGCGTGCAGAGTTCGGCGCGCAGCATGGCGATCGCTTCGGCCGGCTTGCCGGCAAGACTCGCGGCCACGCTGCCACCCACGAACCCCACGCAATAAGGCGCGCCACCTGGCCAGAACAGCGTGCTGAAAAACGTCTCGCCACGCCGCGCCAGGCAGCGGAACAGATCCGCGCCGGCTGCGAACCCGAGTCGTCCTTCCCCCGCTGCCGGCAATGCGATTTTCGTCAGCGCACCCATGGGCAGCCCGTCGATGGCCTGCGCGGTCGCGTCAGGCAGGGCCGGAGAGAATCGGATGCCCCCGGCGCGCAGCACGCCGGTGGAAACCGTGACGATCGCGGCGGCGGCCTCGATCGTGCCGGATGAAGTTTCCACGCGAACGCCGTCCGGCCGCGCCGCGATCGCGGTGGCACGCACGCCGGTTCTGCTGCTGCCGGCCGGCGGCCCCAGCACGCGGGCCAGCATCGCGCCGAGCCCGCCGCCGCTGGCGGGCACGAAATTTGAGCCTTCCAGTGCATTCGCGTTCCAATCCCGCAAGCTGAGCCGATCGGCATCGGCCGCGGCGATAATCGTGGCTTCCCAGGCTTCCACCGTGGCCGTCCACAGATCGTCGGGACCGGCCGCGGCAAGCGAAATGTCGGGGCCATCCAGCCGCGCGCGCAAAGCCTGGCGCCAAGATTCCGCGCCGGTTTCGTAGGCCTCGGGCGGAATTTCGCTGCCATCGCCGCGGCAAATCCGCGTGACACCGGCCGGTGATTCCGTAGCCACGCGCTCCCCGGCCGCGCGGCAAACCGGCACCAGCGGGTTGGTTTCGGCCGCGTGCAGCCATTGCGCACCCAGATCGAAAGCATGGCCGCCGAGTTCCGGCGGAAAAAGGGTGCTGGCCCGTCCGCCGATGCAGGGCTCGGCTTCGATCAGGATCGTCGCCACGCCGGCCGCGCGCAGCCGGCCCGCCGCGGCGAGCCCGGCGATGCCGGCGCCCACCACAACTACGGGGTCGGGTTCGCCGCCAAGGTCGGCGCCTGCTGCATCATGTTCCATGCCGGCCGGCTTGGGGCGCGGCCGCCGCCTGCGTCAATGGATCGGCACGTTCGGCGCGCTCGGCACCACCGGCTTGGCGGGTAGCCCAGGTTTGCCCGGCACCGCCGGTGTGCCGATCGGCGGCACGCTCAGCGTCTCTCGCCCCGCTCCGGCCGTGCCGCGGTTCAGCAGCGCCAGCGTGAGCGATATCGAGAAGAACAGCGCCGCCAGCACGGCCGTGGTGCGGGTCAGCAGGTTGGCCGTGCCGCGACCGGTCATGAACGCGCCCATGCCCTGGCTGGTGCCAATGCCCAGGCCGCCGCCCTCGCTGCGCTGGATCAGCACCACGCCGATCATGGCCAACGTGACGAACACATGCAGCACTCGCAGCACCGGCACGAGCGGCGTGAACGAAAGAAAAGAAGGCATCACCGAACCTGGCAGGAAAGCCGGCCTTCTACCGAAGCAGGGCCGGGCTGGCTAGCAGGCAGCCCGCGCGATCGCCAGGAACGCGGCCGCATCCAGCGACGCGCCGCCGACCAGTGCGCCGCCAACCTCCGGCAAATGCAGCAAAGACGCGGCGTTGTCGGGCTTGACCGATCCGCCATAGAGGATCCGCACCCCGACGCCCGGGCCACCTAGCCGTTGCAGCAGCGCGCGGCGGATCGCGGCGTGCATCGCGGCCACGTCGTTCTGCGTCGGCGTTCGGCCGGTGCCGATGGCCCAGATCGGCTCGTAGGCCAGCACGCCGGCAAAACCGTCCGGCAGGCTGGCGGCAACCTGCGCGCACACCACCGCCTCGGCGTTGCCCGCTTCGCGCTGGGCTTCGGTCTCGCCCACGCACACGATCGGCAGCAGCCCGGTCGCGGCGGCGGCTTCGGCCTTCGCTCGCACGGCTGCATCCGTCTCGCCATGCTCGGCGCGGCGCTCGGAATGGCCCAGGATCACGGCGCGGCAGCCCGCATCGGCCAGCATGGCGGCCGAGATATCGCCGGTGTGCGCGCCGCTGCCCTTGGCGTGGCAATCCTGGGCGCCAAGGCCGATGCCGCTGCCGCGCAACACGGGTTCCAAAGCGGCGAGCGCCGTAAAGGGCGGGCACAGCAGCAACTCGGCGTGGATATCGCCGGCACCGCGCCGCACGGCCTCGGCCAGCGCCTGGGCAACGCCGCGCAAGCCATTCATTTTCCAGTTGCCGGCAATCAGCTTGGCCATGCGGGTGCCGATACGGCAAGGTCGCCCCCCTGGCTAGAAGCCGGGCTTTTGCCTAAAGCGTGCGGCCATGCTTGCGATGTTCCGAACGCTCGCCAACACCTGGTTGGCCCGCGTGTTTCTTATGGCCCTGGCCGCGGCCTTTGTCGCCTGGGGTGTTTCCGGGCGCGCCGGCGTCGGCGGCGGCATGAGCGCCACCGATGCGGCCACCGTCTCCGGCCGCACCATCACGCAGGCCGATTTGCAGCAGGAAGTGCAGGGCTCGCTGCGCCGCTTGCAGCAGCAATTCCCCGATCCCTCGCAACTGCCGCCGGGCGTGCGGCAGATGGTGGTGGGGCAGTCGCTGCAGCGGCTAGTGACGCAGCGCGCCATCGATGCGGAAGTGCAGCGGATGGGGCTCGTGGCGCCGCGCGCGGCGCGCGATCAGGCGGTGATGGAAATGCCGGCGTTCCAGGATCCGGGCGGCAAGTTCAGCCGGGCGATCTATCTTTCGCTGCTGCAGAACAACGGGCTTTCCGAGCAGGGCTTCCTCAAGGACGTCAGCGACGATCTCGCCAAGCGGCAGCTTCTCGGCCCCATCGAGGCGAATGCGCGGCCTTCGGACGAACTCACCGGCCTGATCTACAGTTTCTTTAACGAAACGCGCACCGCCGATGTCGTCACGCTGGCTTTCGCCGGCCAACCGCAAGCCGCGGCGCCGGATGAGGCGGTGCTGCAGCGCTTCTACAAGAACAACCCCTCGCGCTACACCGCGCCGGAATATCGCCGCGTGAAGGTGGTGATCCTCAGCCCCGAAACCATCGGCCGCACGCTGCCGCTATCGGATGCCGATCTGCACGCGTGGCTGGCGCAGCACAAATCCGAGTTCGAGGCCGAGGAGAAGCGGAGCTTGCAGGTGATCACGGCCGATAATGCCGCGATCGCCAACCAGCTCGCGGCGATATGGCGCGGCGGCGCGAACTGGGCGCAGATGCAGGCGGCGGCCAAGGCAAAGGGCGCGAACGCCACTGACCTGACCGATGCGACGCAGCGCGGCATTCCCAGCCCCGAACTGGCGCGCGCGGCCTTCGCAGCAGCGCCCGATGCGGTGGTGGGGCCGGTCACCGAGCCGCTGGGCGTGCAGTTGGTGAGGGTGACTGCCATTACGCCGGCGAAACACGCGGATTACGCGGTGCTCCAGGATACCGTGCGCCGCCGCCTCGGCGCCGAGCGCGCGGCCGATCTGGTGGACCCCAGGGCGCAGAAGCTGCAGGATTTGTTCGCCGGCGGCTCGCGCATCGACGAAGTGCCGGCGGACATGGGCGCGGCCGGCGTGGAAGGCACGCTGGATGCGCAGGGCAACACGCCGGACGGCACGCCGGCGCCGCTGCCCGCGGGTCCGGAGCTGCGGCAGAAGATCGTGGCCGATGCGTTCAAGGCGAGCGTGAACGATCCCGTGCAGTTGCAGGAGGGGCCAGACCATTCCTGGTATGCAATCGCGGTGCAGAACATCACGAAACCTGCGCTGAAGCCGTTCGACCAGGTGCGCACGCAGGTGCTGGCGGATTGGCGCGCCGATCAGGTGCGTCATGCGCAGGAAGCGCAGGCGGCGAAAATCCTCGGCCTCGTGCGGCACGGCGAAAGCATCCAGCAAGCGGCCTGGGGCAGCGGCCTGCAGATTTCACGCACGCCGCCGCTGCACCGCAATCGGCCGACGCCCGGTGTTCCCACCGAGGTGAACCAGGCGGTGTTCGCCATGGCGCCAGGCGGCGCGCAGATGCTGGAGACGAATGCCGGGTTCCTGGTGGTGGCGCTGGCCGCGGTGCAGAAGCCGGATCCGAAGGCCGACAGCACCGGCTTCGATCAGACTCGCGCGGAGCTAACCCGCGCGCTGGCCCAGGAAACGCTGGAGACTTATGCGCGTGCCCTGGTGGATCAGGGTCGCCCGAGCGTGAACCAGAAGGTCATCGAGCAGATGACGCAGGCGCAGGGGGAGTAGTTGCGCAGCACCAACGGAAAAACGGATCGCTGCCCTCAGGGATACCCATACCCCCACGCCCCCGGCGGCCCATAATACGCCGGCCCGGCCAGCGGCGGCGGCCCGGCAAACGGCAGCACGCCGCCCAGATACGCCGCATAGGCCAGATCCCACGGCACCGGCATCACCCGGTTGCCCTTCGCTTCCTGACACTTGCCGTAGGCCGCGAAGAACGCCGACCAGCGCACATTGCTGTTTGCCGTGCCGGCCGGCCCCGCCTCGGTTGCGGCTTGCTGGCGGCACGCGGCTTCGTCCGCCTGGAATGCCACCGGCGATTTCTGCGGCCCGGGCTGGCCGATCACCGGCACGGGACTCGCGGCACACGCGCCGAGCCCCGCGCACATCAACACCGAAACGATCCGCGTGCCCATTCGCCTCTCCTCCGGAATACCAACGTAGCCTATCAGAATGGCCGGCCCGTGCCGAGACTGATCCAGCCATCGGCATCGCAAACCACCCAATCGTGCACCTGAACCGCCACCTTGGCGGCCTGCCGTCGCGCCTGCTCCAGCTTGGCCGCCGATCCGCCGCCGCCCGCCAGGATCACGGAAGCCGCGTGCAGCCCCAGCGCGCGGCGCAGCACCTGGCCCTCCCCGGGCATCTCGTCGGCCAGCAGCCGGTTGCGCGCATCCAGGAACAGCGCCCGCAACCCTTCCCGGCCCGGCGCAGCTTCCAGGTAATCCCCCAGCTTCAGCAGATCGCCCAGCACCGGCCGCGCCCTGGCTTCGGCGCCGGCCAGCCGCTGGGCCGCGCTTCGCACCAGCGCCAGCACGCGCGGCATGTGGCCCAGCGAGGCATCCAGCGCGCATAGCTCGGCGCCCGGCGCGCGCAGCACCGCGGCCAGGCTGCCGAAACGGTTGATCGCGGCCTTGGCCAGCGGCTTCGTGTCGCGCCGCTCAATGCTGAGAAACAGCAGCATTTCCAGAATCTCGTAATCGGCCAGCGCCGCCGGGCCGCGATCCAGCAACCGCTGGCGCATGCGGGCACGGTGGCCATGCGGTCCGGTGCTGGCGAACACCGGCGCCTGCGCGGCAAGCGGCGATTCGGACGGCATCTAACCCAGAGTAGAACATCTGCGCGCCATGCGCTACTCGTTACGCATGAGCGGCTTTGCCGAGGCCCCGTTCCGTTTCCGCCCCGCCGCCCCGGCCGCCACCGAGGCCGAGCCCGACGATATGGCGCTGGCCGCCGGGCTGCTCGCGCTGGTCACCCGCACGCCCGATCCGCTGCCGCTCGCCCGCGCCGCGCTGGCCCGCTTCGGCAGTTTCGCCAATCTGCTCGCGGCGACGCCCGACGAGTTGTTCGCCATGCCGGGCTTCGGCATCCATAGCGTTGCCGGCGCGAAACTGATCCACGAAGCCGCGCTGCGCCTGTCGCGCGCGTCGCTGGAGGAAAATCCGCCGTTGCAGAATATTGCGGCGCTGCTGGCCTACCTCACGGCCTCGCTCTCACGCGAGAAGGTGGAGCAGTTCCGCATCCTGTTCCTGGATAGCGCCCGCCGGCTGCTGGCGGACGAGGCGCAGTCCCGCGGCACGATCAACCACACGCCGGTCTATCCGCGGGAAGTGGCGCGCCGCGCGCTCGATCTGGGGGCGGCGGCGCTGGTGCTGGTGCACAACCACCCCAGCGGCGACCCCACGCCCTCCATGTCGGATATTACGATGACGGAGCAGGTTGCCGCCGCGCTGGCGCTGTTCAACATCGAGCTGGCGGACCACATTATCGTTGGCAACGGCGCCTGGACAAGTTTCCGCAAGGAAGGGCTGCTCGACGGCGCCGAGCCAGTGGGCTGACTTCGGCCAGGCTCAGTTGTCGTCTTCCTCGATGCGCAGCGTGAACGATTCGGTCTGCGGTTTCATGTGCGGCGTGAACGGGCGCGGGTGGATCGCGCGCACGCCTTCCAGCACGGCCGCGTCGATGTCCGCATGGCCGCTGGAACCGGGCAGCGCCACCGCGATCAGCCTGCCATCGGGCGCCACCGTGATGCGTACATGGGCAATGCCGCTCTCCTCACCGCGGCGCACGGCGGGCGGATCCTGCACGCTGGCCTTCACCTGGGCCGCCAGCGCCTGCGCGTAGGCCAGCGTCTCCTCCGCCGCGAAATCTTCGGCGGGCGCGGGCGCGGGCGGTGCCGGCGCGGCACGGGGGGCACGGTTCGCCGTTTCGGCTGTCGGTGCAGCCGGGGCGGGTCGCGGCCGGGCGCGGTGCTGCGGAC
>CAXUEX010000016.1:0-30214 GCA_964250215.1 uncultured Acetobacteraceae bacterium | reverse complement strand
GCCGAGGGCGGGGCGCCGCCGTTGAGCGCGGCGAGCGCTTGCTGGCAGCCGCCGGAAACCGAGCTTGCGTGTTGTTGCAGGCAGGAAAGCGCGGCCTGGCCGCCCGTGGGCACGCTGGCGCAGACGTTCTGATAGTCGCCACGGCAGGCGGCACGCAGCGCGCTGGCCTGTTGCTGCGTGGGCTGCTGCGCCGCCGCCGGCATTGCCAGCAACGCAAGTGCCGCCATTGATCGCCAGCTTTTCATTTATGTGCTCCCTTATCCGCCGCGCCGGCCGCGAAAGCCGCCGCCGCGATTGCTGTAGCCGCCGGCCGTGCCGCCGGCGTTGTTCTGGCGCCAGCCGGATTGCCGGCCGACGCGATCCTGCTCCAATTGCTGATACGTGCCGCGGCTGGGATTGCTCGTGCCGGCGGTTTTGTTGCTGGTGCGGTTCGTGGGGCTGGCGGGTTTCTGCACCGGGTTCCATGCGCCGCCAGTGTATTTCTGCCAGCCGCTGTCGGTGTGTTTGTACACGTTGCCGTCGCGGCCGGCATAAACGTCGCCGTTTGCGGTTTTCACCACGCCGCCGCTGTTGCCGGTGGCGCGGTTGTGGTAGCCGGCGCCTTGCGCCCCGGTTGAGGAATTGAACGATCCGGCGGCGCCGTTGGCGTTGCCGCGGCTTTGCGTGTTCACCGTCTGGTTCGGTCCGCTGAACGTGCTGGATCCCCAACGACCGTACGGGTTCCAGTTCTGGTTGGTGCTGGCCGAGCGGCCGGTGTTGGCGTTGTAGCCGCTGGCATTGGCAGTGCCGTAGCCGTTGCCCCAGCTCGCGCTGCCGTGCGCCCAGGATCCGGTGCTGGGATTGTAGGCGGAGAAGCCGCCGATGCCGCCGTTGGGCCCGTAAATGGCGCCGCCCTGCGCCCAGGCGCCAGTGCTGGGATTGTAATAGCGTGCGCCGCTGGCGGCGCCGTAGGGACCATATATGGTGCCGCCGCGCGCCCAGGCCCCCGTTGCCGAATTGTAATAGACCGGACCGACATAGCTGCACGGGTATGGGTAATAAATCGGCACGGGCCCGCGCACGATGTAGGGCGGGTAATAATAGCCGGTGCCGTACACCAGCACGCCGGCGCTGACGAAGCCCATCATGTAGCCCGCCGTGTAGCCGTAGGTGACGGCTTGCGGCGTGGCGCCGTAGATCTGCACGTAGGTGACGGGATAGAGCGGGCTGGAAGGCGGAATGGTGCGGATTGCCGCGGGCAGGCTGTCGGCCAGCGTCCATGGGCCGGTGGGCGCGGCGGCGGTGAACCAGGCGCCATTTACGCACGCGAAATATTTTCCCTCGATGCGCAGCACCACGCTGGCGGTGTTGGCGGCGTATTCGATCTTCGTGCCGGGCACGGGCACGAAATGCGGGCTGCCAGCATAGACGATGGTGGGTTTCGCGGCGCCGCGCTTCAGCGTGGCGGTGGTGGGGATTTGCGATTTCAGCACCGCTTCCTGAGCTTGCGGCGTATCCGGCACGCTGGCCAGCACCGGCGCGGCCGGACCATCTGCCGAGATCATGGCAAAATCGCCGGGCAGGGTAGGTGTGGCGTAGATCCATGGGCCAGCGAGGTCGGATGCGGCAAACCAGCGACCGGAAAGCAGCACGTAAAATTTCTTTTCCGATGCATAGAAGAACAGCGTGCTGGCGGTGTTGGCGACGCGCTGCAGGCCGGTGCCTTGCACGGCTTGCAGATCGGGCTTGCCTTCGGTGACGATGATTTCGGCCGGCTTGGTGCTGACGAAGATCGCCGGCGCTGCTGTGCCTGGTGCGGCCGCGCGCGCCGGGAGATTGGCGTGCACATCGGCGAACACCGCGTCTTTCGGCACGCTGCCCAGCGCCGCCGGCACTTGCGCCGCGGGCTTGTAGGGGCCTGTGGCGGCTTCGGCGGCGAACCATCTGCCGTTGGCCAGCAGATACCATTTTCCCTGGTATCCAAGCACGTGCCAGTTCGTGTTCACGGCGGCCTGCACGCCAGCGCCACCGGCGGGCGCCATTGCCGGTTCGCCATCGAAAACCACCAGGCTTGCCGGGCCGGACGCATAGAAGATCGCAGGCGGATCGTTGTTCACCGGCGCCGGCGCGGCTTCGCCCTGCTGCAGGCTCAGCAGCACGGCGGCGAGCGGCACGGGCCGCGGTTCCAGGCTGGGCAACGCATCCTGCAGCTTGGCCTCCAGCTTCGCCGCCTGCTGCGTGTCGAGCGCGGGAAAATGCGTGGCGATCAGCTTCGGATCGGAAAGATCGACGATGCCGGCATCGGCATCCGTGTTGGTGGCGAGAGAGAGCTCGATCGTGCCAAGCAGCGGCTTCGCGGCGCCCTGTGGTGTGAGCGCGACGGCGGCACGGGCGGTGAGACGCTGGCGATTCGGCCAGGATTCCGCCTGCGGCTGATAGATGGTGACGCTGGCGCCGTTGCGGCTGAGCGTGCGCGGCCACGGGGGCGTTGTGTCGGATTCCGGCGCAGCGGTTCCTTGCCTTGCGAGGGCAAGCAACAAAGCCGCGAACAAACCTGCCGTCAGCCAGCGCCGACGCATGGGCTGCCCCTCCCCCATCTCGTTGCCGGCACATTGACCGGTCGCACCGTTTCCAGCAAGCCGCCTGATCGAAACCCGTGTCGCGGATTTTGCCAATGGATGGCCGGGCCCTGCTGGTGCGCACCTTGCACGATGCGCATCTATTGATCCTGACGACCGGCGCGCTGGGCGTGCTGAGCGTGATCACCGGGCTACTCACGAGCCGCGTGGGCGCGCCGGTGCTGCTGGTGTTCCTGGGACTGGGAATGCTGGCGGGCGAGGACGGCGTGCTGGGCATTCCGTTCGACGATTATGCGCTGGCGTATTCGGTGGGCAGCGTGGCATTGGCGGTGATCCTGTTCGCGGGCGGGGTGAAGACGCCGTTGGCGGTGCTGCGGCGGATGTTCTGGCCGGCCGCGGTGCTCGCCACTGTGGGTGTGGCGATCACGACATTTCTTGTCGGCGGCCTGGTTTCGCTGTTCGAACACGTGCCGCTGCAGGGCGCTTGCCTAGCGGGCGCCATCGCCGCACCCACCGATGCGGCGGCGGTGAATTCGCTGCTGCGGCGGTCCGGCGCGCGCGTGCCGGAGCGGCTGCTGGAAGTTCTGGAGGTGGAATCGGGGCTGAACGATCCGATGTCGGTGTTCCTGACCTTCACGCTACTGCGGTTTTTCGTGCCCGGAACAAGCTTCACGGTCGGCGGCGCGGTGCTGGATTTTTGCCAGGAAATGCTGGGCGGCGCGGCGATCGGCATTGCCGCCGGCGCGGCGCTGACGCTGGCGCTGCGGCGGCTGCCGCTGGAACGGCCGCTGGCGAACGTGCTGGCGCTGACCGGCGGGCTGGCGGTGTTCGGCGGCGCGCAACTGGCCCATGCCAGCGGATTTCTGGCGACTTATCTGGCCGGCGTGATGGTGAGCGGTATCGGCGCGGCGAAGGAGGAGTCGCTCGATACGTTCCTGGATGGCATGGGCTGGCTGGCGCAGATTGCGCTGTTCCTGATGCTGGGGCTGCTGGTGACGCCGCATGTGCTGCCGCCGTTTATCCTGCCGGCGATCATTGGCGCGGCGGTGCTGATCCTGGTGGCGCGGCCGGTGGCGGTGTTCGGCTGCCTGCTGCCGTTCGGGTTCACGCGGCGGGAGGCGGCGTTCGCTTCCTGGGTGGGGCTGCGCGGCGGCGTGCCGGTTTACCTCAGCGTGATCCCGGCGCTGGCCGATCCGGGGCGGGACGAGCGGCTGTTCAGCATCATCTTCATCCTGGTGATCGCCTCGCTGCTGGTGCAAGGCTGGACGGTGGCCCCCGCGGCGCGCGCGCTGGGGTTCGGCGCCGCGCCGCCGGAGGCTACAGTTTGAACGTGGCGGCGGCGGCGTCGATCACGGCTTGGATCAGGGCGTCGCGGAAGCGTTGCAGGTCGGTTTCGGCGATGCCGGCGGCGGTGAGGGCGGCGAGCTTGGCGAGGTCGGCATCGGCGCGCACGAAATCGGCGAAATCGGCTTTGTCGATCTGACCGTTGGCGAGTTGCTGCGTCCAGGTTTTCAGGTCGGTTTCGATCGTTGCGACGAAGCTTTGCGCGTCCATCTTGGCTTCGTTGACAAAGCCGCCGAAGGCGCTTTGGGCGGCGCTGACGACGGCGCTTTCGAGTTTGCCGAGGAAATCGTTCCACAAGCTCATATTCGCGATTTCCTATTGGCTCGCGGTTGCGCCGGGCAGGGCTTCGGGTTTGGCGCAGGGGCTGGAGGATTGCTTGTTGGCTTCCAGGCAGATCATGTAATCGAAGGCGCGGTCGAGCAGGGTTTTCCAGGTGCCGGCTTCGGTGGCGTTCAGCGTTCCGTGACGCTGCCAGGCGTGCAGGAAGGCGTAATAGAGATTGCCGTTGGGTTGCAGCACCAGGTCCCATTGCGCGGTGGTGATCTGGTTGCTGCCTTCGCCGCGGGAGAATTCGGCGGCTTCGTTCAGCTTGAGGGTTACCATATCGATCTGGCTTTTCCGGTCGGCATAGGCGGCGGCGGTACTTTGATCGACGAGACTGGCGACGTCGGCCTTGGCAGTGGTGGTGTTCTGGTAGGCTTGCAGCGAATAGCCGGCGATGAGCTGGCCGCAGCCGGCGAGCGCGGCAATAAGGGCGAATACGGCGGCGTGGGCCGGCTTGGGCGCAAGCGCCTGGAATTTCATGTCAGACCCGTTCCCGTTCAGGCAGCGAGACGATCATGCCGGTTGCGGCGCCGGCGAGCAAGCCCGGCGGGGAACCTCACGGCTAAAGCGCAATTTATTTGCCGGCGGCGTGGCGGCGTGCCGATACGTCTGCGGCGACCATGGCGGGGTTTATGGAAATGACGCGCGCGCCTCGGCAGGCGCAGATACTGCTGGTGGAGGACGAGGCGGCGATTGCCGGCGAGGTGCAAGCCGATCTGCGCGCGCGCGGCTACGCGGTGGAGTGGTCGGCCGACGGCCGGGATGCGCTGGCGCGGGCGCTGGGCGGGCGCTTCGATGTGCTGATCGTGGACCGGATGCTGCCGGAGGCCGACGGGCTGAGCGTCATCTCTACGTTGCGGGATCAGAACATCGCCGTGCCGGTGCTGGTGCTGAGCGCGCTTTCGGCGGTGGATGAGCGCGTGCGCGGGCTGAAGGCCGGGGGAGACGATTACCTCACCAAGCCGTTCGCGATGGACGAGCTGGCGGCGCGGGTGGAGGCGCTGCTGCGGCGGCCGCTGGAGACGCGCGAGACGGTGTTGCGGGTGGGACCGATCGAGCTGGATCTGATCGACCGGCAGGCGAACCGCGGCGGGCGGCCGGTGGAATTGCTGCCGCGCGAGTTCAAACTGCTGGAATATCTGATGCGGCGGCCGAACCAGGTGGTGACGCGAGCGATGCTGCTGGAGGATGTTTGGCATTATCGTTTCGTGCCGCAGACTAATCTGGTGGACGTGCATATCGGCAAGCTGCGCCGCAAGGTGGATATGCCCGGCGAGGCGCCGCTGATCCATAGCGTGCGCGGCGCGGGTTTTCTGTTCGGTCTCGACGGAAGCGAATCCTGAAGCAAGCCGCGCCCGAAGCGGCGGGCGCTTGGCGCCGGCTGCGTGATGTAATCGGAACCGGAACTTTCCGTTTTTCGCTGGTGGCTGCGGCACTTTCCGGGCTTACCACTTTGCTGCTGTTTGCCTTTATTTACTGGCAGACGGCCGGCTACGATCGGCGGCGGCTGGATGAATATCTGCGGCATGAGGAAGCATTGCTGGCCGGCGAGACGGTGCCGCAGATCGTGCGCGACGTGGAGCGGCGCTATGCGGCCGATCTGCATCGCGCGACGTTCGCGGCGCTGTTCGACGCTTCCGGGCGTCGGCTGGCGGGCGATCTGCTGGCGCCCCCGGCCGATCTGAAGCCGGATGGCCGGCCGCGCTGGACGGTGGCGGTGCGGCTGACCGAGCACGGCCTGGTGCGCGACCCAGCGCTGGCGGTGGCGCGGCTTCTGCCGGGAGGCGAGCGGCTGATCACCGGGCGCAGCGCGGATGAGCTGGCTGCGCTGCGCACGCTGGTGTTGCGGGCTTTGCTGGTGGGGCTGATCCCCGGGCTGCTGCTGGCGCTGCTGGGCGGCGCGCTGCTGGGGCGACGTTCGTTGGCACGCATACGGGCGCTGAACCAGGCGATCGCGCGCATTATGCAGGGGCATATGGAGGAGCGCTTGCCGGCGCGTGGCAGGCGCGATGCGCTGGATGGACTGGCCGCCAGCGTGAACCGGATGTTGCAGGAGATCGAGCGGCTGATCGGCGAAATTGCCGGTGTCGGCGACGATATAGCGCACGATCTTCGCACGCCGCTGGCGCGGGTGCGGACGCGGCTGGAGGGCGGCTTACGGCGGGGCGGCGACGCGGCGGCACTGCGTGGCGTCATCGAGGCATCTATCGCGGATCTGGATCAGACATTCCAGACCATCACCGCGCTGCTGCGCATCGGCGAGATTTCCGGCGCGCGGCGGCGGGCGCATTTCGCGGAAGTGAGCCTGGAGCCTATTCTGCACGAGGCGGCCGATCTGTATCAGCCGATTGCGGAGCAAAAATCTGTGTCGCTTGCGGTGCGGGCCGAGCCGGGGCTTGTGGCGCAGGGCGATCGCGACCTGCTGTTCGAGGCCGTGGCCAATCTGTTGGACAACGCGATCAAGTTTGCGCCGCCTGGCAGCGAGGTGCGGCTGCGTTCGGACCTGGGGCAGACGGGCGCGGTGCTGCGGATTGAAGATGCCGGCGAAGGTATTCCGGAAGCGCAACGGGAAGCCGTGCTGCGGCGCTTCTACCGTGGCGACCGCAGCCGGCGCGGCGGCGGCCATGGGCTGGGCTTGAGCATTGTTTGCGCGATCGTGCGGCTGCACGGTTTCCGGCTGGCGATGGGTGACGCTGGGCCGGGACTGGTTGTGGAGATTTTCTGCCTTGCCGAGCCTATTTCTTCTGGAACGGATAGTAGCGGAAGCTGAGCATCACGATGTTCTCGTCGGTATGCGGGGTTTTGCCGAGGCCCTGGAACACCGCGCGGTAGGTGTAGGAGTATTGCGCGCCGACCTCCATCATGCCGTAATCGCCGTGCACGAATTTATACCATGCACCGACGGTTCCCTGGGTGACGCCGGAGGTGTTGCCGACGCAGCCGGTGGAGGCGCCGAGTTCGATGTCGCAGGTTTCGTTCGAATAGAGCGGGCTGCCGTAGCCGTAGCCGAGCAGCTTGCCTTTCACGTCGGCCTGGAAATACCTCGCACTTTCCTGCTCGGTGCCGAGATAGCCGTAGATGTCGAGGGCAGGATTGGGGTGCGCTTCCAGGCCGACCAGGGCGAGCCATTCCGGAATAGGAATGGGCTGGCCATCCGAGCCGACCACCGCATCGGGTAACTGGCCGCTGCCGAAGCGGCCGATGCCCTCGCCCGCCATGCCGCTGACGCGGAAATCGAGCAGTTTCGGGATGATGTGGATG
This sequence comes from uncultured Acetobacteraceae bacterium, assembly GCA_964250215.1. Taxonomy (GTDB): domain Bacteria; phylum Pseudomonadota; class Alphaproteobacteria; order Acetobacterales; family Acetobacteraceae; genus DAIDJM01. The sequence goes on along the minus strand of CAXUEX010000016.1, from coordinate 22,727 downwards.
TAGGCGGCCGCGCCGCCGCCGCCGGCGAAATGCGTGTTGGAAAAGCCGGTGCCGGGCAGGCTGACGCGATCGTGCTCCACGGTGCCGACGCCATAAATCTGGAAGCTGCCGAAGGCGGGCGTGTAGGCGGCCTTGGCTTGGATGTCGGGGGCGACGTTGTCGCTGTAATTCGTGGTGGACGGGAATCCCGAGCCGCCGGGGTTGGTGATGTTGACGGTGCCGAGCGCGGAGGGTGCCAGGCCGTTGGGGCCGGTGTAATACACGGTTTGCGGATTTTCCGCCGACGCGGCCAGCCAGAAGAGCTGGTTATCGAAACTTTTCACCACGCGGAATTGCGGTTCGCGCGACCAGGTGAAGCCCGGCACGTATTGTGCGTCGATGGTGAGCGGGATGGCTTCGCCACGGGGTACGATGCCACCCTTGTTCAGCGTGAGCAACGACCAGGTTTGGCCGGCCAGCAATTCCAGGCCCCAATCGCTGCGATCGTAGGTGAGGTAGGCGTGCCGGATGCGCGGGCTGTAGCTGTTGCTTTCGTTGGAATTGGCGGTGGGCGCGCCAGCGAGGAAATCGATCTCCATGTAGGCGGAAAGCTTGGTGACGGAATCGGGCTGCGCTTCGACCAGGGCCGAGGCGCGGCTCTGGCGCGCGGTTTCGCGGAATTCGGGCTGGTGATAGTTCGGTGAGTTGCGCAGCGGGATGCCGGTGTTGAAGTTCGACAGAACGTCCGCCACTTCGTTGCGGGACCGGTAGATGCCGGCCAATTCGATGAAGCCGCCGAGGGTGACGGTGACGTCGCCGACTCGGAAGGCGCCCTGCGGCAGCGGCGGCCCTTCGGGCGGGGCGATTTCGACGCGTTCGAGCACCAGGTGTTCGGGCTCGCCGGGGCCGTTGGTGCGCACCAGCGCGTAGCCGTTCGGCACCTGCGGCAGGGCGGTGGCGAAGCCGGAACTGGCGCCCGGGCTGGCTTGGGCCTGGCGCGCCAGATCGGCGGCGGCGTTGGCGCGCGCGGCGGCTTCGCGGGCGGCGCTGATTTCGTGATTGCGCGCGGCGAGATCGGATTTCATATGCCGCAGCTCGCTTTGCAGCGACTGGATCTGATGCTCGATGGATTGCAGGCGCGCATCGTCGGCCTGCGCATGGGCTTGCGTGGCGCTGGCGGTGAGGCCGAACGCGGTGGCGGCGAGCCAGGTGCTTTTGGCGGTGCGGCGCATGCGGAATCCCCGGAGTCAGCGAGCGTGGCGCGACACACCTAGCGGACGCCGCGGGGGTTCGGACACCCGCTCTGGCGCTTGCGGGCGGCGTGCTGTATCTTTCGTCCGGCAGGTGTGGACAAAATGTCGCACTAAAGTCCATTTTAATTCAGTTTTTGCGACGTCACGATTCCGTTGTCACGGAATTGTCGCAAGCGGCGGCGTATGGGGTTCCGGGAGCCGCCTTAAAACCGATTATAGTCAACGCCGGGCGCTGTCCGCTGTTACAGCCAAGGCTGAGGACTTAGCCCGCATGATCCCGCTCGCCCAGGCTCCGACCGCCGCATGATCGCGCTTGTACGCGTTGCACTGCAGCGCCCCTACACCTTCGTGGTGATGGCGGTGCTGATCCTGGTGTTCGGCGCGCTCGCCGCGATTCGCACGCCCACCGACATCTTTCCCAGCATCAACATCCCGGTCGTCGCCGCGGTGTGGACGTATAAGGGCATGACGCCGGACGACATGTCGGGCCGCGTCGTCTATTTCTACGAGCGCACGCTCTCCAGCCAGGTTAACGACATCGAGCATATCGAGAGCAACTCGATGCCCGGCTATGGCGTGGTGAAGATATTCTTTCAGCCGAACGTGAACATCAACGCTGCGATCGCGCAGGTGACGGCCGCCTCGCAGACCGTGCTGAAGCTGCTGCCGCCCGGCATTACGCCGCCCTATGTACTGAGCTTCAACGCCTCCAGCGTGCCCATCCTGCAGCTCGCGCTGTCCAGCAAATCGCTGTCGCAATCAAAATTGTTCGATATCGGCCAGAACGAAATCCGGCCGCAGCTTGCAACCGTGCAGGGTGCCGCCGTACCCTCGCCCTATGGCGGCCTGTTCCGCCAGGTGCAGGTGGATATCGACCAGCACGCGCTACAGGCGCACGGACTTTCCGCCAACGACGTGGTGAACGCGATCTCCGCGCAGAACCTGGTGCTGCCCGGCGGCACGGAGAAGGTCGGGCGGTTCGAATACAATGTCGATCTCAACGCCAGCCCGACGCTGATCGAACAACTGAACAAGGTGCCGTTGCGCGTGGTGGGTGGCGCCGTGCTGACGGTGGGCGACGTGGCTTTTGTGCACGACGGCTATCCGCCTCAGACCAACGTGGTGCGCGTGAACGGCAGCAAGGCTGTGCTGATGTCGATCCTGAAGGCGGGCTCGGCCTCCACGCTCGACATCATCGACGGCATCCATGCGCTGCTGCCACGCATGTTGGCAGGTCTCCCGCCGGCGCTGCATCTTACCGCCGTTGGCGACATGTCGGTGTTCGTGAAAGCGGCGGTGAGCGGCGTGATCCGCGAGGGCGCGATCGCGGCCGTGCTGACCGGGCTGATGATCCTGATCTTCCTCGGCAGTTGGCGATCGACGCTGATCATCATGGTGTCGATCCCGCTCGCCGTGCTGAGCTCGATCATCCTGCTGTCGGTCGTGGGTCAGACCATCAACGTCATGACGCTGGGCGGTCTGGCGCTCGCGGTCGGCATCCTGGTGGACGACGCCACAGTCACCATCGAGAACATCAACTACCATCTCGAACTCGGCAAGCGGATCACCACCGCCATCATGGACGGCGCGCACCAGATCGTGGTGCCGGCTTTCGTGTCGCTGATGTGCATCTGCATCGTGTTCGTGCCGATGTTCCAGTTGGGCGGCGTCGCCGGCTATCTGTTCCTGCCGCTAGCCGAAGCGGTGGTGTTCGCGATGATCGCGTCGTTTGTGTTGTCGCGCACGCTGGTGCCCACCATGGCGAATTTCCTGCTGCGCCATCAGGCGGTGCACGGGCACGGGCATGGGCATGGGCACGAAGCGCCGACCACGCGCAATCCGCTGGTGCGGTTCCAGCGCGGGTTCGAACACCGGTTCGAACAGGTGCGCCGCCGCTATCGCGTGCTGCTGGTGGTCTGCGTCCGCTATCGGGGGCGGTTCATGATTGGCTTCCTCGCGCTGGTGCTCGCCTCTTTCGTGCTCGTGCCGTTTCTGGGCGAGAACTTCTTTCCCAGTGTCGATGCTGGCCAGATGAAGCTGCATGTGCGCGGCCAGACCGGGTTGCGCATCGAGGAAATGACGCGGCTCTGCGACCAGGTGGAGGGGCTGATCCGCCAAACGGTGCCGAAGCGCGAGCTTGCCAGCATCGTCGATAACGTCGGGCTGCCGGTAAGCGGCATCAACATGGCCTACAACAATTCCGGCACGGTCGGCGTGCAGGATGCGGATATCCTGATTTCGCTCGGCCCCGATCACCGGCCGACCGCGCGGTACGTGCAGGAACTGCGCACGATACTGCCGCAGCATTTCCCGGCCACGCAGTTCGCGTTCCTGCCCGCCGATATCATCAGCCAGATTCTCAATTTCGGTGTGCCCGCGCCGGTGGACGTGCAGGTATCCGGGCCGCATGGCGACCAGAACCGCGAATATGCCCGCAAGCTGCTGGCACGGTTGCGGCGCGTGCCGGGGCTGGCCGATGCGCGGCTGCAACAGGCGGACAACGTGCCGACCTTTTATGTCGATGTCGACCGGCAATTGGCGGCGGGAATCGGTCTGACCGAAAAGGACGTGGCCAACGACGTGCTCGTCTCCCTCACCGGCAGCGGACAGCAGAACCCCAGCTTCTGGCTCAATCCGCGCAATGGCGTCTCTTACTCGGTGGTGGCGCAGTTGCCGCAGTATACCATCGACACGCTCGGCAATCTCGACAACGTGCCGATCTCGGGCAAGGGCGGAACCGCGCTGCTTGGCGGTCTCGCGCGCGTGCGCCGCACCGTGAGCGACGCGGTTGTCACGCATTACGACGTGCAGCCCACCGTGGACATCTATGGCGCGGTGCAGGGCCGCGATCTGGGCGGCGTGGTCGCCGATATCCAGCGCATCGTGCACGACACACAAAGCGCCGTGCCGCCCGGCAGCGTGGTGACCGTGCGCGGCCAGGCAGCCACCATGCAGTCGGCGTTCTCGCAACTCTTCTTCGGCATCGGCGCCGCGGTGCTGCTGATCTATCTGCTCATCGTCGTGAACTTCCAGTCTTGGCTCGATCCGTTCGTGATCATCACGGCATTGCCGGCGGCCCTTGCCGGTATCGTATGGATGCTATTCCTGACCGGCACCACGCTATCGGTGCCGGCGCTGACCGGGGCCATCATGTGCATGGGTGTGGCAACCGCGAACAGCATCCTGGTGGTGAGTTTCGCGCGCAGCGAACTCGAGCGCGGGCGCGGCGCGGTGACGTCGGCCATCGAAGCCGGCGTGATGCGCTTCCGGCCGGTGCTGATGACGGCGCTGGCGATGATCATCGGCATGCTGCCGATGGCGTTGGGCCTGGGCGAAGGCGGCGAGCAGAACGCTCCGCTCGGCCGCGCCGTGATCGGTGGCCTGCTGCTCGCAACCTGTGCAACGTTGCTGTTCGTGCCTTCCGTGTTCGCGATGGTGCACGCGCGGCCCAGCCGCCGTCCGGTGCCGCAGGGAGCCCCGCACCATGCCTGACATCCACCCGACGCAGCACCATCAGCCGCCGCCGCCGCCGCCGCGCACCGCCGGACCGCGGCGGCGGACGCGGCCGGTGCTGTGGCTGATCGTGTTCGTGGCCGCGCTCGTGGTGCTGGCCGGCATCGGCATTCTCGGCCGCGAGCAAAGCCAGGCAAAACTGGAACGCTGGACCGATACGCAAGCGATCCCAACCGTAGCGGTGATCCACCCGGCGACAACCGGCGGCAGTCAGGAGCTGAAGCTGCCCGGCAACGTCGAAGCATTCTACGATGCAGCGATCTATGCGCGCGTGGATGGTTACCTGAAAGCCTGGTACCGCGATATCGGCGCGCACGTGAAGCGCGGCGAGGTGCTGGCGGTAATCGAAACGCCGGAACTGGACGAGCAGTTGAACCAAGCGCGCGCGCGTGTGGCGGTGGCACGAGCCGATCAGAGGTTTGCCGCCGTAACGGCCGCGCGCTGGCGCTCGCTGCTGGCGACGAAATCGGTCGCGGAACAGACCGCCGACGAGAAACAGGCCGAAGCCGAAGCCAAGCTCGCCTTGTTGCAGGCGGCCCAGGCCGATGTGAGCCGACTGCAGGCGATGGAAAACTTCAAGACCATCGTCGCACCCTTCGACGGCATCGTCACCGCCCGCCGCACCGATGTCGGCGCGCTGATCCAGGCCGGCAGCGGTGATGGACACGAACTGTTCCGGGTGGCCGACGTGCACGTCATGCGCGTCTATGTGCCGGTGCCGCAGGCGTTCGTGGCCGAGCTGCCGCCGGGCACCGAGGCCACGCTGAGCCTGCCGCAATATCCCGGCCGCACCTTTCCCGCCCAACTGAATACCTCCGCCAACGCCGTGAACGTGAACTCCCGCACCGCGTTGTTTGAGCTGCTGGCCCCCAACGCCGCGGGTGAATTATGGCCAGGCACGTATGCGGAGGTGAGTTTCCGCGTGGAGCACCCGGCAAACCACCTGCAGGTGCCCGCCGGCGCGTTGATCTTCCAGGCCGCAGGTCCGCAGCTCGCGATACTCGGGCCGGACAACCGCGTCGAGCTACGACGTGTCACGCTCGGCACCGACACCGGCAATACCGTCGAGGTGGTAAGCGGCATCGGCCCGGACGACCGGGTGATCGACAATCCGCCCGACAGCCTCACCAATGGCGAAACGGTACGTATCTTTCAGTCCGCCGCCGCCCAGAAGCCGTGAGACAATCTCGTCTGAAAGCCGCATTTCCAGCGCTCACGCTGATGGCGCTGGCCGGCTGCGATCTGGCTCCGCGTTATCACGTGCCGGTCGTGCAGGTGCCGGTCACCTATAGCGAAGCGGCGGCCTGGCATCCCGCGCAGCCGCAGGATTCGTTGCCGCGCGGCGCATGGTGGATCGCGTTCGGCGACGCGACGCTCGACCAGCTGGAAGGCCGTGTCGAAAGCGGCAATCCGGCGCTGGCCGGCGCCGCGGCGGTGTTCGACCGCGCGCGCGCGATCTCGCAGGAGGCAGAGGCCGGGCTGTACCCGCAAATCGCCGTGGGCGGCCAGATCACGACAAACCGGCAATCGGCGCGGCGGCCGCTGCGCAGCCCGCACCAGCCGAACCAGTATCTGAACAACCTGATCGACGCGACAGCAACCTACGAAATCGATTTCTGGGACCGGCTGGCCAACTCCATCCGCGCCGGACGCGCGGCCGCGCAGGCGAGTGCGGCCGATCTGGCGACGCTGCAGCTCAGTCTGCATGCCGAGCTCGCCAGTGACTATTTCGAGCTGCGCGGCTTCGATGCACGTATCGCGTTCCTGCAACGCACGGTGGGCACCTACCGGCAGGCCGCGCAATTGACGCAGAATCGGTTCGCCGGCAAGATCGCGTCCGGCATCGATGTCGCGCAGGCCGAGACGCAGCTCAACGATGCGGAAGCGCAGCTATCGGATGCGATCGCGCGCCGCGCGCTGGTGGCACACGCAATCGCGGTGCTGATCGGCGTGCCGCCGTCCGACCTTGCTCTACCGGCTTCCCCCGCGCTGCCGGTGCCGCCGCCGGTCTCCGCCGGCATCCCGGCCACGCTGCTGCAGCGCCGACCGGATATCGCCTCGGCCGAGCGGCAGGTGATGGCGGCCAATGCCGAAATCGGCGTGACGCGCGCGGCCTTCTATCCGAACATTTCGCTGAACGCGATCCTCGGCCTGCAGGATACCGGCTTCAACCTGGTCACGCTGCCGGACAGTTTCTGGACACTCGGCCCAGGCCTGGCGCTGCCGCTGTTCGAGGGCGGGCTGCGCCATGCGGAACTCGCCGCAGCCACCGCCGTCTGGCACATAACGGCCGCGCAATATCGCGAAACCGTGCTCGACGCCTTCGCCGATGTGGAGGACGAGCTTTCCAATCTGCACTGGCTCAGCCAGGAGGAAGCGCAGCAGGCGGCGGCCGCCGCTGCCGCGGATCAGACGCTGCGTATGTCGATGGCGCTCTACGACAACGGCGCGGTGAGCTACCTCGACGTGGTCACGGCGCAAACCGCGTTCCTGCAGGCGGAAATCGCCGCGATCGATCTACGCGCCCGGCGGCTCGATGCCACGATCGGGCTGATCAGGGCTCTCGGCGGCGGCTGGAGCACAGCCGATCTGCCAACGCTCAAGGCTTCGCGGTGAACCAGCCCTATGGCAGCGAATTAACCGATTGCACGATGCGCCCGCCGCCATTCGGCATCAGCACTTGGCCGCCGGGTTGCGCCATGGGCGGTTCGCTTGCGGGAAAGGACGGGATGCGCTCGCCGCCGGTGTCATGGACCGACGGGGCGGAGCCGACCGGGAAGGCGGGGCCGAGATGGTCCTGATAGGGTTCGCCGGCGTTGGCATGTAGCGGCAGTTGCGCGGCCACGCTGGCAGCCGGAGCGAAGCTGCGCAGGGACGCGTCGGAATCGACTTGCGGTTTCGGACCGCAGCCTGCGAGGGCCAGCGCTGCCAGGCCAAGGGGTGCGAAGGCTGTGGCCGACGGTTGGAACGGGGAGCGCATGCAAGATTTCCGTGTGGGTTTCTGTCGGCCAACGGGCGGCCGTCGCGGCCGTGGGCATTCGAATACGGTTCGGGTTCATCGCGAGTTCAGCTTATGGCTCGGCCAGGAGCCTCGGCCGTGCAGTAAGGGAAGTTTTACAGCCAGTCAGCGCCGTGATGTCCCCGGCGGGATTCGAACCCACGGCCCCAGGATTAGGAATCCTGTGCTCTATCCGGCTGAGCTACGGGGACCTGCCGGGCCTCATCTAGCGCAATACGCACGCCGCGTCAGCCTTCCCAAGCGCCGCGGCCGCGTTACATGCTGCGGCCATGGATTATCTTTCCAACCGCGGCCCGGCCGAGGCCGCCGCGCTGCACCGCGCCACGCTCACACTCGATACCCACATCGATATCCCGTGGCCCGGGCCCGCCGACCCGTTCGGGTGCACCGACCGGCATGTGGATTTCCCGAAGATGCGGCAGGGCGGCCTCGCCGCAGGCTGCTTCGTGGCCTTCGTGCCACAGGGCCGGGAGGACGCGGAGCAGGCGACCGGCCGTGCGCTCGCCATGCTGGAGGCCATCCATGGCATGGGGCGCCGCGAGGCGGGCATCGAAACCCGGGTTTGCGTCAGCGCCGACGCCGTGCAGGAAGCGCATCGCGACGGTGCCATAGCCATCCTGCCGGCGGTGGAGAACGGCCATGCGATCGGCGACGATATTTCTTTGCTGGAACAGTTTCGCGCCTTCGGTGTGTGCTACGTCACGCTCACGCATAACGGCCATAACCGATTGGCCGACAGCGCCAATCCACGGCGCGATCTGAACGATCCAGAAACACTGCATGGCGGCCTTTCCGGTTTCGGGCGGGAGGCGATTGCCGAGATGAACCGCTTGGGCATTCTGGTGGACGTCTCGCATGTTTCGCGCGCTGCCATGCTGCAGGCGGCGATGCTCAGCCGCACGCCGGTGGTGGCAACGCATTCCTGCGCCGCCGCGCTGTGCCCGCACCCGCGCAATCTGGACGACATGCAGCTGGATGCGCTGCGTGACGTGGGCGGCGTGGTTCAGATCACTGCCATGCCGCCGTTCCTGAAGCCGCGCGGCCGCGCCAACGAGGTGAGCGTGCGCGATCTGGTCGATCACGTGGATTACGTCGTCCAACGCATCGGGCTGTCGCATTGCGGCATCAGCTCCGATTTCGATGGCGGCGGCGCGATCGTGGGGTGGGAAAACGCGGCGCAGACCGGGAACGTCACGGCGGAACTGGTGCGGCGCGGGTATGCGGACGTGGAGGTTGCCGCGCTCTGGGGCGGGAATTTCCTGCGGGTGATGCGGCAGGCGGGACGATAGTTACGTTGGCTGATACCGCGGATCCTTCATCCGCCACAACGCGAACGCGAACAGATCGGCGTATTCCTGGTCGAACTGGCTGCGCGTGGAACCGATCCCGTGGCCGCCCTCGGTTTCCACGCGCAACAGAACCGGATTGCCCGATGCGCTGGCGCGTTGCAGCCTCGCCGCCATCTTGCCCGGCTCCCACGGCGAAACGCGCGGATCCTGCAACCCCGTCGTCAGCATCACGCTCGGGTATTTCGTGCCGTCCCGCACATGGCTCAGCGCGTCCATGTCCAGCAGCGGCGCGGCGGTCGCGCGATCCTGCACGCTGCCGAATTCCGGCACATTCGGCGGCCCGTTTGGCGAAAATTCGCTGCGCGCCGCATTCGAAACGCCAACGCGGGAGAACACCACGGCGAACAGGTCCGGGCGCTCGGTGAGCGCGCGGCCCACCGTGATGCCGCCGGCCGATGTGCCCTCGATGGCCAGCTTCGCGGGCGAGGTGAATTTTGCCGCCACCATGTATTCCGCGCACGCAATGAGATCGCGCCACGTGTTCGGCTTCGTGGCCTTCTTGCCCGCCTCGTACCAGGCCCGTCCCAGCTCGCCGCCGCCGCGCACATGCGCCACCGCATAGATGCCGCCCAGATCCAGCCAGGCGAGATAGCGCGAGACAAATTCCGGATCGATGGATAGCCCATAGCTCCCGTAGCCCGTCAGGATCGTCGGCGCCGCGCCGTTCCGCTCCAGGCCTTTGCGATAAATGATCGAAAGCGGCACCTTCGCCCCATCCTTCGCCGGCGCCAGCACGGTTTCCGCGACATAAGCCGAAGTGTCATAGGGCGCGGCCGGAACATGATCGGTAACCGTAACTTTCCCGTCCGCGGTGGCCTGGCAAAGCCGCGGCGAGCTGGTCCAGCTCGCGAGCAGGAACCACAACCCATCCTGTCGCGGATCGGCATAAGCATCGTTGATGCTGCCGGCAAACGGCAGTGGCAGGGTCTCAATTTTCCCGTCGGCCATCAGGCGCCGCAGCACGCCAAGGCCCTTGTCGTTGCGCCCCACCAGATACACCGCGTCCCGCGCCGCCAGCGCATTGTCCAGCAGCACATCGCCTTCCGGCACCACCACGGAAGCTTTCGCCAGGTCGGGCCCCGCGGCGCTCGTGCGCAGCAGCTTGTAGCGCGGCGCGCCGGCATAGGTGTTCAGATAAAGTTCGTCGCCGCGCAGCGTGTAGCCGGTGATCTTGTCGGCCGGCTTGCAAACGACCCGCCAAGGCGCTGCCTGCTGGCCGATCGCGGCCGCCGGCGCCGTATAGAGCGTCAGCTCGTTTTGCACGCCGTTCTGCAGCGCGCCGATCGCGGTCGCCGAACCGGGCGTGAGCGCCACGGTGGGGAACTCCGTATCCAGCACCGGAATCGCTGCATACTGGCCCTGCGCCAGCAGCCGTAGATCCTGTTCCGCATCCGTGCCAACACGGTGCAGCCAGCACACGCTATGCTTATACAGGTCGAGCGACGATTTCGCCGCGCTCGCAAGCCGGTTGAAAGCCACCGCTCCGCCGTCGGCCGTCCAGCTCGGCTGCGGATATTGCACGCGGTCGATATGGTCGGGCAGCACGCGGCCGGTTGCCACCTCGATGATCTGCAACGGCGCGTCCTCGGAACCGGCCGGCGAAACGCCGAACACCACGCGCGCGCCATCCGGCGAAACCTGCCACCAGTTCAGCGCGCGCTTCTTGCCATCGTGCGGCGCATCGGGATCCACCAGCACTCGCGGCGCGCCGTTTGGCAGGTCGAGAACCATCAGCTTGTAGGTGTCGGCCCCGGGCGGCCGCAACTCCAGGAACAGCCTGCCTCCAGCCACCTGCGGCGTCCGCGCGCCGGTGAGGCCGCCCGTGTAATGCGCCATCGCCGCGGCAAGTTTGTTGCGCCCCGGAATGCGGCTGAGCACCTGGCGGGTGTAGGCGGATTGGGCTTTCAGATAGGCGTCGAATTCCGGGCTGCCCGGCGTTTCCATCCAGCGGTAATCGTCGGTGATCTTGGTGCCGAAAATATCGTCGGTCACCGGCGCCACGCGCGCGGCGGGCGGTTTATTGGCGGGCGCATTCCGGGTCGCGGCAATGGCCGGCAGCGCGGCGGCGGAAGCCAGCAGGGCGCGACGGGAAAGCGGCATTGGCAAGCATCTCCATGCGGACGGCCGCACGCTCCGGCCCGGCCGCGCGGTTGTCAACCTTGCCTACGCGGTGGTTTCCACCCAAACCAGAAAGCGCGTGCCCTTGTGGTTCGGATCGCGTTCCAGCCTGCCATGCAGCGCCTGCACCATCGATCGAACAATCAACGATCCCAGCCCGCTCCCTTCGGGCTTCGCGCCATCCTCGGGCATTCCCACGCCGTCATCCTCCACGCACAGGCTCAGGCTGTTTTCCGCGCCGCGCGCCAGCCGCACGCGCACCGCGCCCGCCGCGCCGTTCGGATACGCGTATTTCACGGCGTTCGTCACCAGCTCGTTCACGATCAGCCCGAGCGGCACGGCCTTGTCGGTCTCCACACGCAACTTCTCCGCGCTCAGCTCGATGCGTGGCCCCGCCTCGGAATCGCGCATCATGCCCGACAATTCCTCCACAAGACCGCCGAGATAAGCCCCCATCTCCACGAATTCCACATCGCTGCCGGAATAGAGGCGGCGATGCACGAGCATCACGGCGTCCACGCGCTTCACCGCCTGGTGCAGCACGGCGCGCGCGCTCCCGTCGGGCACCCGGCGGGCCTGCATGGCGATCAGCGAGCTGATGAGCTGCAGCGAATTGGCGACGCGGTGATTAACTTCTCGCAACAGAACTTGCTGCTGCTCGGCCAGGCGCGCTAGCCGGTCGCGGCTCTCGCGCACCTCGCGCTCGGCCGCGTCGCGTTCGTGCATCAGGCGGGCCCGCGCAATTTCCTGGCGGATGCTGCCGCCCAGCAGCTCGATAAACTCGCCGCGCACGTCCTTCACCACGTAATCCGCCGCGCCGCGCTTCAGCGCCGCCACGGCGATGCGCGTTTCCTCGGCGCCGGTCACGAAAATCACGGGCGGCAGGCCCGGCAGGTCGCCCAGCCGTTCCAGCAGCTCCAGCCCGTCCAGCCCCGGCATGTAGTGGTCCAGCGCGATGCAAGCGAAGCCGCCCTGCCGGGCCAGGCGCTCGCCACAGGCGGGATCGGTCTCGGTGGTCACGGCAAAGCCGGCGCGTTCCAGCCCACGCTGCACAAGCCGGGCGATTCCGGGATCGTCGTCGATATAGAGTACGCGCGGCCGCGCCCCGGAGTCGGTCATGTTCATGGAATGTTAGGCGGCGGCCCGGAAGCAGGCAACCGGCGGGTCAGACGCCCTCGGGCACCTGCATCACGGTAAGGAACAGGCCAAGCTGCCGGATCGCTTCGCGGAACGTGTCGTACTCCACCGGCTTGGTGATATACACGTTGCAGCCCAGATCGTAGCAGCGCTGGATTTCCAGGCGGTCGTCGGTGGTGGTCAGCACGATCACCGGCGTGCGCTTCAGCAGCGGATCGGCCTTGATGCGGGCCAGGATATCGGTGCCGTTCATGTCCGGCAGGTTGAGATCGAGCAGCACCAGCATGGGGTCGGCCTTGCTCGTCTCGCCGCGTTCGAACAGGTGCGCCAGCGCCGTGGAGCCATCCGGGAAATGCTTGATCTCGTTCGAAACACCGGCCCGGCGCACGTTCTTCTGAATGAGCGTGGCGTGGCCCTGGTCGTCCTCGATGAGAAGGATTGTCACCGGCACTGCATTCATCAGGATTCCTCCGTATGCTCAAGAACGGCCGGCAGACGGAGCGTGAACTCCGATCCCACATCCAGCTCGGATTCGCAACCTATCTCGCCGCCGAGCCGGCGGGAGAGGGCCCGCACATGCGCCAGCCCGATGCCCTCGCCAGCCACATCCTGCACGCCGGCGCGGCGAAACAATTCGAAAATACGCTCGCGGTCGCGCTCTGCGATGCCGCGACCATTGTCGCGTACGGCGTAGCGCACGAATTTGCCGTCGCGCCTGCCGTGGATGCGAACGTGGCCCGCACGGCCCGGTTTCAGGTATTTCAGCGCGTTCTCCGCAAGGTTCGAGAAGATCTGTTCAACCGCGATCCGGTCCGACGTGATCGGCGGCGCTTCGCCCAGCTCCAGCTCGGCGCCGGCCTCCTCGGCCTGATGGCGCAGCGAATCGACGATGTTGCGCAACAATGCCGCCATGTCCAGCGGTTCCGGAACCAGCACGCGCCGGCCTTCGCGCGAAAGCCGCAGGATCGCGTTGATTAGCCGGTCCATCTTCGTCGTGCTGCTCTGGATGAAACGGATCGCTTCGGGAAGATCCTGCTCATAGGCTTCGCGCACCGGCACCGGAATGCCGATTTCGGCCTGCGCCACGTTGGTTTCCACGAAGTTTTTCAGTTGCGTCGTGGCGTTCTCAAGTTCGCTCGTGAAGCCGATGATATTCAGCAGCGGCGCGCGCAGATCGTGCGAAACGATATAGGCGAAGCGCTGAATTTCCTCGTTCGCGCGGGTGAGTTGCGCGGTACGCCGGCGCACCGCGATCTCCAGCCGCTCGCGGCCGCGCCCCAGTTCGGCATTGGCCGCCTCCACCGTTTCCTGCGCCGCCCGCAACTCGTTCACGGTCCGGCGGATGCCGTTCACGATCACCGCCGCCAGCGCGACGATGAGCGCGAACGCGATCACGTCGATCACCACCAGCGCCTCGGCGCCGGTGCGGCTGCTGCCGATGCGGTTGTTCAGCACCTGCCGTTCGGCCTCGGTGAGCCGCGCGGCGTGCTCGCCCAGTTCCAACATCAGCCGCTCGCCAAGATCGGATTGCACGATGCCCAGCGCGGCCTCGCGCTCGCCGGCCTCGAACATCGCCACCGTATGCGCAAGCTCCGCCAGCTTGGCCTGCACGCCGGCGCGCAACGCGCGAAAATCCGGGTTGCCATCGAGATCGCCGGCAACCTGCCGCAGCAATTGCGGCACGCGCCGCACCGCATGCTCGTACGGCGCGAGATACTCCGGCTTGCCGGTCAGCAAATAACCTCGCTGGCCGGTTTCCGCCGAGGTGACTTCCTGCAGCAAATCCACGGTCGCCGCGCGCACTTCCTGTGAATGCGCGGCCTCGCTCAGGCTGCCGGAAGTGCGCAGCGCGAGCCACGCCGAGATCAGCACGACAGCAGCCAGGATCAGCGCGCCGGCAACGAAAGCCAGCCGCTCGCGGCGGCCGAACAGCTCTTGGGTTGTCACGCTGGGGTCGGTATCAGGCGGCCAGGCGAGTGCCTAGCTGGCGCTGCCGTCGATGCGCGTCAGCACCGAAGCCGGAACCGAGGCGTGCACCACGCGCCAAGTGGCGCCCCAGCCACAGGGCTCGAGCCGCAGCCCAAGCTCGATGGGCGGATCGTCGGCCTTCTCGCCCGGCGCGCGGAATGCCACTTCGAAACGCAGCGGCGCGACGAAATGCGCCGCGACGATCGTGGCGCCGGTGCGGGCCCCGGCCTCGTGCAGCGCCAGCACGGTCTGCGCAAGATGCTCCGGCGTCACCGCGCGATCCACCATGTTGCCGGCAATGCCGGCCACCATGCCGGAGCCGAAGGGCGGCAAGTCGTCGTTGCTCTGGCTCACCGGCTCGGCCGCCGGCTGGCCGGTGATGCCGTCGGCGATATCCGCCTTCAGCCCGTCGCGCACCTGCGTCCAATCCACATCGGCCGAAAGCGCGTGCGCATCGCCCGCACGCAGCGCCTGGCCCATCAGGTAGAGCGACACGAAAGGGGAAGCCGCATAGGCCCCGGCAAAAGCGGCAGCGCAGAACAACAGTGTTCTCATGGGATGCCCCGGGGTTGAATACCGCCGCCGAAACACTAGGCACGGCCAGCGGTTTTCTCCTAGTAAAAATCGAAGAAAATCTTCGCTTCTCACGAGGTCCCGGCGTGCACGCCGCCCGTCACCGCCTGGTAGGTGGCGATGGCCAGCGTCAGCGGTTCGAACGGCTTGGTGATCACGAACGCCGGTTCCACCTGGTCGCCGGTCAGCAGCCGCTCGGGATACGCCGTTACGAAGATCACGGGGGCATAATGATTTTGCAGAATTTTGGCCACCGCCTGGGCGCCGTCGCCGCCGCTGCCTAGATTGATGTCCGCCAGGATCAGCCCGGGCTTCGTGCGCGCCGCGATCTCCACGGCCTCCCGCTCGCTGTTCGCCACACCCACGACTCGGTGACCGCAGCCGGTCACGAGCTCCTCCAGGTCCATGGCGATAATCGGCTCGTCTTCGATAATCAGCACGTCGGCTGCGGCCGCGGCGCGCAACCGGGACCGGGCTTCGGCGAGTTGCTGCGCGGCCTGGTCCGGCGTCAGCCCCACGATGGCGCCCGCCTGCATGGGCGACACATCCTCCAGCGCCGTGAGCAGCAGGAGCTGGCGGTGGCGCACCGAAAGCTGGTCGCCGAAATCCATCCCCGGCACCTCGCCGCCGAAACGGCGGGTGATGCCCCAATAAAGCGCATGGCGCTCATCCGCGATCGGCGCTGGCGGCGCGGCGCTGCCTTCCAGAAGCTCGCGCAAGCTGTCCGCCACCAGCGCGTCGCCGCGGTTCTGGCCGCCGGTAAGCGCGCGCGCGTAGCGGCGAGCATAGGGAAGGGCGTTCAGCAACACGTCGCGTCGGTGGCCGGTCATCAGGATTTATCGTCCGTTCTGGATGTGGGACAGGGGCGTATGGAAGGGAGCGGCGAACTCCGGGCTATCCGCGCGGAGCTGGCCTTGCTGCTGCCGGAACTGCGCGCCTATGCCCGGTTTCTGGCGCGCGACCGGCAACATGCCGACGATCTGGTGCAAGAGGCATTGATGCGCGCGCTCGCCGCGCTGCCGCAATTCGCGCCGGGCACCAGCCTGAAAGCCTGGGCGTTCACCATCCAGCGCCGCGTGTTCCTGGAACA
This sequence comes from uncultured Acetobacteraceae bacterium, assembly GCA_964250215.1. GTDB lineage: Bacteria > Pseudomonadota > Alphaproteobacteria > Acetobacterales > Acetobacteraceae > DAIDJM01. The sequence goes on along the minus strand of CAXUEX010000016.1, from coordinate 6,728 downwards.
GAAGCGGCGCTCGCGGCGCGAGGACGCGGCGCTGGTAGCTCATGCCAGCACAAGCCACGAATCCGCGCCGCACCCGGGCGAGGCGGCCGATCTGTCGCGGCTGGTGTGGGCGCTGCCCCCCAGCTTGCGCGAAGCCTTGCTGCTGGTGGGCGCGCAGGGAATGACGCATGAGGAGGCGGCTTCCATCTGCGGGGTGGCGGTGGGCACAATGCGCGCCCGGCTCTCCCAAGCCCGCGCGCTCCTGCAGCGCGGCATGGCGGAGGGTTGAGGCCCCACCCTGGGAGAGCCCGCCGCTTTCGGCAATACGGGCCGGCGGCGACTGACGTGTTCGTGAAGCGTTCATTTCAGCCCAGCACCTTCGCCTGCCGCAGCGCGGCGGCCTTGGCCGCATCGTAGCCCAGCCCAACCAGCAGCGCATCGCTATCGGCAGGGGCGGGAGGCGCCGGCGATGCCGCCTGCGTCGCCAGGAAGCGCGGCGCGGGCCCGGGCTGCAGGGCCGCGCCCACCTGCACGAAAGTCTGGCGCGCGACATTGTGCGGGTGGGCCGGCGCCTCGGCCAACGAAAGCACCGGCGCCACGCAGCTGTCGGTTCCCTCGAACTGCGCCACCCAGTGATCGCGCGGCCTGGTGGCGAAAATGGCCGCGAGCCGGGCCTTCAGCTTGGGCCACGACGCCGCATCGTACTGCGCGGAGAATTCCGGATCGGCGGCAAGGTCTAGTTTCGCCAGCAACACCGCATAAAATTGCGGTTCGATGGCGCCCACGGCGAGGAATCTGCCGTCGGCGCAAACATACGTCTCGTAAAAGTGCGCGCCGCCATCCAGCAGGTTCACGCCGGGTTCGTCGCGCCACATCCCCGCTTCGTGCAGCCCCCGTGTCATGGCGGTCAGCAGCGCCGCGCCATCCACCATGGCCGCATCGATCACCTGTCCCGGGCCACCCATGCGCACCGCGAGCAGCGCCGCCACCATGCCGAACGCCAGCAACATGCCGCCGCCGCCGAAATCGCCGAGGTAATTCACCGGCGGCACGGGCTTCTCGCCGGCGCGGCCCACCGTGTGCAGCGTGCCGGCGATCGCGATGTAATCGATATCGTGGCCGGCGCGCGGCGCTAGCGGCCCCGATTGGCCCCAGCCCGTCATGCGGCCGTACACCAGCCCCGGATTGTCGGCGAGCAGCGTTTCGGGGCCAAGGCCGAGCCGTTCCATCACGCCCGGGCGGAAACCCTCGATAAGCCCGTCGGCCGTGCGGGCAAGATCGCGGACGAGCGCGATCGCCTCGGCGCGCTTGAGATCCAGCGCGAGCGAGCGCCGGCTGCGCAAAAGTGGATCCTGGGCCGCAAGGGGCGCACCGGGCCGGTCGATCCGGATCACCTCGGCGCCGTGATCGGCGAGCATCATGCCGCAGAACGGGGCGGGCCCGATGCCAGCGAATTCCAAGATGCGGATGCCGCTCAGCGCGCCCATGGCGGTGGGGATAGTCGCGGGCGTGGCGCTTGCGCAAACCCGGCTTGCGCAAACAAGGCAGGCGCGCGAGGCTCCGGCCATCATGTTCGCCACCCCGCTCGCCACCCCGCGCAGCCAAGGCCGCCTCGATCCGCAGGAAGCGCTAGTGTGCACCATGGTGCTGGTGGCGGCGGCCGACAGCGGCGGCATTTCCGACCGCGACATCGGCGTGATGGCCAGCCTGGTGCAGACGCTGCCGGTATTCGAAGGCTTCGCCGACGCGCAGTTGCGCCACGCAGCCGACGCGGCGATCGGCTTGTTGCGCGAACCTAACGGGTTGGCGCACGCGGGCAGGCTGGTGCGCGAGGCGCTGGAACCACGCTTGCGCGAAACCGCGTTCGCACTGGGTTGCGAAGTGATCGCGGCTGGCCAGGCGCAAGGCCAGCCGATCCTGGAAATGCTCGATTTCCTCGCCAGTGAGCTGCGGCTGGACAGGTTGGTTGTGGCCGCCATCGAGCGCGGCGCGAAGGCGCGGTTTCAGCGGCTGGGGTGAAGCAAACGCGCCGCCACTGCCGCGTTGAATCTCGAATCCAGTTTGCAGGAAGCCGCGATATGTCCGACCAACCGAAGCTAGGTCCCGTACTGAATGAGGCCATTCGCGAGGTGCGGGGCAGCTTCCCGGGCGAAGCGGCCTTGCAGGAGGCCATGAAACGGCTGGAGAGCGCCGGCTTCGACCGGGCGCAGATCAATCTGCCGGTGCCGGATGCGGCGCGGCCGACCCCGGCCGCAGGGGCCGAAACGCCACTGAGCGATACCGACGCGCAGCAGATGCGCACGCTGGGCAGCAGCACGGCTGCAGCCGCCGGCGCGATGCTGGCGGCCGGCGCCACGGTGTTGACCGGCGGTGCCGCGGCGGTTGCCGTGATAGCGGCCGCGGCGGCAGGGGCGGCGGCCGGCGGCGGCGTTCTGGCGGCGACAAGCGCGGGCGATACGGCAAGGCAGGACGCGCACGAGGCGCGTGCCCAATCGGGCGAACTGCTGCTGTCCGTTACGTTGCAAGGTGACGAAGACCCGGCTCGCGCCGAGTCGATCATGCGCGATTGCGGCGCCGTCCATGTGGCGTGCAGCCGGCGCGAAGGCGCCTGATCAAGTTGGCGGCAATACCGGGGGCGCGTCGTTCCGCACGGTCGCTTCGAACAGGCGTTCGCCGGTTTTCGCGAACGTTGCCGTGCAATGCAGCGTGGTGCCCAGCTCCGCCGGTTTTTGAAGGTGCAGCAGCACAAGGTGGATGCCGCCGGGCGTGAGCGTGATGGTGCTGTGCGGCTGCACGGGGATGCCGTCGATGCGCTGCACCGGGCGGCCCGGCTGCGCCGGTTCTACCAGCTCCGCGCTTTCGGCCCCGGCGCAGGCGGCGCGCACCAGATCGTCACGCACGTCGCCTTCGTTGCGCAATACCATCATGACGCCGGTATCGGCGCCGGCGGCGGCAGGGGCGGCCCAAGGCTGAGAAACGTCGATCGGCCCGGCGACGCGGGCTGCCGCCGGCAGCGCGGCGGCAAGGACAAGCAGCGCCAAGCCCAATGACGGATCACGCCAGCGCATACTCCACCTCCGCCGTGTAGGCCGGCTGTTCCTTGGCGAGCACCGAACTGAACAACGTGAAATGGTGCACGTGGAATGGCTCGGCACGGAACAGGTTGTGCGCTTGAACCCAGGCGGCCAGGCGTGGTTCCACGGGCTGATCGAGGCGGGCGAGCGTGACATGCGGCAGGAAGCGGCGGCGTTCCGGCGGCAGCCCGGCGCGCTGCAACGCGGTTTCGATCTTGTTCTGCAAGTGCTCCAGCGCCGGGTTGCGCTCGACGCCGGCCCACAGAGCGGAGACGCGCCCGGCCTTGTTTCCCGCCCTGTTGATCGTGCCGACGCCGGCCAACGCGAGATCGAAGCCGCGGCCGCGCAGCGTGGCGAGGGCCAGGTCGATCTCCTCGGCGACGTGGCGCTGCGTTTCGCCAATGAATCGCAACGTGATGTGGTAGTTTTCGGGATCGACCCAGCGGGCGCCGGGCAGGCCGATGGCCAGGTCGGCAAGGCGCTGCCGATGCGGCCAGGGCAGGTCGAGGGCCACGAACAAGCGCATGGCGGCAGGGTTCCCGAGAGCGGGCGGGCGCGCAAGGCGCATTAAATCTGCGTCGCAAATGCGGCGGCAGGGCCCGCCGCCACCACACGGCGCTTGAACGCTTTCGCGGTTCGGCCAAGATGGAGGTTGTGCGGGGCAAGCTCGCCCCCTGGAGATCACCTTACATGGCTTACAGTCCCGATTTCCGCGGCGCGTCCCGTCCGATGGGTGTGTCGCAGGCGGCGGTCCTGGACCAGGGCCTGCGCGCTTATTTGCTGCGGGTTTATAATTGGATGGCGTCCGGGCTGCTGCTGACCGGCATAGTGGCCTATGCGGTGGCCGAGACGCCGCTGCGGGATGCTTTCTACCGGCCGGTGGTGAGCCAGTTCGGCCAGATGGTGGTGCGGCCGACCGGGCTGGCCACGATCGCGATGTTCGCGCCGCTGGTGTTCGTGATGGTGCTGAGCTTCGGCGTGAACCGGCTCAGCCGCGGCGCGGCGCAGGCGCTTTACTGGACGTTCTGCGCGGTGATGGGCGCGAGCCTGGCGAACATCTTGCTGGTGTATAGTGGCACGAGCATCGCCACCACGTTCTTCATCACCGCGGGCACGTTCGCGGCGATGTCGATCTGGGGCTACACCACGAAGGCCGACCTTTCGCGGATGGGCGGCTTCCTGATCATGGGTCTGATCGGGATCATTCTGGCCAGCCTGGTGAATTTCTTCGTGCATTCCAGTGCGATCGCGTTCGCGGTGAGCATCATCGGCGTGCTCGTGTTCACCGGGCTCACCGCGTATGACACGCAGCGGATCAAGGCAACGTATGTGAACTTTGCGTATGCCGAGGGGCCGGAGCTGGCGGCGAAGCGCAGCGTGTACGATGCGCTGAGCCTGTATCTGAACTTCATCAACCTGTTCATGCTGCTGCTGCAACTGACAGGCAGCCGGCGGCAGTAGAGGCATAGAGGGCCACCGGAATGGGGCTTCGGTGGCCCTTGTTGTGGAAAGGAAGGAGTTCGGTTCTGTGGCGAAAGATAATAAGCCCACGGGTTCCGCGCCCAAACATTGGATCGAGGCTTTGGAACGCGGGCGTGCGGATGTCGCAGCGGGACGCGTGACGGATATCGAGCCGTTGCTGCGTGAACTGGAAGCCGAAGGGGAGGGACTCGGCGCAGAGCGGACTTCAAGGATTGCTACACCACGCGCGCACCAAGGATGATCGTTGCCGTGTTCTACGACGAGGCCGACATTCCCGGCCGGCGTGCGTCCTGAGCCGTCAAACCGTTTTGAGAAAATCCGCCAGTTTCGTGGCCGCCGCGGCCTTGTCGATCTGGTCTAGCGCGGCGAGTTCGGCGGCTAGGCGGTCCATCGCGGCTTCGTAGATCTGGCGTTCGGAAAAGCTCTGATCGGGCTGGCCGGCGTTGCGATGCAGATCGCGCACCACTTCGGCGATGCTGAGCGGATCGCCGGAGTTGATCTTCGCCTCGTATTCCTGCGCGCGGCGCGACCACATGGTGCGTTTGATGCGAGCGCGGCCCTTCAGCACGGTCAGCGCCTCGTCGAACATCTTGCGCGTGGCAAGTTTGCGCAGACCGGCGGTGCGCGCCTTCGTGACCGGCACGCGCAGCGTCATCCGGTTTTCCTCGAAGGTGATGTGAATCAGCTCGAGCTTGTGGCCGGCGATTTCCTCGGTGGCGATGCGCTCCACCTTGCCCACGCCGTGGGTGGGATAGACCACGTGATCGCCTTCGACGAAGATTTCCGCCTTGGCCATGGCGCGCGGCGGCGGCAGCACGCGGCCGGGCGGCATGGACTGCCGGTGCATCTGCGGGGTCGGGGCGGCGGCTTGAGGAGCGGCTTGTGCCGGGATGGGCGCCGCTGCGGGTGCCGCGGCCACGCGCGGAACAGCGGCAGGCACGACAGCGATGGGTGCGACGGCGGTGGGTGCGACGGCGGCCGGTGCCGGCTCGGGCGAAGCAACAGGTGCCTGGATGGGCGGGCTTGCCGCTGGCCGCTCGACCGTCGGCGGAGCCGCTTCGGGTTCAAGCTTCGCCTCCGGCTTGGTCGGGGCCGGCTTGGCCGGTTCCGGCTTCACCGCGACGGGCTTGGCGGGCGAGGATGCCGCTTGCGGCGCTTTGGACGCTGCCTTGGCTGCCGGCGGCTTCGCGGGCTGCGGCTTGCTGGCCGGTGGCTTGACGATCTGCGGCTTCGCAGCCTCGGCCTTGGCACCGGCGGGCTTCGCAATTTGCGGTTTGGCGGGCGGGGCTTTCGCGGCGGCCGGCTTTTGGGCTTCGGCAGGCGGCGGGGCGGGTTTCTTCGCGGCGGCGGACTTCGAGGGCACGATCCTACGCTACTCCTTGGGCGGGCCGGGTATCCCGGCGAGGCATACGGCGCGATCATGCGCCACGACGGCCTTTCGCCGGTGCGCCTTCCCGCCGCATCGTGGGTGATGCCAACTGCCTAGCAGAAAAACCGCGCGTCGTCACCCGCCGCGGCCAGGGCGGCTGCGACCGGCAGCGCGGTAGAGCGTCGCGGGTTCCCTGCGCCGGCTTAAGCCCGCCGGCGCGCCGTTCAGGCCGTTCCGGGTTCGGGCGAGAACAGCTCGGCCTTGCCGGGCTTGTCGCGCCACTCGTCGGCATCCGCCGGCGGCTCGCCCTTGCGCGTAATGTTCGGCCACACCACGGCAAATTCACGGTTGCGCTCGGCCCAGGCCGCTGCCTTGTCGTCGCTGTCGGGGACAATGGCCTCGACCGGGCATTCCGGCTCGCAGACGCCGCAATCGATGCATTCCTCCGGGCTGATCACCAGCATGTTCTCGCCGACATAGAAGCAATCGACGGGGCAGACTTCGACGCAGTCCATGTATTTGCATTTGATGCAGGTCTCGGTGACCACGTAGGTCATCGTCGTCTCCAGCGGGCTTGAGCGGCCGGGGTATGCAGGCTGCGCCTGGCGCACGCAAGCTCCGTTGCCGGTCGTCAGTCGTCAGTCGTCAGTCGTCGCAGGGGGGATCTCCTCGTACAGCATGCGGGCGGCGGTCGCAGGGCCGCGCTGGCCGGCCAGCGCCATGACGCGCACCACGCGCACGCCGGCATGCAGCGGCACGGTCAGCACGTCGCCCACCCGCACGGCGGCGTGCGGCTTGTCGGTGGGTTGGCGATTGATGCGTAT
>CAXUEX010000015.1:0-30499 GCA_964250215.1 uncultured Acetobacteraceae bacterium | reverse complement strand
GCTGGGCGGCGTGCGTGTCCCACCCGCCCATTTCCAGCACGGCGACACGTGGCCCCTGCGGCGACGCGAGCAGCCGGCCGGCGGCTTCGGCGAGCAGCACCGTGCCGTGCGCGGCGGGATCGGCGGCATCGGCGTTCTGCCCTCGCTGCCGCAGGCCTTCCTGCAATGCGGGGCCGATAACCGGATCGGCTGCCGTGATCGCCGCAAGTCTCGCATACAGATCGGCACTCGGTTGCGCGAAATGTTCCGGCGCCCAGGCTTCCACCGCCGCGGGCCCGCGCAGCAGCAATGGGGTGGTGAGGCCAAGCGCCAATGCCAGATCGCGGTTCGCGGGCATCGAAGCGACCGCCCGGTTCAGCCAGCCGCTGGCCAGGCGCTGGTCGGCGCCGGATTCCAGATAATCCTGGGCTTCGAAATGGCTGCGGCTGCGGTAATGCCCGGCCACGGCGTGCAGGATGAGCGCGTCACCGGCGGCATACATGGCGTGCAGATTGGCGAGCGCAGGATGCAGGCCGTAAAAGCCGCCGAGATCGAGCACGCCGCTCGGCTGGCCGGGGCCGGGCAGCGCAAGCGGGCCGCGCAGCCCGGCGAAATCGGCATCGCCGTACGGCTGAACGGCGGAAAGCCCATCCAGCGCGCCGCGCAGCAGCACGATCACCAGGCGGTTTTCGGTGGGCGCGTTACCCAGCGCCAGCGCAGCGCGGCCGAGCGTGGCGGCGGCGGCGAAACCCAGCAAGGCGGCGCGGCGGCCCATTATCGGCATCGAAACACTCATCGGCGCTGGAACTCCGGCGAGGCGAGAAGAAGCGTGAGCGCATCCTGGCGCGAGCCGGCGCGCGCGATCTGGGTTTTCAGATCGTCGGGCAGCAACGGGCCGAGCTGTTCCTCGGCAATACCGCCGGCGTCGAGCGACGGGGCACGGCCCGCCAGCCCGTAGGCGAAATCCACACGCTGCAGAATGGCTTCGGGCCCGGCCCAATCGGCCGCGCGGTCTGGCCAGCCGATCGGGAACGGCGCGCCGAACAGCGGCTGGCCCAATCCCGCCACCATGCCGGGGAGATGCGGCACCTGATCGGGCGTGGCGCCAATCGCGCGCAGGCCGGCGATGACGTAATCCTGTGGCGCGCGCAGCTTGGCAAGCGGCGTCCACGCACCGGGCAAATCGATCAGCGCGCGCGAAGCCGCGCCGAGATCGCCGCCGGAGCTGCGCAAAATGGCTTCGATCGTGGCGACGTGTCCGCGCGGCGGATCGTCGGCGACGAAGTGGCGAACGAGTTTTTCGGCGAGATGCCGGTGGGTTGCCGGGTGGTTCGCCAGAAAGCGAAGCGCGGCCTCGCCGCCTGCCTCGCCGTCCGGCCAGATGCGGCCGAGCACCTGTTGTTCACCGGGTTCGTGGGCATAGGGGCGGTAGAGGAAGCCGTAAGGCGGCTGCGCCAGCTGCAGGCTCCAGCCGGTGAGCAGGCGGGCAAACGCGGTGACGTCGGCCTGCGTGTAGCCGGAAGCCGGTGTAACCGTATGCAGTTCGAGGCATTCGCGGGCCAGGTTTTCGTTCAGGCCGCGGTGGCGGCGCTGGCCGGCCGGACTGTCGGGGCCGACGGACCCTGCCTGATCCAGGTAGCTCAGCATGGCGGGATGCCGCATGACGGCCAGCAGCATATCGGCGAAATTGCCGGTCACGTTCGGGCGGATGGCCTCGCGGACATAGGCGCCGGCGGTGGCGGCGGTGGGCCGGGTGCGCGCCGCGATCGTGAAATGATTCGCCCAGAACCAGACGAGGCGCTCGCGAAACGGGCTTGGGGTGATGAGCGCACGGCCGAGATAGTCGGCTTCTTCGGCGTGGATGTGGTCGCGGAGCTGGAGCCGGGCCGGGTCTTCCATATCGGCGGCGGTGGCAGCACTTGTCTGCGAGGCGCCCGGCGGGTGGTTCGACTGCTTCACCGCCTGCCATAGAGCCAGGCCGTCGGCGCTGCTGGGGCGGTTTGCCGTCGGCGTGGGATCGGGCGCATCGAGCTGGGCGACAAGCCAGGCGCGGGGGTCGGCCGGCGCCGGTTCGCCGCGGCGGCGGCCGAGCCCGAAGCGGGCGAAGGCGATGGCGGCCTCATCGTTCATGCACGCCGGCATAGCGGAAGAAAGCGTTGCCTTGTGTGACGAAGTGTGGGGGAACCGGACAGCGTTCGCGCTTGCAAAAAAGCCCCTGCTGACGCACATGCAGGCTTCGGAAAGCCGGCCATCCAGAAAACGCGAGTTTTGGCCGGCGCATGCACGGGCGCGCGGGGCAAAGGCCCTGTTTGGCGCCCGCTTCGGTTTGGAGGTTTCCCGTGTCTGCCAGCAACGCGCTCGCCCGCATCCGCAACATCGGCATCACCGCGCATATCGATGCGGGGAAAACCACGACGACCGAGCGGATCCTGTACTACACCGGCGTTTCCCATAAGATCGGCGAGGTGCACGACGGCAACACCACGACCGATTACATGGAGCAGGAGCGCGAGCGCGGCATCACCATCACCTCCGCGGCGGTGACGTGCGAGTGGAAGGACCACCGCATCAACATCATCGACACGCCCGGGCACATCGATTTTAACATCGAAGTGAACCGCAGCTTGCGCGTGCTGGATGGCGCGGTGTTCATCATCGAGGGCGTGGCCGGCGTGCAGCCGCAGAGCGAGACGAACTGGCGCCTGGCCGATCGTTACAATGTGCCGCGCATCATCTTCATCAACAAGCTGGACCGGACAGGCGCCGATTTCTACCGTGCGTTCGATACGCTGAAGGAAAAGCTGGATATCGTCGCGCTGCCGTTGCAGTTGCCGATCGGCATCGAGGATACGTTCATCGGCGTGGTCGATCTCGTGGAGATGAAGGCGATCGTGTGGGAAGGCGGCGAGCTGGGCGCCAAGTTCCATGACGAGCCGATCCCCGAAGAACTGCGCGAGAAAGCGGCGGAATACCGGCAGTTGCTGCTGGACACGGCGGTTTCCGTGGATACCACCGCGATGGAGAAGTATTTCGAGGATGGCGATGTGGATGTCCCCACCCTGAAAGCGTGCATCAAGAAAGGCACGATTTCCGGGGAGTTCCGCCCGGTGCTGTGCGGCACCGCGTTCAAGAACAAGGGTGTGCAGCCGCTGCTGGATTCGGTGCTGGATTATCTGCCGAGCCCGATCGACATCCCCGGCATCAAGGTGGCCGCCGAGGAAGGGCAGGAGGAGCATCTGCACGACGACCGGCGGGTGATCCCGGCCAACCCATCCGCGCCCTTTGCCGGCCTCGCCTTCAAGATCATCAACGACAAATACGGCACGCTGACTTTCGTGCGCGTCTACGCCGGCACGCTCAAGCAGGGCGACATGGTGCAGAACACAACGAAGGACCATCGCGAGCGCATCGGCCGGATGTTCCAGATGCACGCCGACAAGCGGCAGGAAATCAAGGAAGTGCATGCCGGCGACATCGCGGCCTTTGTCGGGCTGAAGGACACCGGCACCGGCGACACGCTGGCATCGAACGACGATCCGGTGGTGCTGGAGCGCATGGCGTTCCCGGTGCCGGTGATCGATATTTCGGTGGAGCCGAAAACCAAGGACGGCGTGGAGAAGATGACGCTCGGCCTGCAGAAGCTGGCCGGCGAGGACCCCAGCCTGCGGCTGAAGACCGATCAGGAAACCGGGCAGACGATCCTCTCCGGCATGGGCGAGCTGCATCTGGAGATCATCATCGACCGGTTGCGCCGCGAATACGGCGTGGACGCGAATATTGGCGCGCCGCAGGTGGCGTACCGCGAAACGATCAGCAAGAACCACACGGAAACCTACACGCACAAGAAACAGAGCGGCGGCTCGGGGCAGTATGCCGAGGTGAAGATCGTGTTCGAGCCGCTGGAGCGGAACGGCGGCATTCATTTCGAGAACAAGGTGGTGGGCGGCTCGGTGCCGAAGGAATACATCCCGGCGGTGGAAAAAGGCATCAAGGTGCAGGCCGACACCGGTGTGCTGGCGGGCTTCCCGACCGTGGATTTCAAATACACGCTGATCGACGGCAAATACCACGACGTGGACAGCTCGGCGCTGGCGTTCGAAATCGCCGCCAAGGCATGCTTTCGCGAGGGCATGAAGAAGGCGGCCCCGACGATCCTGGAGCCGATCATGGACGTGGAGGTCACCACGCCGAACGATCACGTGGGCGACGTAGTCGGCGATTTGAACCGCCGGCGCGGCATGATCCAGAACCAGGAGAGCAGCGGTTCCACGGTGATCGTGCGGGCGCATGTGCCGCTGAAGGAGATGTTCGGCTACATCTCCGATCTGCGGTCAATGACGAAGGGGCGCGCATCGTTCACGATGCAGTTCCACCACTACGATCCCGTGCCGCGGAACATCGCCGACGAGATCATGGCGAAGAGCGCTTAGAGCAACATCGGATCGGATGGACTCATCCGATCCGATAAAGTTGCTCGCAAAACAAAGGCCTATGAACCAGGGAGGCTCTGCCTCCCTGGACCTTCCGCCGGGGCTCGAGGCCCGAGCCCGCCTTCGCTTCCGGAAATGATTGTCTTTTTCCTTTTTAGGGACTAGACTTATTGATCATTGCGTTCGTTTTGATGTGATCGGGGGCGGTCGTGTCGGACGTGGATGGCGATAGGCTGCACGCATTCGTCGGCAAGATGCTGGGCGATCTCGGCGGCGCCTTCAGCATCGCCACCGTGCGCATCGGTTTCCGGCTCGGGTTGTTCGATGCGCTGCGGCGCGCCGGACCGCTCGATGTGGCGGGCCTGGCCGGGCAGACCGGGCTTGCGCAACGTTATGTGCGCGAATGGGCGCTGGCGCAGGCGGCGAACGGCTACATCGCCTACGATGCCGCATGCGACCGGTTCGCGCTTTCGCCCGAGCAGAACATGGTGTTCGGCAACAAGGACAGCCCGGTCTATCTGGAGGGCGCTTTCGATCTCGCAGCCGCGATGATCGAAAGCGAGACGAAGGTGGAGGCCGCGTTCCGCACCGGTGGCGGCGTGGCCTGGGGCGAAAGCGCGGGCTGCCTGTTCTGCGCGGTGGGCGCATTCTTCCGGCCGGGCTACGTCAACAGCATCGTGCAGGTCTGGCTGCCCGCGCTGGACGGCGTGGTGCAGAAGCTGCAAGACGGTGCGCGGATCGCCGATATCGGCTGCGGGGTAGGATTTTCGACGCTGCTGATGGCCAAGGCGTTTCCGCGCAGCACGTTCATCGGCTACGATTTTCATGCCCCCTCGATTGCCCAGGCGAATGCGCACGCGGTGTCGCACGGGCTCGATGATCGCGTGGCGTTCGAGAGTGCGGCGGCCAAGGATATCGGCGCGCGGGGTTTCGATCTCGTCACAATGTTCGATTGCCTGCATGACATGGGCGATCCGCGCGGCTGTGCAGCGCATGTGCGGAACATGCTGAAGCCGGATGGCACGTGGATGATCGTGGAACCGATCGCTTCGGACGATCCGGCCGCGAACGTGGCGAGCCCGGTCGGCCGGCTATACTACAACGCATCGACGATGATCTGCGTGCCGACTTCGCTCGCGCAGGAGGTGGGCGAAGGCTTGGGAGCGCAGGCGGGAGAGGCGCGGCTGACGCAGATTTTGACCGGCGAGGGATTCACCCGCGTGCGGCGTGCGACAGACGGGCCCTTCAACATGGTTCTCGAAGCCCGGCAATAATCAGGTCCCAAGGACTTGCCCTTGGCGGGGTGCAGGAGCAGAGTCCCTCCGCTACTGTCGCATACTCAAGACCCTCCAGGAGCCCGCACGCCATGCACCTAACGCCAAACGGCGTTTCGCTGTTGCGCGCCGCATGCGTGCTGCTGGCACTTACGGCGCTGATCTGGGCCGCGATGATCGTGACACGGTCGTTGGCCATGCAACGCCGGCGCATTGCACCGCAGGACGCAGCGCATCCGGGAGTGCTGCGCGATCGGCTGCCGAGCGAGGTGATGCGCGTTTCCGACAACTACAATCATCTGTTCGAAGCGCCGACCGTTTTCTATGCGGTAGTCCTCGTTCTGGCGGTGCTCGGGCGAGCGCTGCCGATCGATGTTCTGGCGGCATGGGCTTATGTGCTGCTGCGCGTGGCGCATTCGGTTGTGCAGACCACGTTCAACCGCGTGACGTTCCGATTCGTGCTGTTCCTGCTTTCGTGGATCGCGCTGATCGTGCTGATTTTCGATGCGACGCTGGACGCATTCACGATTACGTTTCAGTGAAGCAGGCGGCAACGAAGGAGATCATCCCCTCCCTTGCCGCCTGTCGTTCTCACCGGTTGCGAATTGCCGTCACGAACGTTCCCCAGTTGGCGAACACGCCGCGCGGATAGACGTTCGGGTCCGGGATGAACTCGTTGGCGGTGTAGAAGATGCCGGTGTTCGGATCGACCACGGCGGAAGCGTAGTCGCCCCAACGGCCCACGCCGGAGCCGCCGAACGCGGCATAGGCGGTGAAGCCGTCATCCGTGGCGCCGCCCTGGCCCGTCACCGTGATGCTTCCGACAGTGCCGTGCGTGAACGGTGCGACGGCGGTGCTGGGGAAGCCACCGGCAACGTTCTTGTCGGGATTCGTGATCGTGAAGCCGACATAACCATTCCCGCCGCGGTTCAGCGCCAGGCCTGGATAGGAGATGCTGTAGCCGTCCGGCGGCACAATGTAGCCCTGCTTCTTCAGCGTGGGCGTGGCACCCGATACATCGACACTGAACCAGGCGATCACGTCGCGCGCCAGACCCTTGCTGTCGGTGGTGCCGGTGGTAAGCGCGCCCCACAGCTTGCCGGCGGCCAGCTTCACATTGGCGCTGAACGCGTTGTAGCCGCCATCGAGCATGGGCGCCGCTGTGGCGTGCACGCTGCGGCCGAGCGGGCCGATGATGTTCGGCTGCTGCGAAGGCACGGTGGAGGTGTAGGACTCGGCCGCAAGGTCGTTGCTGACCAGCGTGAGCGAACTGGGGTTGGTGACGATGTTCAAGGTGTTCTGCAACTGATACACCCGAATGTTCGTGCTGCCATCGAAGATGTTGCGTGCGGTAAGGAAGAACTCCGTGCCGCCGTTGGCTAGCGAGAACGGCTCACCCGGCGCTGGTACGACCGGCTGGACAACGAAATCCTGCACCAGGAAACGCACCGGCGTGAAGCTCTTGCCGGAGATCAGCAACTGCTTCGGCAGGGCGAGAATCTGCGCTGCCACAAAACCCTTGTTGCCAAACAGATCGGTATCGACATAGTATGCCGCCGTGTCGTAGCCCACCTGCGGATAATCCGGCAGGCAGCCCGATGGCTTGCAGCCCTTCGTATCGTTGGCGCCGGCCGGGACGAAATAGACGTTCCAGCTTCCCAGCGGATCGCTGCTGAAGCTGACGGCGACATAGATGCCGTAGCCGAGCGGCCCGCTGTAGGTGAGTTCGTCGGCGAACCAGCGCTGCACCGATGGATCGTAGGTGATATGCGGATCGCTGAGATTCGCGACCGTGCCGGAACCGAAGAAAATATAGTTGGCAACGGGGTTGGTCAGCGGCTGGCCGCTCCGGAAAAACTGGATGGTGTTATTGACGATTTCGCCGACGACGTTGTTGGCAACCGAAAGGCCCTGATCGGGCGGCTCGAGCTCCGAACCGTTGGCCGCCGCGTTGCTGCCTTCGTAGATGCCGGTAAAGCCGCCGATGCTCGAGAGGGGGGGGCCTGCGAGGGTGGTGTTGCTGCGTAGGTGCTGCAGCGTTGCAGGATTGATGCCGCGGCCGGTTTCGGGCTTGCCGTCGGGCAGCAGCAGCGGCAGCGGGGCCACCGGCCTGGCGCTGTGCAGATTGCCGATCGCCGCATTGTTGCTGGTGGAAGCGGCCAGATCGCGCAGATTGACGGCGCCGAGAAAGTGCACGGCTTCTGCGCCGCTGACGGGCTTGAACGTGGTGGCGGCGGCTGGCGCGGCGAAGCCGGCCAAGGCTGTGGTCGCCAAGGCCGTACTGGCCAAGGCCGCGAGGGCGATGTTCTTCACGTTGATCTCTCCCAGGGTTGGTCCGCGCCAAAGAGGCGAGGGACCGTCGAAAACTACGATCACGGTGCGAATGCGCAAGTGTTCAGCAAATAATAAGAAGTCCCCGCTCTGCTCAATCTGCGGTTGTGCTTTGCAGAATTTCAGGCTTCGTGAAGGTCAGGGGCAACGCCCCTGACCTTCACCGCATCCGCTACGGGTATATGTTGGCGAGATTATAGAACAAATTCGTTGCGTTCACAGTGCCGAGCCCGGTGGCGAGGCTGTAGCCTTGGTAGCTTGGAAAGGCCGGCTTCTTCGTGATCTTCGGCGCGCGCAGCACACCCACGGCGTCGCCCGAAGGGGCGAAGCAGTTGGCGGTTCCGGGAACGCAAGGTTGCGCATTGTCACCGACCGTGATCAGGTTGAAGGCGCAGAGCCGGCCGATCTTTTTGCCGCGCGAGGAGTCGCAGGTCTGCAGGCCCTTCGGGTTGCTGAACTGCGCCTGCGCGATCTGATAGAAATACGGGTCTGGGTTGCCGAGCGGGTTTGCCCCGGTAATGCCCTGCTGGATCAGCGCGGTAATGCCGGCGAGCGCAGGGGCACTGACGGAGGTGCCGCCGTAGGCGTTGCCGAGCAGGTCATTCTGATTCTTGTATCTGCAGGGCGAGCCGCCTTCGTTCTTGTCCGACATGCAGATTAAATAGAAGTGGCCCCAGATGCCGTTCGCGGCAAACAGCGAAACGTCCGGCTGATCGCGGCTGTTGTCGTCCGGCACGCCGGGGATGGTGAGCAACTGCCAGCTCGGCTTCGTGGCAAACAGGCTCTGGCCGCCGGTGCCGCCGACATCGTTCTGGTCCACCGGTGGCGTGCTGGCATTACAGGCAGCAAACGGGCTGGAAAACTTGTTATACTTCCAAACCAGTGTGCTGGCGCAGGAATTGTTCCAGGGCGTTTCTGGAATGTACGAGAGCGCGGACTGGCCCGTGGCGGAGTTGGTGGGAGTCCAGTATTTCGCGTCCTGGCCGAGATAGGTATCGAGGAAATCGGTGCCACCGACGGCGACGACATACTGGCTGTCGGACAGTGCATTCACGCCCAGACCGTCCATGTCGATGCCGACGCCGCGATCGGCCGAAGAACCGGAATCGCCGGTGGAGACAAAAATCGCTTTGCCCTCCGCGGCCCCTTCCTCAACGAGGTTCGTCCAGCCCTGCGTGAACGCAAAGCCGTTGAAGATCTCGGCGCCGCCGTAGCTGATGCTGAAGATCGTGGCCGCGGTGGGCTGGGTGACAAGATTTTCCAGCGACTGTTCGACACCGAAATTGAGCGGCGCCGCGGTGGCGCAGGAGGCTTCCAGGATCGCGGCATCGGGGGCGGCGGCGCTGGACCATTCGGCGTCGATCGCGGCCTCCACCTCATCGCCGGTGAAGCCGGGATCGGCACAGCCGCCCGGGTGGATTTCGCTGATCGTGCCTTTGGTGCCGGAGAGGCCGAACTGGTTGCGGAAATTCGTCCAGTCGAAATCGTGGATGCGCGTCTGCTCGACAACCGCGATGGTTACGCCGGCGCCGGCCAGCCCCAGCGTGTAGAGCGGCTTGAGGTTGTAAATCGTGGCAAAATCGGGGGGCGCCACGCCATAGAACGTGCCGTTCTTGCCCGTGGAGGTGTATCCCGGCGTAACGTGCTCCGAGAGCGCGCGGGGGAAGAAGTTGTGCAGCGTCACGCCAGTGATCGCGGGCGCAAGCGCCGCCGGAATGACGGGAGCGGCGATGTTTGCGATATGGGCTTCGTTATTCCACGACATACCGTGCAGCGCGGTGTGGAAGGCGCCCGAGACCGCCGCGGCCGAGCCACCGAAATCGATCATCATGCCATCGGCGGAAACGCCATTCACGGTAAGACCATGGCCGGCGAGCCAGGCGCTGATCTTGGCGACGTCCTGCGGCGCGGGGCCGAAGTCGCGGAGCTGCGCCGGCGTGAGCCAGTGGTGATAGCTGGCCGAGCCGCGGGTCCATTGCGCCTGTACCAGCGCATCGAGCGCCCGCTGCTGCGCGGCCGGACGCTTCAGTTCCAGCCGGATATGCGGCAGGGCTGTGCTGCCGGCAATTTCGCCCAGATCAAACGACTGCCGAGCGCGAGCCGAGACGTCGCCGCTAAGCGCGACCGTGGCGCCATCATCGACCGCGGCAATGATCTGCGGTGGCGCCGAGGCGCGGCCGACGACCGGCAGTGTGATCGCCGCCAGGGCGGCGCCCCCTAGCAGCAGCGCTCTCGAACCATGAACCATTCTCTGAATTCCTCCCATTCGCGGCTTCCCGCGCAAAACACGGGCCGCGCGGCCCGGGCAAACCCGAGCTGCTTTACCATTTCTTAATTCTGGATGCGAAGGGAAAGCGCAAGGGGGTAAGGTGCCGCTTTCGTGAACCCGGCCACTCAGCCGGCAGCACAAGCCTCCACAAAGATCTCCCCGGCCGCTTCGAGCAGCGCACGGTCGCCCGGGCCGAACCGGTTGCGTTCGGGGCTGTCGATGTCGAGCACGCCGGCGAGGCGGCCGGGGACGGCGAGGGGAACGACGATTTCCGAGAGCGAAGCGGTGTCGCAGACGATGTGACCGGGGAATTCATGCACGTCGGGCACCACGAGCGTTTCGCCGCTCGCAAAAGCCGTGCCGCAAACGCCGCTGCCGACGGCAATGCGGGTGCAGGCCGGCTGGCCCTGAAACGGGCCGAGCACCAGGGTTTCGCCATGCAGGAAGTAGAAGCCGACCCAGTTCAGGCGGGGGATGCGGCTGTAGAGCAGCGCTGCCGTGTTGGCGGCGTTCGCAATCGGATCGGTCTCACCGGCGAGCAGGGCGCGAAGTTCGGCGAGGATGTCTTCGCTGCCCACGCGCGGCCCTACGCGTTCGCGACGAATTTCAGCGCCACGCCGTTCATGCAGTAGCGCTCGCTCGTCGGCCGCGGACCGTCGGGGAACACGTGGCCGAGATGGCCGCCGCAATTCGCGCAATGCGCCTCGACACGGCGCATGCCGAGCGAGCCGTCCACCGATGTGCCGATCGCGCCGGGGATGGGCGCGTAGAAGCTGGGCCAGCCGGAGCCGCTTTCATATTTTGTTTCCGAGTCGAAAAGCGGTGTGTCGCAGGCCGCGCAGAGGAACCGGCCGGGGCGCTTTTCGGCGTTGAGCGGGCTGGTGCCGGCGCGCTCGGTGCCGTGCTGGCGCAGCACGCGGAATTGTTCCGGTGTCAGCAATCGCGCCCATTCCTCGTCGCTTTTTGCGGTGGCGGGCCTATGCGTGGCGGTGCTCATGAAAGGCTCCCTTGCGGCTCCGGGATCGCCCCGCCGCCCATAGGCTCACAATGACCGGCGGCGGTGCGGATCACGCTCATTGCAACCTGCGTGAAATCGCGGGCGTGCGGGTGGCGGCTGGAAGGCATGGTTTCGTCCTCGGCGCGAACGAGCTGGCAGGTGTGCAGGCCGGCCAATCGTGCCGCGTCGAGTTCGGCTTCCACATCCGACAAAAACAGAACCCGGTGCGGCCGCTGACCGATGCGCGATGCAAGGCCACGGTAGCTCGCGGCCGCGCGCTTCTCGCCAAGCCTTGTATCGAAGAAACGCGTGAACAGCTCGGCAAGATTGCCCGCGGTGGAATATCCGAACAGCAGGCGCTGCGCGGCTTCCGAACCCGAGGAATAGACGTGCAGCGCGATGCCGGATTGGTGCCAGCTTCGCAGCACGGGCGGCACGTCGGGGTAGATCTCGCCGCGCAGCGCGCCGGTTTCGAAACCTTCCCGCCAGATCATGCCTTGCAACGCCTTCAGCGGCGTCATTTTCGCATCCTGCTCCATCCAGCCGAGCAACGCATCGAGCGGCTCGGCATCGGGCGCCAGCGCGCGCGTTTCGGCAAGCAGCCCAGCCACCTGCGGATTGCCGCCCTCGCGCGCAAGAAACTCGGCGAGCCGGGCTTTCGCGTACGGGAACAGCGTGCGATGCACGAAGGCGATCGGCGTGGTGGTGCCTTCAATGTCCGTCACGATCGCGGCGGGACCGTTCACCTCAGGCCACCGGGAAGCGATCGGCGATCCGGTCGCCGGTATAATGCGGCACCCAGCCTGCGGTATCGGTAAAAATCCGCAGCACCGTGCAGAACGGGTCTGTTCCCGCATCGAACCAGTGCTTCGTGCCGGTGGGAACGGAGATAAGGTCGCCGGCGGTGCACTGCGCGTCATACACAAGATCGCCCACATGCAGCACGAAATTGCCGGCGCCGTGCACGAAGAAGCGCACCTCGTCCTCAGTGTGGGTATGTTCATCGAGGAATTTGCGGCGCATCGCCGGATAAGCATCCGTCGCGCCGCGCAGCCGGATAACATCGGCCGTGCCGGCACGCCCGGCCATCAACGCATCCAAATGCGGACGGAACGTCTCGAGAATGGCCTCCGGGTCTTCGTCGGGCGAGACCTCGCGCGGCACCGGCCACCGCTCGAAGCGGATGCCGATGCGGCCGAGCGCTTCGCAAATAATATCCGGGTCTTCGCTGCACAACTCGGGCTCGCCCGGGCGATCGGCCGGGGTGACGGTAAGGCGGCTCATGCGCGTCTTCTTTCCAGTTCGCAGGCCAGCAGGAATTCCAGGCCCTCCAGCCGGGCGAGTGCCAGATCCATGTCCGGTGCCCATACATAAACGCCGTGGCCACGGATCAAGTAGCCGAGCCTGGCGTGTGGCAACGCGGGGGCAATACGGGCGGCAAGACGCGCAATATCCTGGTCGTTGTCGAAGATCGGCACATCGAGCGACACGTCGTGCGTGGTCTGGCCCTCGAAAATCTTGAACACCTCATAGCCCGCCAGCCGTATCGAGGCGGCCGTGACGCTCATGGAAAGCACGGTAGCGGCCACCGAATGACCATGCAGCACGGCGCCAACGTGCCGGAACTCGCGATAGAGCTGGCAGTGCAGCAGCGTCTCGGCGCTGGGCTTGGCCCCCGGCGTGATCACCGTGCCGGCGAGATCGACCAGAATGGCCGAATTCGCATCCAGAAAACCCTTGTGGCCGCCGCTCCGGGTGATGGCCAACGTATCGGCGCCGACGCGGATGCTGATGTTGCCGGCGGTGGCCGGCACCCAGCCACGCTGGTCCATTCGCCGCCCCGCACGAACGATCGCCTCGGCGGCCGCTTCGGGCACCGCCGGCACGGCCTGCCTCAGCCGCGGTAGATGGGCGTGGTCTCCGTGGCTTTGGGCGGCGGCGGCACAATCGGGTCGGGCGCGGCGATGGAGCCGCTGGGGCGCTCCGCGTGGGTTTCCATCGAAACGTCGGTATCCTCGGCCATGTTGCGCTTGAAGGATTTGATGCCCTTCGCAACATCGCCCATGAGCGAGCTGACCTTGCCCGAGCCAAAGAGCAGCAGGACGACGAGAAGCACGAGCACCCAGTGAATGGGAGATAGACCACCCATTGCGGAACCTCCTTGGCGGCCGGTGGGCCGGTGTGGCTTTGGACATGGCGCAGGCCCGACTGGCTTGCAACGGCTGGAGCCTAACGGTTTTTCAACCTGATCGCTGCAAGCTTCGTTCGGGGCCCGCGGGCCTTGCGTTTCCTCCCTGGCGCTTATTGCAGCGCACAACTCGGGCGGTGCCGGCTTTGGCCGGTGCCGCCCTTTTTTTCACGCCGAGAGAGTGGGCATGACCCTGAATCTGCGCGATCCTTCGATCGACGCCGCCGTCGTGCGCCAGGCGCTGGCGCTGGCGCAGCACCCCGAGGGCGGGTGGTATCGCGAAATGTGGCGCGACCGGCCTGAAGGCGGCGGCCGGGGGGCGGCCACGGCGATTTTATTTCTGCTGGCGAGCGGGGAGCGCTCGCATTGGCATCGCGTGGATGCGGCGGAAATCTGGCTGTGGCACGCGGGCGCGGCGCTTGACCTGCATTTGACTGGCGAGACGCTTCGGCTCGGGCCGGATCTGACAGCGGGGGAGCGGCTGCAAGCCATCGTGCCGGCGGAGGCCTGGCAGGCGGCGGAGCCGGCAGGACCGTGGAGCCTGGTGAGTTGCGTGGTGGCGCCGGCATTCGAGTTTTCGGGTTTCCGAATGGCGCCGCCGGGTTGGGTGCCTTCTCCCTAAAACGCTGCCCGAAACGCGCGTATGCGGGATTCGGCTTCTGCCTTTGTCAGCCGTAGCGCGGCCGCGGCGGTGGACGCGGCGAATCCGGCCCGGGCGAGATTGGCGAGCGCGCGGTGCCGGGTTTCTGCCGTGGCTTGTGCCGCGGCGTAGCACCCCAAGCGGCGGCGGCGCAGATGCAGGGCCGCGGCGGCGAGTTCCTGCTCCGGGGAGCGGCTTGCGGCCTGCCGGGCGATTTCTGCCGGAACACCTTTGGCGGCGAGATGCGCGGCGGTGGCCCGCGAGGATTTGCCGGCCGCGTTCAGCCGGCGCGTGCGGGATTCAGCGAACGCCGTATCGTTCACGGCGCCGGCTTGCGCCAGTTCCGACACGATCTGGCGCACCGCCTGGCGCAACTCCGGCGGCGCGGGTTCGGCGGCGGCGCGGGACCAGCGGGCGAGGCGGCGTTCGAGCACCCGGACGAGGTTTGTGGCGGTGCCGCCATAGCGCGCCAAGTGGCTGAGCGCCGCTTCCCGAAGCTGGGCCGGGGTGGGCGCGGAAGTGGCTGGCGCGGCACGGCGCATATCGGCAGGGTGACAGGCGGCGTAGCGGCGGGGAAGGGTTGTTCGAACCGCCGCGCAAGAGAAGCGCGGAGGTCGGCAATGCGGCTGCTGGTTTTCTATATCGGGCTGGCAGGCCTCTACCTGCTTTTCGCGGGCGACACGTCATGGCCGGAGGCGGTGGCGGCCGCTTCGGTGCCCGTGCCGGCGGTGGTCCTGGCCTATGCCATGCGGGCCGGGGGTGAGCGGCGCTTCCGCTTGGTGGCGCCCTGGGGGCGGCTGCTCGCGAAACCGATGCTGCATCTGTTCACCGATTCCTGGTTCGTCGGCGGGCGCTTGCTCGCGGCGCTGTTTGGCGCGGATCCGGTGGGCGACGCCGTGGCTCAGCCGGTGACGGCGCTGGATGAAGCGGGGCCGGGCGCGGCGTTCCGGCGGGCCGCGCTGACGCTGGGGATTTCGTTTTCGCCGAACAGCTACGTGCTGCGCGTGCCGCCGGATGGCGAAGAATTGCTGCTGCACCGCCTCGCGCCGCGCCGGCTGCCGGCGCGGCGGAAATGGCCGTTATGAGCCCGTATCTGATTGCCGTCCTGGCGCTGCTGCCGGCCTTTGCGCTGCCGTTATGGGCGGCGTGCCGGGCGGGGACGGGATCGCGGCTGGTGGCGGTGCAGCTCGCGGCCGCCGTGGCTTCGCTGATCCTGGTGCTGATGACCTACGCCTTCGATCAGCCGAGTTTCATCGATCTGCCGCTTTCGCTGGCATTGCTTTCGCTGCCGGGCACGCTGGTGCTGGCAATTTTCCTGGAGCGGTGGCTGTGAGCTGGCGGCAGATTGCCATCGATGCCTTGCTGGCGGTTGCCGTGGTGGGCACGTGGCTGGGATGCCTGGGGTTCGTGCAGTTGCGGCGTGCAACGGACCGGCTGCATACGGTCGCTTTCGTGAACGTGGTGGGGCTGGCACCCGTGGCGGCGATGGCGTTCGTGGCCGATGGCACCGCAAACCGGGCCTGGAAAGTGCTGCTGATCCTGATTGTTTCGCTTTTGACGGGCGGCGCCCTGGCGCACGCGATCGGGCGCGCGCTGGTGCTGCGCGGCGAGGGGGATGCGCCATGAAATGGCTGCTGATCGTGTTGCTGCTGATGACGGCGGCGTCCGGAGCGGGCGTGGTATTCACGCGGGAACCGCGGCGGCAATTGCTGGCGATATCCGCCAACGGCTTCGTTCTCGCCATGCTGTTCATGGCGTTGCAGGCGCCGGATGTGGCGTTCGCCGAATTGATCGTGGGCACGGCGGCGGTGCCGCTGCTGATCGCGGTGGCGCTCGCCAGCATCCGGATGGATCGGGGTGGCCGGTGAGCACTGCGCTGCGACTGACGCTCTTCGGAGTGGCCTGCCTCGTGCTTCTGATTGCGGTGTGGCACGTCGCGCTGCATCTGCCGGCCTTCGGCGCGCACCCGCTGCCCTATGGCGACGCCATCAACACCTTGGGTCCGGCGCAGATGCACGTTTCCAACATGGTGAGCGCGGTGAATTTCGGCTATCGCGGATTCGATACGGTTGGAGAAGAGTTCATGCTGCTTTGCGCCGTCACCGGCACGGTGGTGCTGCTGCGGGGCACGCGCGGCGAGCAGGTGGGTGCGAAACCCGGGCGCGTGCCGGGCCGCACCGAAGCGCCGAGCAGCGAGGCGTTCACGTTGATTGCGCGCCTGTTCGCGCCGATCATCGTCGTATTCGGCGTGTATGTGGCGCTGCATGCCATGACCACGCCGGGTGGCGGCTTCCAGGGCGGCGTGATCGTGGCCGGCGGCCTGCTGCTGGTATATCTCGGCGAAGGCTACCCGCCTTGGCGGCGCGTGGTGAAATCGCATCTTTTCGACTTTATTGAAGCGTTCGGGGCGTTGCTGTTTGCCGGCTCCGGATTGCTTTCGCTGGCAATGGGCAAGGCATACCTGACGAATGTATTGCCGCTGGGCAAATTTCGCCACACGTTCGCGGGCGGCCTGATGCAGATCGAGAATGCCGGCGTGGCCATGGCGGTGTGCGGCGGATTTGCGGTGCTGTTCGTGGAATTTCTCGAGGAGACGCGCGCGGTGGAAGAAGGCCAGGGGCCGGGACCGGAATCCGTGCTGCCGGATATGCGATGACAACGGCCTGGGAAATCGGGGCCATCAGCGCGTTGCCGTGGTTCGTGGCGGCCTGGCTGCTGGGCATCGGGCTGTATGGAATGGTAACGAGCCGGAACTATATCCACCTGATCGGCTGCCTCTCGGTGCTGCAATCCTCCACCTACGTGCTGCTGCTCGCCGCCGGCTATGCGTGGGGGCGGCAGGCGCCGATTTTCTATTCGCACCCACCGGGGCCGGCGGTGGATCCGGTGGTGCAGGCGCTGGTGCTGACGGATCTGGTGATTGGCGCAACCGTCACGGCGTTGCTCCTGGCGCTGGCGCTGCAGGTGCACAAGGCCACCGGCAAGCTGGATCCGCATGAGTTGCGACCGTTTCAGCGATGAGTTTAGAGCAACATCGGCACACACGGCGTCAGCGCGCCGATGAAGTTGCTCGTCAAAACAAAGAGCTAGAGCAACATCGGCACACACCGCGTCAGCGCGCCGATGAAGTTGCTCGTCAAAACAAAGAGCTAGAGCAACATCGGCACACACCGCGTCAGCGCGCCGATGAAGTTGCTCGACAAAACAATGGCCTAGAGCGTGACCGGCACCGATGTCCGATTCAATCAGAACCGGTCACGCTCTAGTGCCATGGGTGCCGCTGCCGGTGGTGGGGCTGCTGGCGGTGGCGGCGCTGCTGCTGATGCTGGCCCATTTTCTGCCGAAGCACGTGCCGGATGCGGTGGCGAGCCTGGCTTCCGCTTCCGCCGGGTTGTTGTGCCTGGCCATGCTGCCGCAAGCGCAGGCGGCGCCGCTGGTGCAATGGTTCGGCGGCTTCGTGCCGCACGGCCAGGTGGTCGGAGAGGCGTTTTCGGTCGATGCGGCCGCCGCTTCAGCCGGCGTGCTGATCGCGCTGCTGTTCACCGCCGCGCTGGTGTTCGCCTGGGGTTTTTTCGACAGCGTGCACGCGCATTTCCAGGTGCTGATGCTGCTGTTCCAGGCCGGCATGACGGGCTTCGTGTTCACGCACGATTTGTTCAACCTGTTCGTGTGGTTCGAAGTGATGAGCGTGGCGGCGTTTGCGCTCACCGGCTACCGGCTGGAGGCCTCGGCGCTTTCCGGGGCGCTGAATTTTACCGTAACGAATGGCATCGGCAGCTATCTGATGCTGGGCGGCATCGGGCTACTTTACATGCAAACCGGCGCACTGGATTATAGCGCCATCGCGCACGCCATTTCGGGGCGCTCGGATCCGGCGGTGGATGCGGCGTTCGCGCTGCTGGCGACGGCGCTGCTGATCAAGAGCGCGATGGTGCCGTTCCAGTTCTGGCTCGCCGACGCGCACGCCGTCGCACCCAGCCCGGTTTCGGTGATCTTCTCAGGCGCGATGGTGCCGATCGGCTTGTTCGGGCTGGCGCGCATCGAGGCTGCGATATTCGCCGATGCGCCGGCAACGCATTATGTGCTGCGGCACCTGATGTTCGGCATGGGCGTGGCGAGTGCAACGATCGGCGGCGTGATGTGCTTGTTGCAACGGCATCTGAAGCGGCTCCTTGCATTTTCTACCATTGCACATGCGGGCACGATGCTGATCGGGCTTTCCGCGCTCAGCGTCACCGGCACGGCGGGAATGCTGGCCTATATGACCGGACATGGGCTGGTGAAGGCCGCGCTGTTCATGATCGTGGGCGCGCTGCTGGCACGCTGCGGCGGCGTGGACGAAATCGATTTGCGCGGGCGCGGGCGCCGATTGTGGCCGGCGGGGCTGCTGATGGCGCTCGGCGGCGCGCTGCTGGCGGGGCTTCCCTGGGGTCAGATGGATCTCGGCGGCAAGCTCATCGAGGCGGCCCGCGGCGATATGGATGCAGCCGCGATGTCGGCGACGGTGGCAATGACATTGGGCGCCACGCTGACCGGGGCGGCCGTACTGCGGGTTTCCGGGCGCATCTTCCTGGGCTGGGGCAGTTTGCCGGGCGAGGAGGGCTGCGGCCCGACCGAACCGGAGCAGGAACCGCGCAACCGGCCGGTGTGGCTGATGCTGCTGCCGCCGGCCGCGCTGCTGGGTCTGGCGTTGGCGGCCGGGGCGGCAGGGCCGCATTTTTTACTGACGATTGCGGCGCAGTTTCGGCACGCTCCGCTGCCGCAGCCAGGGCCGGCGCGTCCGCTGTGGCTCTCCTGGCTGCCATTTGCGGCGGCGATGGCGATTGCGGGCTATTCGCTGGGCAGGGCGGCGCTGCCGCGCGCCGTCCCACGGGCGCTGGCGGCCGGGCTGCGGCCGCTTCGTATCGCGCTGGCGGCGATGCACAGCGGTTTGATTCAGGATTACATCGCCTGGATCGCCGCCGGCCTGGCGGCAATCGCGACCAGCTTCGCGCTGCGCTGACAATTTCCTATTCAATCGTGTTGCGACCGCACGCGGAAGCCGCGCGTTGCCGTGAGGAAACACCATCCGGAGTGTGGCCGTGCGGCGGGTTTTCGATCTGTTGTTTTTCGCGACGTTGGCGTTCATCAGCCTGGGCCTGGCCGAAACCGCGGGCCCCGTTCCGGCACGCGTGGCGGGGGGCCCAGGAAAAATCGTGTCGCCTGCCCGGCCGGAGCCTGAGGCGCGCGACTGGAAGCGCGTTGCCAAGCGCGTATTCGTTTCTATTTCCGAGGACCGTTTGCTGGCGAATGCAGCGGCCGTGACGTTCTACGGTCTGCTGGCGATGTTTCCCGCGCTGGCGACGCTGATTTCCCTCTACGGCCTGGTGGCCGATCCGCACACCATCCAGAACCAGCTCGCCACCATGCGCGGCGTAATGCCCGGCGGCGGCATGCAGATCATCAGCGACCAGGTGCACAGCCTGATTTCGGCGCCTACCAAGGCGCTAGGGTTCGGCGCTGTGTTCGGCATCCTGGTGGCGTTCTGGAGCGCCAATTCCGGCATGAAAGCGATGTTCGACGCGCTGAACGCGGCGTTCGAGGCGAAGGAAAAGCGCAGCTTTGTCAAGCTGACACTGGTCACGATGGCCTTCACGATCGGTGGCCTGGTGCTGGTGGTGCTGGCAATTGCCGCCTTTGTGGCGGTGCCGGCGATCATCCACTTCATCGGCCTGGGACCAACCGGCGATCTGCTGATTTCGTTGTTGCGCTGGCCGGTGTTGCTGGTGGTAGTGGCACTGGCTTTGGCGTTTCTCTACCGCTACGGTCCAGACCGGCCGGGCGCGCGTTGGCGCTGGATCAGCTGGGGCAACGGATTGGCTACCGTGCTCTGGCTTCTCGCCTCCGCCGGGTTCTCGTACTACGTGGCGAATTTCGGCAGCTACAACAAAACCTACGGGTCGCTCGGGGCGGCTGTGGGCTTTATGACATGGATCTGGATTTCCACGATCATTCTGCTGATCGGCGCCGAACTGAATGCCGAACTGCAGAAGACCACGCCGAACCGGTGACCGAGGTTCTGATCACCACGTCTCAGTTGCCGTGCTCGCCGTGGCGGCGTTCAGGGGACGCATAGAATTCGGCGATGGCCGAGGGGTCGATGGCACGACCCGTGGCTTGTCGGATCGTGGCCGCGACATCGGCGTCGGTGCGGCCGGCGGCGCGAAGCTGCTCGATTTCGTCGCTGATCATTCCAACGAAGCTGCGAAGCGGGAAACGCTCCTCGCCCAGGCCCAGCGCGCGGCGAAGTTCGCGTTGCGCGGTCACGGCTTCCTCAGCGGAAAAGGTTTCGGCATCCGGCTGCGGGGCATCGGGCTGCGGCATGGTGGACTCCTGGTTGCGGGGACGCGATAGCTGCAATATGCAGGTTTTATGGCGAAGTCAATCCAGGCGCAGGCAGAGGCCTTTCTGACCGCGTGGTTCGAAACCCGGCGGCTGGTGCAGGCGCTGAATTTCAACCGTTTCCAGCAGGAGGGGCTGAGCGCAAGCCAATTCATCCTGCTCACGATGCTGGGGGAAGCTGAGGCGAGCCCGGCCGAACTGGCGGCGCGCCTCAACGTGGGCGTGACCACCTCGATGCGAACGGCGGAGAGCCTGGCGGCTCGCGGCCTGGTGACGCGACGCGAAGACGCCAACGACCGCCGGCGCAGCATGTTGGCGCTGACGGAACAGGGGCGGCAGGTGCATGCGCGGATGCACGCAATCTTCATGGCGCAGGTGAGCGACGCGTTTCGGGCGATGCCGCCAGCGCTGCGATTCGGGTTGGTGGAGGGGCTGGGTGCTTTCGTCGCCGAACTGAAACCGTATGCGCTGGCTCAGGCCACCCGGTCGGCCCAAGCGAGGCGCAGATCGTAGGCCTGCTTGGAGAGCTCCTCGCGAAAATCGGGATGCGCGATCGAGATCAGCGCTTTCGCGCGCGCGTGGATGCCAAGCCCAAACAAATCCACATGGCCCCATTCCGTCACCACATGATGCACGTCGCCGCGGCTGGTGACCACGCCGGCGCCGGGCGATAGCGTAGGGACGATGCGGCTGATCTGTCCGCCCGACGCCGTGCTGGGAATGGCGATGATCGGGCGGCCGCCGCGGCTGCGCGAGGCGCCGCGGATAAAATCCACTTGGCCGCCGATACCGGAATAGATGTGCGTGCCGACAGAATCGGCATCGACCTGGCCCGTGAGATCGACCTGCAGCGCGCTGTTCACGGCCACCACATTGTCATTTTGAGCGATGATGAACGGATCGTTGGTGAAATCACAGGAATGGATCTCCACGGCGGCATTATCGTCGATGAAGTCGTAGAGTGCCGCGGAACCAGCGGCGAAACTGCCGACGATCTTGCCCGGCAGGATTTTCTTGCGGCTGCCGTCGATGGCACCGGATTGCCAAAGCCGGGCGATGCCGTCGGTGAGCATTTCGGTGTGGATGCCGAGATGCCGGCGGTCGGCGATCTGTTCCAGCACGGTATTCGGGATGCCGCCGATGCCGATCTGTAGGCAATCGCCATCCTGCACCATACCGGCGATCTGGCTGGCAATGCGCCGCATGGCGTCGGTCACGGGCGGCGGCGGCAGTTCGGGCGGTGCGTGGCCCACCTCCACGATCGCGTGCAGCCGATCGAGTGGCACCAGCGTGTTGCCGTGCGTGCGGGGCAGCAGCGAATTGATCTCGGCAACCACGTGCCGTGCGTTGGCGATGGCACCGATCCCCACATCGCCCGAGGGCCCTACGGAACAGAAGCCGTGCCGGTCGGGCGGGCTGAGCTGCACCAAGGCCCAGTCGGGGGCGCGGCCGCCGGCGACCAGGCGTGGCGCTTCGTGCAGGAAGGCGGGAATGAAGTCGGCGCGGTTGTTCAGCACCGCATCGCGGCTGTTCGCGCCGAGGAATACCGTTTCGGTAAAGAAGCTATCCAGGCACGCAGGGGCAATATGCGGCGCATCCCCCAACGTTAGCATGTGCAGAATGCGCAGTTTGCGCAGCTCCGGGGCACGCGCGGCGAGGGCAGCGATCAGCGTGGATGGGGTGGAGGCGAGACCGCTCAGAAACACACGCTCGCCGGAGGCGATGTTTCGCACGGCTTCGGCGGCGCTCAGCACTGGCGGCATGGTCCGGACCCCCCCGTTTGATCGGCGGCGAAACGTAGCCGCGTTCAGGCCGGCGCCGCCAGGGGTTGCTTACCCGCCCGGGGTTGACAAGACCGGCCAAAGCTAAGGCCAAGCCCGACCGCGGCACGGCAGCCCGCTCTTGCATCCGGGCCGGCCCTGCGCCGAAATGGCGTCATGCGCCGCATCGTGTTTGTCGCCGCCCTGCTGCTGGGCTCGTGCAGCGCGCTGCTCAGCGCCGCCTGGTCGCCGCCCGATGCCGATCCCATGCGGGCGCCGGCCGGGATCTATGCCGTGGAGGCAGCGCATACGCAGGTGCTGTTCAGCGTGATGCATTTGGGGCTAACGGAATATTCCGGCGTGTTTTCGGACTGTGAAGGCACGCTGCGCTTCGATCCGGCCGATCCAGCTTCAATGACGGTGGAAGTGAGCGTGCCGGTGGCTTCGCTGCACACCACGAACGCCGTGCTGGATGAGAAGCTGCGGGGGCCGGGGTGGCTGGATGCGGCGCATTTCCCCGCCATGCGTTTTCGATCGGTGCAAGTGGTGCCAACGGGCGGGAACACGGCGGACGTCCGCGGGGAGCTGACTCTGCATGGCGAGACCCATCCGCTATTGTTGCGGGCAACATTCAATGGCGCGGCGGTGAGCCCTTTCAGCGGCCGCGAGCAGCTCGGGTTTTCCCTGGCGGGCACATTGCGGCGCAGCGTCTGGGGCGTGGACAATTTGGTGCCGGCAATCTCGAACGATTTGCAGATCACGATCGCGGCTTCGTTCGAGAAGCGGGGATAGGGCGATCCCGTTGCCGACCTTCGCCCCGGCCCTTGCCGAATTTTGACACGACCTTAGAATGAGTGTGGCAGCACGGGAGGCATGGGATGCCATATATGATTCAAGGCCAGAAGGATGGAGCTCCGGCAACCCATCGGGAGGATACCGTGGAACAGGCCACGATCGTGGCGCAGACCTGGAAGCAGCAGGGCTATACCGGCGTGACGGTGACGGAGATCACCATCGTGGCGACGATCTGGCACGGCGACGACAACACGGGCGTGGGCTGAGGCAGCTTCTTCCCGAAGTCAGCCAAGCTCGGCCACAGGGTGGCTCGCGCACAGCCTTTCCAGGAGCCCGGGAATGGCAGCGGCGGGGACGGGGCGGCTGAAGTAATAGCCCTGCACCTGGGTGCAGCCATGGCTGCGCATGCGGTCTAGCTGCGCCGCGGTTTCCACGCCCTCGGCCGTGGTGGCGACGCACAGCCTGGCGCCGAGGGTGGCGATGGCCCCCACGATGGCTTCGTGCTCCGCGCCGGTGTCGGACGCGCTGATGAAGGAGCGATCGATCTTGATCTTGTCGAAGCGGAAACGCGTGAGCTGACTCAGCGCGGCATAGCCGGTGCCGAAATCGTCGAGCACAATCGCCACGCCCAGCCGTCGCAGCTTGTCCAACGTGGCGCAAACGCTGTCCAGACCGCGCAGCAGCAGGCTTTCCGTGATTTCCACCTCCAGCCGATGTGCGGGCAGGCCGGTCCGCTCGAGCACGCGCGCGACGGTGGTTGCGAAATGGCCGCTTTCGAATTGCAGCGGCGAGGCGTTCACGGCGACCGATATACCGTCGGGCCAGCAAGCGGCGTCACGGCACGCGCGATCGAGCACCCACTCGCCGAGCGGCTCGATCAGGCCGGTTTGCTCCGCAATCGGGATAAAATCGGACGGCGGAATCAGGCCGGATTCGGTGCGCCAGCGGATCAGCGCCTCCAGCACGCGCACACAGCCCGAGCCGAGTTCCACCTGCGGCTGATAATGCAGCTCGAACTCGCCCGCGGCCAGCGCGCGGCCGAGATCGGACTCGAGCTTCTGCTGGCGGCTCGCGGCTTCGGTCAGGCGTGGCTCAAAGAATTGCGGCTCACCACGGGCTTCGGCGCGGGCGGCGGCCAGCGCCAGGCCGGCATTCGCCATGAGAACATCGATCGTGTCGCCGTCCTCGGGCGCGCAGGCCATGCCGATGCTGGCGCCGAGCGTAATGAGCTGGCCTTCGACGAGGTAGGGGCGCGAGAGCAATTGGGTGATGCGCTCGGCCAGGCGGGCGAGCGCTTCGCGATCTTGGGCATTGTGCAGAATGGCGGCGAATTCCGCGGCGCCGTAGCGCGCCAGCAGATCGGTGCCGCGCAGGCAGCCGCCGAGCCGGCCGCCAGCGAGACGCAGCAGAGCATCACCGCCCGCATTGCCAAGTGCCTCGTTCACCGGCCGAAAGCGGCGCAGGCCCAGGCGCAGCACGGCCAGCGACGCCGGCGCGGCATCCAGCGCTTCGCGCAGCACGCGCAGAAAATGCTGGCGATGCGGCAGGCCCGTGACCGGATCGGTTTCGAGCTGTGCGACGCGACAATCCTGCAGCGCCGATTGGCTGGTGATGTCCTCCATCGTGATCACGAAGCCGCAATCGCCGGCGCGGCGGATTTCCAGCGCGAGCGTGCGGCAGAAGGTGGGCGCGGGGAGCGGCAGCAGCATTTCACGCGGCGCCGCGGATTCAATGTTGTGCAATGCAGCCGCAAAGGCTTGCAGCGCCGCTTCATCCAGCACGTGGCTCTGCGCGAGCATGCGCAGGATCGGCACACCGCCGGATTGCGTGCCATGGAACAGGCCGAGCATTTCCGCAGCCTGGCGTGTCACAAGACGAACCACGAGCTCGCGATCCAGCGCGATCAGGCCGAAGCGCACCCCGTTCAGCGCCGCTTGCGCAAGCGGCGGCAGGATGGCCGCCTCGCGCGGCACGGCCGGGCGCGGGGGAGAGGACAACGCTCGATACTCGCCCATCCTGCGGGGCCAATCCTGCAATCGCGGCGGAAGCTACGGCGGGAAGGTTTCGGCTTCGTTGATCGCAGCTTCCCGGTGGTGCCGCCGATCAGCGAAGCGCGGCGCAAAACGCGGCAATGCGGGGGATGGCGGCTTCAAGTTCCGCGTCGGTGGCCGCGGTGCTGAAACGAAGATGCGGCGAAAGGCCGAACGCCGCCCCGTGCACGGCAGCAACCCCGGCCTCCTCCAGCAAAGCCGCGGCGAGATCGGCATCGGTTTGCAGTGGGTGCCCCCCCGGGCTCAGGCGGCCAAGGCAGCCGGACACCTCCGGAAACAGGTAAAACGCGCCCTGCGGCCGGCGGCAGCGCAGGCCGGGAATGGCGTGCAGCGCCCGCGCCATATTGGCCGCCCGCGTGGCATAGGCGGCCCGCATCTCGGCCACGCAATCCTGCGGGCCGGTGAGCGCCGCCAGCGCCGCCGCCTGGGCGATGGGGGAAACGCCGCCCGTGCTCTGGCCCTGCACGCGCGCCATCGCGGCAATCAGCGGCGCCGGTCCGCCCGCGTAACCAACGCGCCACCCGGTCATCGCATAGGTTTTCGACACGCCGCTGAGCGTGAGCGTGCGCGGCCCGAGATCGGCGGCGATGCCGGCTATGCCGGTGTTTCGCGTGCCGTCATGAACCGTCTGTTCGTAGATCTCATCGGAAAGGATCCACACATGGGGGTGCGGCCGCAGCACTTCGGCGATCCTGCCCAGGTGTTCGGGCGGGCACACCGCGCCGCTGGGGTTGTTGGGAAAGTTCAGCACCAGCCAGCGCGTGCGCGGCGTGATCGCGGCGGCGAGAGCGGCGGGATCGGGCAGAAAATCCCGATCGGCATCGCAGACAACCGCAGAAGCCGTCGCGCCGAACATGCGGGCCAGCAGCGGGTAGGCATTCCAGTATGGGGCCGGAACGACAATTTCGCTGCCGGCATCGAGCGTGGCCGCAAACGCATCGAAAATAATCTGCCGCCCGCCATGCGCCACCAGCACCTCGTCCGGCCCGAACGCCAGCCCGTTCTCCTGCCGGAATTTTTCCCGGATGGCCGCGAGCAGGGCGGCCGTGCCGGCAATCGGCGGGTATTTGGTCTCGCCCCGAAGCGCCGCCTGGTGCGCCGCTTCCACGATGTGCGGCGGCGTGGCGAAGCCCGGTTCGCCGAGCGTGAGCGAGATGATGTCGCGGCCCGCCGCGCGCAGTTCGCGGGCGCGGGCGGCAGTGGCCATGGTGGCCGCGATTTCGGTGCGGACCGCGAGCGCGGAGAGCGGCGGAAAAGCCGACCCTGCCGCCGGGCTCAGGACAGCGACTCGCAGAAGCGCCGGATGCGGTGGCAGGCCTCGATCAGCGAATTCGTATCGGTGGCGTAGCTGACGCGGAAATGCCCGGGATAAGCAAAAGCCGAACCGTGCACGGCCGCCACGCCTTGTTCCGCGAGCAGCGCGCCGACGAAATCCTCGTCGGTTTCGATGCGCTGGCCGGCGGCGCTGGTCTTGCCGATGCAGCCGTGCAGACCGGGGAACACATAAAACGCGCCTTCCGGCTTGTGGCAGTTCAGGCCCGGAGTGGCGTTCAGCGCTGCCACCACAATGTCGCGGCGCTCGCGATACACCGCGGCCATTTCAGCCACGCTATCCTGTGGCCCCTCCAGCGCCGCCAGCGCGGCCGCCTGGCTGATGGAGCTGGCGTTGGAGGTGGACTGGCTCTGCAGCTTGTCCATCGCCTTCACCAGCGCCGCCGGCGCGCCGGCAAAACCGATGCGCCAGCCGGTCATCGCATAGGCTTTCGAGCAGCCGTTCATCGTCACGGTACGGTCGCGCAGCCTGGGTTCCACTTGCGCGACGGTAACGGCCCGGAAACCGTCATAGACGAGCTTTTCATAAATATCGTCGGTGAATATCCACACATTCGGGTGGCGCAGCAGCACGTCGCAGAGCGGCCGCAGATCGGCTTCGGAATAGGCCGCGCCCGTGGGATTGCACGGCGAGTTCAGCAGAAACCATTTCGTGCGCGGCGTGATCGCGGCTTGCAGATCTTCGGCGCGCAGCTTGAACCCGTTGTTCTGGCCGCACGGCACGATCACCGGCGTGGCTTCGGCCAGCGCCACGATATCGGGATAGCTGACCCAGCAGGGGCTCGGGATGATCGCCTCGTCGCCGGCATCGAGCGTCGCGAGCATGGCGTTGTAGATCACCTGCTTGCCGCCGGTGGATACGATGATTTCCGAGATATCGTATTCCAGCCCGCTATCGCGCTTGAACTTCGCGGCGATCGCGCGGCGCAGCACCGGCGTGCCGCCCACGTCGGTGTATTTCGTCTCGCCGCGTTCGATGGCGCGGATCGCGGCCTGCTTGATGTTGGCCGGGGTGTCGAAATCGGGCTCGCCGGCCGACAGGCTGATGATGTCGCGGCCGGCGGCCTTCAGCGCGCGCGCCTGGCTGCTGATGGCAATGGTCTGGCTGGGGCTGATGCGGTCCAGCCGCGCGGCGGTGAGCTTCATGCCTGCCTTGTAGCCCCCGCGCGTGCCGCCTGCCACCCATTCCGGCGGCGGCTTTGCCCGGGGCGGCGGCCGGCTTTAAACACGGTGGCAATTCCTCCCCTCTCGCAAGATCAGGTGTTCCATGCCCCGCACGCTTATGCATTTCATCGGTGGCCAGCACGTTCCGGGTTCCGGCCGCACCGCCGACGTGTTCGATCCCAATACCGGCGAGGTGCAAGCGCGCGTGCCGCTGGCAAGCCGCGCCGAAATGCAGGCGGCGATCGCGAACGCGGCGGCGGCGCAGCCGGGCTGGGCCGCCATCAACCCGCAGCGCCGGGCGCGTGTGCTGATGCGCTTTGTGGAGCTGGTGCATGCGCACATGGACGAACTCGCGCGGCTGCTCTCCTCCGAGCACGGCAAAACGCTTCCGGACGCGAAGGGGGACATTCTGCGCGGGCTGGACGTGGTGGAGTTCGCGATCGGCATTCCGCATCTGCTGAAAGGCGAGTTCACCGACAATGCCGGCACCGGCATCGATGTGTATTCGCTGCGCCAGCCGCTGGGCGTGGTGGCGGCGATCACGCCGTTCAATTTTCCGGCGATGATTCCGTTGTGGAAGGCCGGCCCCGCGCTCGCCTGCGGCAACGCCATGGTGCTGAAACCCTCCGAGCGCGATCCCTCCGTGCCGCTGCGCCTGGCCGAGCTGTTCGTGGAAGCCGGGCTGCCGCCGGGCGTGCTGAACGTGGTGAACGGCGATCGCGAAGCGGTGGATACGCTGCTGACCGATCCGCGCGTTGCCGCGGTGGGCTTCGTCGGATCGACACCGATTGCGCAACACATCTATTCCACCGCGGCGGCGCATGGCAAACGCGCGCAATGTTTCGGCGGCGCGAAGAACCACGCCATCGTGATGCCGGATGCCGATCTCGATCAAACCGTGGACGCGCTGATCGGCGCCGGATACGGCTCGGCGGGGGAGCGCTGCATGGCGATATCGGTGGCGGTGCCCGTGGGCCGCAAGGTGGCCGATGCGCTAATGGAACGGCTGGTGCCGCGCGTGGAAGCGCTGCGGATCGGCCTTTCCACCGATGCGGGCGCGGATTATGGGCCGCTGGTTTCGCAAGATGCGCTGCACCGCGTGCGCGACTATATCGACATCGGCGTGCGCGAAGGTGCCACGCTGGCGGTGGATGGGCGGGATTTCGCGATGCAGGGCTACGAGGGCGGATTTTTCATCGGTGGATCGCTGTTCGATCACGTGAAGCCGGAGATGCGCATCTACAAGGAGGAGATTTTTGGCCCGGTGCTTTCCGTGGTGCGGGCGGAAAATTATGAAGAAGCGCTGGGGCTGGCGGACCAGCATGAGTATGGCAACGGCGTGGCAATCTTCACGCGGGATGGCGATGCGGCGCGCGATTTCGTGCATCGCGTGCAGGTCGGCATGGTGGGGGTGAATGTGCCGATCCCCGTGCCGCTCGCGTATCACACATTCGGCGGCTGGAAGCGATCGGGGTTCGGCGACCTGAACCAGCACGGGCCGGATTCGGTGCGTTTCTATACCAAAACTAAAACCGTGACCTCGCGCTGGCCGTCCGGCGCGAAGGAAGGGGCCAGTTTCGTGATCCCGACGCTGAACTGAGGGCGCGTTCCATGGCGAAGATCGGCTTTCTCGGGCTCGGCAACATGGGTGGCCCGATGGCGCGCAACCTGGTGAAGGACGGCCATCATGTTTGGGGCTTCGACCCCGTGCCGGCGGCGCGCGAGGCGGCCGCTGCGGGCGGCGTGGCGATTGTGGACGAGCCGTCGCACGCGGTGCGCGAAGCGGAGGCGGTGGTCACCATGCTGCCCTCCGGCCGCCACGTGATCGAGCTTTACGAAACGGCCCTGCTGAAAGCCGCCGCCCCCGGCACGCTCTTCATCGACAGTTCCACGATCGACTTGAACGAGGCGCGCACCGCGCATGCGCGCGCGGCCGCCGCCGGCATGCGCGGCGTCGATGCACCGGTCTCGGGCGGCGTGGGCGGCGCGGAAGCCGGCACCCTCACCTTCATGCTGGGCGGCGATGCCGACGGCATGGAAGCCGCCGAGCCGCTCCTCGCCGCCATGGGAAAGAACATCGTCCGTTGCGGCGGCCCCGGCGCCGGCCAGGCCGCGAAAATCTGCAACAACATGATCCTCGGCATTTCCATGATCGCCGTGAGCGAGGCCTTCGTTCTGGCGGAAAAACTCGGCCTGTCGCACGAGGCCCTGTTCCGCGTCGCGTCCACGTCGTCGGGCCAGTGCTGGAGCCTCACGACGTATTGCCCGGTGCCCGGCCCGGTCCCGGCGAGCCCCGCCAACCGCGATTACGCCGGCGGCTTCGCCGCCGCGCTGATGCTGAAGGATCTCCGCCTGTCCCAGGCCGCCGCCG
Organism: uncultured Acetobacteraceae bacterium; assembly: GCA_964250215.1. Classification (GTDB taxonomy): domain Bacteria; phylum Pseudomonadota; class Alphaproteobacteria; order Acetobacterales; family Acetobacteraceae; genus DAIDJM01. Next base: position 537 of record CAXUEX010000015.1, on the reverse strand, counting down.
CCGCCGCCCGCACCGACCTCGGCCGCGCCGCGACCGAGATCTATGAGCGGTTCGTTGCCGAAGGCAACGGCAGCCTCGATTTCTCCGGTGTAATAAAAGATATCCGCGGCTAGCAGGCTCGCCTACGCGGTAACTAGGCCACCTCAGATCGCAGCATCATTGCAACAATCGTAGGGCGGATAAGCGCAGCGCCATCCGCCTCCTTGGGGACGGAACGTAGGGGAAGACGGAACGTAGCAACCATGAAGATCGTTACGTAATCGACGCCGGATGTCCCGGATCGACCACACCCCCCGCCACCACAGGCCGCAAAAAACCCCTTGACCAAACACCCGGATACCGTTAGTGTCCCTAACTGTGCCACCCCAGCAACCCCCCGAAATCATCCTCGCCCTGCTCGAAGTCATCGCCCGCATCGCGGACGCGATCGCCGAAGCCTGCCCGGGAAAAATCCGCCATCTCCTGATCGTCCGTCCCACCCACCTCTGGTGCGCGCAGCTGCGCGAGGCGCTGCTCCGCTTGGCCGCCACCATGCCC